>CAKKSC010000036.1 GCA_919902985.1 Desulfuromonadales bacterium | reverse complement strand
ATGACTATCCGAGCAAAATCCTTTGTGGACGTGAAGTTTAAATGCGTTTGCCCTGTACAAGGGATAGTTTGACATTTATTTTAAACCCATGTATATCCATTTTAGCCTTTCTGGAGATTATTATGAAGATTGGAATATTCGGAGGTACACTGAACCCTATACACTTCGGCCACTTGCGCTCTGCAGAGGAGGCAATGGAGGCCTTCGCCTTAGACAAGGTCTTATTTGTACCCTCTGCCATCCCGCCCTTTAGAAAGGAGGATGTGGCATCCCCTAATCACAGGATGGAGATGGCAAGGAACGTCATTGAGGATAATCCTCACTTTGACCTTTCGGATATTGAGGTCAGGAGAGGGGGGGTCTCTTATTCCATTGACACTGTTGAGGCCCTTAAAAAAGAGGCCTCGGATATTGAGACTTACTTCATAATCGGAGTGGACGCCTTTTCGGAGATCGGCGGCTGGAAGGACCACAGGAGGTTCCTTTCCCTCTGCAACTTCATAATAGTGAATAGACCTGGTTATGAAAAGAAGTCGCTTGGGGAGTCGCTTCCCCTTGAAGTGAGAAGTGACTTCTGTTATGATGCGGGGAAAGGTTGTTATATGCATCCATCCGGTCATTCTCTGAATTTCTTAGAGGTAACTCTTCTGGACATATCATCAACTGATATCAGGAAGAGGCTGAAAGTAGGCAAGTCTGTAAAATACTTGATTCCAGATAAGGTGGAAGAGTATATTAAAAAACACGGCCTATATAAATAAAAACCTATATGAACCGCTGAGACGTGGAGACGCAGAGGAGATATTAACGCCCCTCGCTCCCCCTCTTTAAGTTAAGAGGGGGATGGAGGGAGTTACTCTGTGCCTGGTAAAAAAAGAGTTTTTTGATTTTAAGGAGGTTTTTTTGGATGCAAAAAAGAAGTACAGGCTCTGCACCGAGGCGGCAGAGGAGAAACATGCGGAAAATCTTGTTATCCTTGATGTGGCCGAAGTCACCGACTTCACCCAGTATTTTATAATTGCCAGCGGCGCATCAGACAGGCAGGTACAGGCCATTGCAGACAGTATCCAGGACAAGATGAAGGAGCACAAGATACTCCCTGTAGGGATCGAGGGATACAACGAGGGGAAATGGATATTGATGGATTACGACGATGTGATAATCCATGTATTCTATGGGCCTATCAGGGAGTTGTACGACCTGGAAAGGCTCTGGCACGACGCCAAGAAGGTGCGAAGGAGAAAGGCTGTAAAGGCCGGAACTAACAAAGCGGCATGAAGATAAAGACGATCTTTGTCGGTAAGCTCCAGGATAGATATCTCAGGGAAGGGATAGAGACTTACAGGGACAGGATATCCAGATATTTCCAGATCGAGCTTGTAGAAGTTGAAGACGAGGCAGTAACTGCCAAGGCTGATCAGTTCAAGATAAAGGGAAAAGAGGCAGACCGGATACTTAAAAGGGTTTCTCCTGGTTCGCTCCTTGTAGCCCTGGATGAAAGGGGGAAAGGGCTCTCATCTGAAGGCCTGGCAGGGTTTATACAGAAGGGGATGGACAGCGGCGCAAAGGAGATGTCGTTTGTCGTCGGCGGAAGCCTGGGATTAGGGGAAAAGGTAAGGGAACGGGCAGATTTGATCCTGTCGCTCTCTCCCATGACATTTACGCACCAGATGGTAAGAGTGTTCCTCCTTGAGCAGATATACAGGGCATTCACTATAATAAAAGGGGAGCCGTACCATAAATGAAGGAGATGATCATGGACATAAAGGAAGTCGAGAGATTCAGGCAGCTACTCCTTAAACGGAGAGAGGAGATATTGGGCGCCTCAAAGCACAATTTAGAGGCAGCCCAGGAGTTTGGAAGAGACGGGGTTACTGATCTTGCCGACGAAGGTTCAATAGCTTACAACAGGATGGTTCTTGTTTCATTGAGTGAGACAGAAAAGAAGCAGATCGTGGAGATAGACGATGCCCTTTTCAGGTTAAAGAACGGAACTTACGGGACCTGTCAGAGTTGCGGTGAACCGGTTGGGGAGAAAAGGTTGGGCGTTAAACCTGAGGCCCCTTTATGCATAAAATGCCAGAACGGCGCAGAAGGGAAGAGATAGCATGTTGCTAAGATTCGTATTTCTGGTATTCATTTTAGTCGTCCTTGCATTTGGTTACCTGTCCTATCACAACAGCGCCCAGGTAGTGTTCTTCCTCTCCAAGGAAAGCCAATACACTATTCCTGCAGTCCAGCTTGCCTTTATATCTTTCTTTTTAGGCGGATTTGTCGTTTTTGTCAGTTACATGGCTTACGACCTTCAGAGGGCACTGGAAAAGTGGAGGTTAAGGAGGAGGGAGAAGAAGAGAGGGGTTGTCCAGGAGCTTTACAAGCAGGGGATCGAGGCATTAAGAAAAGGGGACAGAGATAAGGCCAAGGATTTTTTAACCAGGTATATAGAAAAAGACCCCACGAATATTGACGCATATATCCAGCTGGCAGGAGTTTACTTCAAGGAAGAAAATTATGACGATGCCATAAAAGTTTTGAGCAAGGCGAGATTGCTGGAACCGAACCACACTGTGCTGCTTTCTCATCTGGCTACGGATTATAAAAAGGCACAGAGGATGGACGATGCCATAAGTACCCTTGAGAATATTATAGACATAAATCCAACCAATATTGAGGCGCTAAGGGATCTCCGGGATATTTATAGAAATGTGAAGAGGTGGGAAGATGCCTGCGAGACACAGAAGGAGATAATCCGATATACGACAAGCAACAGGAAAAAGAGCGATCAGGAGGTAAAGATACTTCTTGGCTTTAAATATGAGTTTGGAAACCATTTATTGGAAGAGGGCGAGATAGAGAAGGCCGAGAAGGTCTTTAAGGAGATGATTAGGCAGGACAAGGCCTTTGTACCCTCGTATATAGGGCTTGGAGATGCATATTATAAAAAAGGGAAGCTTGAAGAGGCCGCGGATACTTGGGAAAAGGCCTTTGCCGCTTTCGGGGATATCGTGTTCCTTCACAGGCTTGAGGAGATGCTGATAGAGGAAGAACAGCCCGACAGGATACTGGAGGGGTACCGTAATATCCTGGCTGAGAGACCTGATGACCTGACTGTCAGGTTTTTCTTCGGGAAGCTATACCTTCGGCTGGAGATGGTGGAAGAGGCGTTGGAGCAGCTTCTAAGGGTAGAGGCATCAGGGGCCGATTTCCCTGAGCTCCACTACGTCCTTGCAGAGGCATACAGGAGAAGGGGCCGTTATGAAAAGTCAGTGGGAGAGTTCCAGAGGGCCCTTTATTATAAGAGGAGGATGGTGATCCCGTTCGTTTGTTCCAACTGCGGTAAGGAGTTCAACAAGTGGTCCGGATGCTGTCCGAGCTGCGGGATGTGCAATACCTTTTCACTTCCTTTTCAGCGGACAATAGATGAACTGGAAAAAGGCAGAGAGATCGTCATGGGAATAGGCAGGTCATGAAAGGCCCCCTCTGCCTTATCATCATGGACGGCTGGGGGATCAACCCGGAGGCTGACGGCAATGCCATAACTGCTGCCAATACGCCCGTTATAGATAAACTCTCAAAGATATATCCTACTACAACACTGGATACATCCGGCCTTTCTGTAGGCCTACCCAGGGGCCAGATGGGAAACTCCGAGGTAGGACACCTGAACATAGGCGCAGGAAGAGTCGTCTATCAGGATTTCACAAGGATAAGCAAGTCGATAGAAGAGGGTGAGTTCTTCAAAAATCCGATTCTATTAGATGCCATTTCAGCAGTCAACTCCAACCATTCAGCCCTCCATCTTATGGGGCTCCTTTCAGACGGAGGGGTCCACAGCCATGTAGAACACCTCTTTGCCCTGATTGAAATGGCAAAAAAGAACGGTATAGAAAGGCTCTTTATCCATGCCCTTCTCGACGGCAGAGACACGCCGCCTAGAAGCGCCCTTGGTTATATAAAGGCAACGCAGGATCGTATAAAACAGGTCGGCATCGGGGAGATATCAACTGTAACAGGCCGGTATTACGCAATGGACAGGGACAAGAGGTGGGAGAGGGTGAAGCAGGCCTATGACGCCGTTGTCCTTGGTGAGGGTCTGGAGGCCGATTCCGCTTCCCAGGCAGTTGAAAACTCCTATGCAAGGGGAGAAGGTGATGAGTTCGTAAAGCCGACTGTCATAAAGAGAAACGGGGCGCCAATCGGCGTTTTAAGTGATAAAGATGCAGTTATATTCTTCAACTTCAGGACAGACAGGACAAGGGAGATAACAAGGGCGCTTACTTTCAAAAACTTTGACGGGTTCGAGAGGAAGAAGGTCCCGGCATTGTCCGGTTTTGTCTGCATGACGGAGTACGATGAGACCTTCGGCCTCCCTGTGGCATTCCCGCCAGTGAAACTCACCAATAAGCTCGGGGATGTCATAAGCAGGGCGGGGTTAAGACAGTTGAGGATTGCAGAGACCGAAAAGTATGCTCATGTTACTTTTTTCTTTAACGGAGGAGTTGAAGAGCCTAATCAGAATGAGGACAGGAAACTGATACCATCTCCGAAAGAAGTCCCCACATACGATTTTAAGCCTGAGATGAGCGCCTTCGAGGTCACAAAAGAACTTGTCTCAGATATAGAAAATGGCAGGCATGACGTCATAATCCTCAACTATGCCAATGCCGATATGGTAGGGCATACCGGGTTTATCGAAGCTGCAAAGAAGGCAGTTGAGGCAGTTGATACATGCGTAGGCCGGGTGGTTGAAGCACTTAGGGCAAGAGGCGGAAAGATACTGATAACCTCCGACCACGGAAACGCCGAGCAGATGCTGGATTACGTAACCCACGCCCCCCATACCGCTCACACATCAAATCCTGTTCCATTTATCCTTGTAGACGACGAGAGAAAAGGAGCAAAACTAAGAGAAGGGATACTGGCTGATATCGCCCCGACAATGCTTGATATGCTTGGTCTTCCTGTTCCTAAAGAGATGGAAGGGAAAAGCCTGATAGTTTCTTAATTTCTTTACCTCCGAGCCTCCTCTCCCCAAATGTCATTCCAGCAGAGTTTTTGAGCTGGAATCTGGTGTTTTTTGTCATAAACCATGTCCCCAGTAGAACAAACCGCTAAGTAAGAAAGCTTCTTTGGTGAAAATGTTTACATTTTATTATCGCTTTTGGTATAGTACAGAAACTTGATAATAAGTAGTTCTCCAGGCGCTTCGCGCCTGGAGAATGCGGAGCTAAGCCGGAGCGCCCCCGGTCGCTACGCGCCGGGAGAACAAGGCGCTCAAGACCGGCCCCGTCGGGGGCGGCTTAGCTCCGCATTAGATGGTTGAAAGGAAGAAGCAGTCATGAATGATATTAATAAAGATGCTTTTGTTGCTTTTGATTTTAAATCATTAATTAAGGATATTTCGCGCCGCCCTGATAGATCTGGAGAGATCTCTCGGAAATACCTAACCGAAATAGAAAAGTATACTGGAAAATTTCCCTCAGAAGATTTTGAGCAATCTATCGGTGTAATCTTTGAAGCATTTTATAACGAAAAAAATAAGTCAAAAGCGTCCACGAATGATATTATTTTTCCTTTAATTGATCATGCCGAAGGTAAAGTAGTAATCCGCGAAGCCGCTCATAAACTTAGCAAGATACCAGACATTCAATCCAGTTATTTCGTAAATCAGACACTTTTAGCTGTATTGGATACAGAACTTTACCCTCTTAAGCGCGAACTAACCGATCCAAGTAGTTTGAATTTATTGTTATTAAGTAATAGGGGTATCCACTTGACTCAACCACATACTATCCGTAGTATGTAAGGCATG
>CAKKSC010000035.1 GCA_919902985.1 Desulfuromonadales bacterium | reverse complement strand
GGTTACCCTCTTAAACTCGACTCATTATTGTCTTGACAGAGGGGTCCACTATACCCTTTCAGAGTATCTCTTAATGTGTCTCCCAGGGGCTCGTGTCAAAAAACGCGTCAAAACACATTCTACAGACCTCGATGTTCTGTGTGCGATGGATGGATTTTTCTATGATTTCAGAAGCGAGCTTGGACGATATATAATCTGTGAATGTAAGAATTGGAAAAAGAAAGCTAACTTTACTGCTGTTGCCAAGTTTATGAGAGTGCTGGACAGTGCAAAATGCAAAACTGGTATATTGTTTTCAAAGAACGGAATCTCTGGAAAGAAACGCCGAAAAGACGCTGAAATAGAAATAATCAAATACTTTCAGGAGAGAGAAAAAATAATAATCGTAATCTCAGAACCAGATTTAAGGAAAATATCATCGGGTGCAAGCTTCCTAAATATTCTCAGAGACAAATATGAAAATATCAAGTTTGATTTATACAGCAGCACATAACTACTCTGGTGCTGTGAAATATACTGGTGTCGCGGCTACACTTTTTAAGAACCGGCCTCAGGGCTTGACTGAGGAGAAGATTGCGGGAGGGAAAGGGGTAAAGAGAAATATGCCTTTTATGAATATAGTGATATAATAAACACATTACCTGAGAGGAGGTATAGATTATGAGGGTTGTCAAGCTGAAGGATAATTTATTTAGGAAGGCGGAAAAGGCGTCAGCTATTCAGGGGATGAAGGTTGACGACCTGATATCAGCAGCTCTTGATGAAGGAATACATTTGCTCAGTGAAAGGAAGGTTCTTAATCTGTACAAAAACCGCAAGATAAGTCTGCAAAAGGCGGCTGAGATGCTTGCTGTTGATCTGTGGGAGATGATAGACAAACTGAAAAACGCCGACATCCACATAGATTACACCAAGGCCGAACTGGCAGAGGACATGAGCTAAATGCCGGTAAAAGCCGTCTGCAACGCCTCCCCATTAATATTTCTCGCAAAAATCAACTGTCTGCGCCTACTGGATGACTATTCTCTGCAAATACCAAATCAGGTAAAAGACGAGGTCCTTTCAGGTCATAAAAAAGGGAAGGCTGATGCGCACCTTATCCTCGATTATCTCGAAACGAGAAGAATAGAGCCAGTCAGGGTCGTCCCTCTAAAGAGTTTTCCTCCTGCCCTCGGTTCCGGCGAAAAGGCAGCAATAAGTCTTGCCGTTAGATTAAACCTGAAAAAGATATTTATTGACGAGTCGAAGGCCAGATCGGTTGCGCGCATTTACGGACTGGAACCTAAAGGCACCTTGGGAATACTATGGGAATCATACAGGGCAGGAAGACTCAAAAAGACGGAGATTGAAAGGCTGATGTACGAGCTTATAGAGAAGGGGTTCAGAATTAAGGAAGAGCTGTTAATAAAGTTTCTTCGGGCATTGAATGATTAAGATGACGGTTAAAGGCACCTCGTCACGCCGGAAGAGATTGGGGTTGTGGAGGGGAGGAAAACTGAAGGCCAACATAGAATAGCTGGTTTATGAACTTGAAAAGTGGTTTAAGATTGAGTATAAAGATTATATCTCGAACTTAAAGGAAGGTTACAATGACTGAGGTAAGAACAAGATTCGCGCCGAGCCCAACAGGTTATCTTCACGTGGGAGGTGCAAGGACTGCGATATTCAACTGGCTTTTTGCCAGGCACTTTAAGGGTAAGTTTATTCTGAGGATTGAGGACACCGACCAAGAGAGGTCAACGGACGAGTCGACCAATGCCATCCTTGAAGGTATGCGCTGGCTGGGGATGGACTGGGACGAAGGGCCTTTCTTCCAGGCGAAGAGGGTTGATATATACAACGAGCATGTGGAGAGGCTCATAAAAGAGGGGAAGGCATTTTACTGCACCTGTTCGCCGGAGGAGCTGGAGGCAAAGAGGCAGAAGGCGTTAAGCGAAGGGAAGAAGCCCAAATATGACGGGAAGTGCAGGGGGAATACAAAGAGGCCGGATGTTCCTGCTGCCGTCCGCTTCCTTTCGCCAAATGAAGGCTTCACAGTTGTGGACGACATGGTCAAGGGGAGGGTCGTAGTTGAAAACGCAGAGCTTGACGACCTGGTTATTCGCCGCTCTGACGGCTGGCCTACATACAACTTCTGCGTTGTGATAGATGACGCCACCATGAAGATGACCCATGTGATAAGGGGAGACGACCACCTTAACAACACCCCAAGGCAGATACAGATGTATGAGGCATTCGGATACCCTGTTCCGAAGTTTGGCCATGTCCCCATGATCCTGGGTTCAGACAAGACGCGCCTCTCCAAGAGGCACGGGGCAACCTCTGTCATGGCTTACAGGGACATGGGCTATCTGCCGGAGGCCTTGTTTAACTACCTTGTAAGGCTCGGCTGGTCTCATGGGGACCAGGAGATATTCAGCAGGGCTCAACTTATAGAGGTCTTTGACCTTGAAAGCGTAGGAAAGTCGGCAGGCGTCTTCAACCCTGAGAAGCTCCTCTGGTTGAATGCCCATTATATAAAGGAGTCTGATAACCATAAGCTCGGCAGCCTGGCAGCGCCATTCCTCGAAGCCAAGGGATTTGAAACTTCCAAAGGACCGGATATTGAAAAGGTTGTCATTACATTAAAGGAGCGCGCCAAGACCGTCCTTGAGATGGCAGACTTTGCAGAGTTCTATTACAGGGAAGACCTGGTATATGATGAAATTGCCTCTGCCAAGTTCCTGAAACCGGAATCTACCGACATACTTGAAGCCATTGTAGCAAGGCTTCAGGGTATCAGTGATGCGGAGTTTAATCATGACGGAATTGAAAAGGTATTTAGGGATATAACCGAAGAGAAGGGGTTGAAGTTGAAAGACCTTGCTCAGCCTGTAAGGGTTGCCCTGACCGGCAGCACCATCTCCCCAGGGATTTTTGAGGTCATTGAAGTCCTTGGAAAGGGAAGGGGCCTGAAGAGGCTTCAAAGGGCCATTGACCTGGTAAGAAGTAAGAGTTGAACCAGACCATGCCCTTCGGTATATAAAAGGTGTTTGATTTTCAGCGAAAAAAAAGGTATACTTGGTTGACTGTCTGGCATGGGGCCAAACAGTCATTTTTTTATTAACAGGAGGTTTTGAAAGATGAGTGATTGCGGAACATGCGGACCTGCAGGTGCCGGTCCATTCTCTGAGGGGAAGGATCTTGTTGAATTTGTCTATCGCGCTCACGGCGGAGCTATAGCCGTTGCTCCATTATCTGGCGGCGGCATAGAGACAAAGTGCCAGGGATGCGGAGAGAAGTTTGTCATGAAGACCTTTGTAAGCAAATGCCCGAAATGTGGAGGGGTGCATGCAGTGTCTCCGCCTCGCGCTCAAGACCCTAATGGGATCCAGTTTGCTGGCGCTGGTTATACTCTGCCGAACAACTAACTTCCAAAGAACAATAGTCCACAGATTGCACAGATTATACAGATTACACAGATAGGTCCTGCAACTGGTTTAATGATCTGAGAAATCTGCGTTAATCTGTGGATGGTTTTTGTCTTTTTTAGTTTTCCCCCTTCATTTCTTCGTGTCTTTGTGGTAAGACATCTGCATGAATATCCTAAATGAGATAAAATTTGATGAAAAGGGGTTTGTACCTGCCATTGCCCAGGACTTCCGAACAGGCGAGGTCTTGATGATGGCTTATATGAACAGGGAGGCCCTTGAAAAGAGCCTCTCCTCCGGCAAGGCCAATTACTTCAGCCGTTCGAGGAACAAACTGTGGCTGAAGGGTGAAACATCCGGCCACTTCCAGCATATCAAAGGAATCTATTACGACTGCGACATGGACACCATCCTCCTCAAGATTGAGCAGGTTGGAGCCGCATGTCATACAGGTGAGAGGAGCTGTTTTTTCAGGGAGATAGAAACCCCTTTCAAAGATGTGGAGACGTCCAGCCGGGACCTCTCTACTGCCTCTATCATAGACAGGGTCTATGACGTTATACTCGAAAGGAAATCACACCCAGGTGAGCGCTCCTATGTCTCCTCCCTTTTTATAAAAGGGGCGGACACTATATTGAAAAAGATAGGAGAAGAGGCCTCTGAACTCCTGATAAGCGGGAAGGGCGGAAATAAGGATGAGGTTACCCATGAGATGGCCGACCTTTGGTTTCATACACTTGTCCTCCTGGGGCATCTGGATATAAGCCCGGAAGAGGTTTATGGAGAACTTAAGAGAAGGTTCGGGACATCCGGGATTGAGGAAAAGGAAAGGCGGTAAAAAGGGAAAGAATTTAGATGGTTATAAATTATTTTTCTTGACAGAAATAATCAGGTTGCTGTAAACTATCACCCTTCTAAACTTTTACTATAAGATACTACTGCTATAATGAAGGGAGGCGAATTTGGATGCCAGGCGTAAAAATCAGAGAGAACGAGTCCTTTGAAAACGCCCTTAAGAAATTTAAAAGGCAGTGCGAAAAGTCAGGAATACTATCTGACCTGAAGAAGCGGGAGCACTACGAAAAACCAAGCATAAAAAAGAAGAAGAAGACCATTGCTGCCAGAAAAAGGGCGTTGAAGAAGACCAGAAGAACCGAGGAGTAGGATGTCCTTAAAAGATAAACTTGCAGAAGAGATGAAGGGCGCCATGAAGAGCCAGGACAAGGTCAGGCTCTCAACCATAAGGATGCTTATTTCGGCTGTTAAGTATAAGGAAATAGATTTAGGGAAAGCGCTTACAGACGAGGAGGTGATTGAGACGGTCACCTCCTCAGTCAAGCAGAGAAGGGATTCTATAGAGCAGTTTAAAAGCGCTGGCAGGAACGACCTCGTTGAAAAGGAAGAGGCTGAATTAAAGATCCTTCAGGGCTTTCTGCCGAAGCAGTTATCCATTGAAGAGGTCGAGGCTGAGATAGATCGGACAGTGACAGAGGCTGGCGCATCCGGAATGAAAGACCTCGGCAAGGTAATGAAACTGCTTATGCCAAAGGTCGCAGGGAGGGCTGACGGAAAGATGGTCAGCGACAAAGTAAGGGAGAGGTTATCTAAATAACTGACTGGAGAGTCAATATTGTGTTGGATTAAGGGGCATCTAAAGGCTTTAAGCGCTTAGTGCCCTTTTTTATTTTATACCAAGTTGCTTTCAAACCCTTTATGTTAACAAAAGCTTACTTGGCATTATAGGTGTTCTGTGTCAGGAACCATACCTGAAGAGTTGATAGACGAGATAAGGGAACGCGTAAATATCACAGATGTTGTCTCGGAATACGTCTCCCTCAAAAAAGTAGGCGCCAACCATAAAGGGATATGTCCTTTTCATTCAGAAAAGACGCCGTCCTTTACTGTTAACGAGGGGAAGCAGATATTTTACTGCTTCGGATGCGGCGCCGGCGGGAATGTAATAACATTTCTGATGAAGGCAAGCGGGATGACATTTCCCGACACAGTAACGGAACTGGCAAAAAGGGCAGGAGTAACTATTCCCGAAGCATCAGGGAGGTTTGCGCCGCAAAAAAACGACAGACAGGAGGCCCTCTATAAGATTAACGAATTAGCCGCCTCCTTCTACCATTCGATATTGAGTGAATCGGAAAAGGCAAGATCGTACTTAAAAAAGAGGGGGCTGGCAGAGGAGACAATAAACGATTATAAGGTCGGTTATGGAGGGGATGGGTGGGATGGTCTTTGCGTGTTCCTCTCCAAAAAAAGGGTATCCCTTTCCCTGGCTGAGGAACTCGGGCTGATAATTCCAAAAAAGAGCGGGGGGTATTACGACAGATTCAGGGGAAGGGTCATATTCCCCATATCCGATATTCATGGCCGTATTATCGGATTCGGCGGGAGGAGCATAGACGGCTCTGAACCCAAATACCTTAATTCACCGGAGTCAATTCTTTTTAAAAAATCGGACTCCCTTTACGGGATAACAGTTGCCAGGAGATGGATAAAGGAGTCTGATGAGGCCTTGATAGTGGAGGGTTATATGGACCTCCTGTCCCTTCATGAGGCAGGGATAAAAAATTCCGTAGCAACATTAGGGACCGCCCTGACTGCCGGACATCTGCGGCTCATAAAGAGGCTCAGCAGGAATATAGTGACCGTATTCGATGCCGACCAGGCGGGGGTCAAGGCAACCTTGAGGTCTATTGACCTTTTTATAACAGAAGGTGTGAATGCAACCGTGCTGACAATGCCTGAGGGGCATGATCCAGATACATTTGTAAGGGAGAAGGGCGTCGAGGGGTTTAAAAAAGCGATTAAATCAGCAATGCCAATAATGGAATTTTTCATAAATCAGGCGCTGAAAGGGAAAAATGCAACTGAGATAAAGGATAAGCTCAAGGTAATTGAAGAAGTCTTCCCATATATAGAACGGCTGCCAAGCAGGATTGAGCAGGAACATTATATAAAAATAGTCTCTGAGAGGACAGGCGTTCAGGAAGAGTCGCTTGCCAGGGAGATGAAGAAGAGGGGCAGTGGCAGCCCTAAAAAGTTTAAGGTAAAATTGCCAGGCACGGGGATACTGTCCGGGACCAAAACTGCCGAAAAAAAGATAATCCAACTGCTCCTCAAATACCCTGAGTTGAAAGAGAGAGTTGCGGAGAGCGGGGTTTTAAACGATTTTCAGGATGAAAAACTGAGAGGTCTTGAAGAAAGCATCCTTGCTGCGCCTTTTAAGGCGGACCCTTTGGAGTATCTCAAGACGGAAGAGCAGAAGGGACTCTATTTAAAACTGTTAATGGAGATGCTCGATGCGGTGGAGCCCTCAAAGGAGATGGATGACTGCATCGAGACCATAAAGCTCAATAAATTGAAAAAGGAAAAAGAGAGGATCCGCAGGGAGATTGAGGCGGGGGCGAAAAACGAGAACGAGAGTATTTTTATGGAGCAGAGACACCTTCTGGAGCGCAGGGAAAGGCATAAGAAATTAAACTAAATAAATTCTCAGCTTTTATCTGTCAACCGACCACTGACACTGACTGCTGAACACTGTTTTTAAGGAGGCATGATGGCAAAGGATGCAAAGAGGATGAAAGAGGTTGAGCAGTTGATCGCTACAGGGAAGGAGAAGGGATACCTCACATTTGAAGAGGTCAATGATGCCCTCCCTTCGAGCATGGTATCCCCCGACCAGTTGGATGATGTAATGACCATGTTTGGGGACATGGATATAGAAGTAGTTGATCCTGTTCAGAAGTTAAAGATACCCGAACACAGGGTTGGAGAGGCTGAAGAGGAGTTCGAAGCGGAGGCTGAGCCTGAGGCGGTAGTGGAGTTTCTTGGGAGGATTGGGGATCCTGTAAGGATGTATCTTAAGGAGATGGGTTCTGTTTCACTTCTCACCAAAGAGAAAGAGGTTGAGATTGCAAAAAGGATAGAAAAAGGTGAGAGAGAGATCCTGAACGTAACCTTTAATTCCCCGCTTACCGTCAAGGAAATCCTGAGCATTGGCGAAAGGATCAGGAAAGGAAAGGCCTCTATAGTCGACGTAGTAAAGGGAACAGACGATGAATCCACCGAAGAAGAGCAAAAATATCATACTGATAAATTCCTCAGGCTTGAAGAAAAGCTGAGGGACCTTGACAACGAAAAGGAGACCCTTTTCAAAAAGAGCCAGGGAAAGGGTATTGCGCTCGCAAAGAAGGCCCAGATCGGGAAGCAGCTGGATGAAAACAAGGACAAGACACGGGAGACCCTGAAGGAGATGAACCTCAGCTCGAGGCAGATCGAAAGGATAAACCATAAGCTGAAGATCCTCGTAGAGAAGGTTGACAAGTGTGAGGCGGAACTCGCCGGCATTATAAAGGCAAGCGGCTATCCTTCGAAGGAAGATTTGATTGACATTCTTGCAAGGGCAAGAAAAGGGGGCGCCGAGCTTAAGAAGGCTGCAAAGGAAAGCCGCATTTCTCAGGAGAGGCTCAAGGAGATGGACGCGGAGATATCCGATATCAGCGAAAAGATCGCGGGCATGGAGGAAAAGGCGGGACTTTCTCCGGCAGAAATGAAGAAGGCCCTCAAAAACTTGAAGAGTGGAGAGATCAGGGTAAAGGTCGCAAAGAGCGAGCTGGTAGAGGCCAATTTAAGGCTGGTCGTCAGCATCGCCAAGAAGTACACAAACAGGGGGCTTCAGTTTCTGGACCTTATCCAGGAGGGGAATATAGGCCTGATGAAGGCGGTAGACAAGTTTGAATACCAGAGGGGATACAAGTTCTCTACCTATGCCACGTGGTGGATAAGACAGGCCATTACCAGGGCCATAGCAGACCAGGCCAGGACCATAAGGATCCCCGTGCATATGATAGAGACTATTAACAAGCTGATAAGGACCTCAAGGTACCTCGTCCAGGAAAAGGGGAGGGAGCCGACGCCTGAAGAGATAGCAGAGAAGATGGAGCTGCCGCTGGATAAGGTGAGGAAGATATTGAAGATAGCCAAGGAACCGATATCCCTTGAAACACCCATAGGAGAGGAGGAGGACAGCAACCTGGGTGACTTCATAGAAGACAAGACGATCCCGTCTCCAATAGAGGCAGTGATAACATCAAACCTTACTGAGGTTACAAATAAGGTTCTGGCGACCCTGACTCCAAGAGAGGCAAGGGTGTTGCGGATGAGGTTCGGGATTGGTGAAAGATCTGATCACACCCTTGAAGAGGTGGGGCAGGACTTTGATGTTACGAGGGAAAGGATCAGGCAGATCGAGGCAAAGGCTCTCAGAAAGCTCAGACATCCGAGCCGTGCCAAGAGGTTGAAGAGTTTTGTAGAGGGTTGATTTTAGAAATTTGAAAACCATTTTAATCGGTTTTTTCCTTGACATACTTGATAATTAACACTAAAATATTTTTTTTCGGGCCCATAGCTCAGTTGGTTAGAGCCACCGGCTCATAACCGGTCTGTCCCTGGTTCGAGTCCAGGTGGGCCCACCATTCAAAATATGGCATATCTGAAAGATAAATACAGTGAATGCTCATCCTCTATTGAGAGTCCTAAAAGGTGCACCGAAAGGCGCACCTTTTTTATTTTGGCATGACAAAAATCGGGGATATACTGAGGATAGTTGAGAGAGTAGTGCCGGAGGCCCTGGCCGAAGAATGGGACAATCCGGGGTTGCAGGTTGGCAGTTTAGACAGGTCTGCGACCGGCATAATCCTGTCCCTCGATGCAGACATAGCTATGTTTGACAAGGCAAGGGAGGTTGGTGCAAATATCGCCATTACACATCACCCCCTGTTTTTTAATCCTATCAGGCGGCTTGATTTAGGGACACCTGCAGGCAGGATTATACAAAGGGCCGTAATAGACAAAATGACCCTCTATTCAGCCCATACAAATCTTGATGTCATGAATGGTGGAGTAAACGATACTCTTGCCGACAGGGTTGGGCTTTTAAATAAGAGGCCCTTTGCTAATATGGGAAGGATCGGGGAAGTTGCCTCTATAGAAACCCTTGAATCCATTGCTGTAAGGATGAAGAGCGATTTTTCTCTGCCGCATGTTTCTATAGTCGGCGACCTGATGCGTAGGATTACAAGGATCGCAGTCTGCGGTGGAAGTGGCGGCTCTCTTGTGAAGGACGCGGCAGAAAATGGGGCAGACCTCCTTATAACCGGAGACGTGAAATACCATGCAGCCAAGGATGCCGAATTGTACGGAATAGCGGTTATGGATATAGGGCATTTTGCATCGGAATCGATTGTGCTTCCTGTGTTGGCTGCTATCATAAAAGAGGCACTGGGAAGAGAAGGCATTGACATAGGACTTCATATACACTTGGGAAGGGACCCGTTAAGGGTCTGTTGAAAAAGATGAAGGATGTGGGACAGGGGATTCACATTTTTTTACGATAAAAGGAGGTAGATATTGCAAGAGCAGATAAGGTTACTGGTTGAGCTCCAGAAGGTAGATGCAGTATTGGGGGGGATGAAACGGAAGATGGAAGATACGCCGAAGCGCCTGTCGGAGCTTCAGACCGGCCTTGATGCCATGAAGGCCGATCTGGAACAGTGCGAAACTCAGCTTGAGGAACTGAAGAAGGACAAAAAGACAAAGGAAGGCCTGCTTCAGATGGAGATAGACAGGATACAGAAGACCGAAGGCCACTTAAAGGACATAAAGACGCAGAAGGAATATCAGGCTCTCCTCAAAGAGGTTGATCAGGGGGAAAAATTGAACGCCAGCAGGGGGGAGGACATCCTGAAACTCACTGCCGATGTTGAGGAAATGGAAAAGGTCGCATCGGAAAAGGCAGCAGCCCTCAAGGCAAAAGAGGCAGAGTTTGCAAAGGAAAAAGAGGCGTTGGAAGGAGATTTCTCCAAGATAGACGCTGAGTTCGACGGCAAGAGGAAGGTATGGGAAGAGATCGCAAAAAAGGTCAAGCCGAACATCCTTAAGATGTACCAGAGGGTATCAGAGAGAAGGAATGTCACATCCGTTGTCCCCGTTAAAAACGGAGCATGTACAGGATGTCACATGAACCTTCCTCCGCAGCTTTACAACCAGATACAGAAAGGTCACGAGATGCTCCTGTGTCCCAGCTGTCACAGGATATTGTACTGGGAAGGTAACAACGGTTGAAGAAAGACGAGGTATTAAAACATCTGGCCGAGACCCTGAGCTTTGCCAGGACGCTGGAGAGGTTCCCGTCTCTCACATGCGACAAGCTGAAATCACTCCTCCTCGAAGCCTCAACCCAATTCAAAGAGGCCCCTTCTAAAACCCATACCAAAACAGATAACCTCACATTTTATATAGACGGCGCATCCAGGGGAAACCCGGGAAAGGCCGCCATCGGTGTAGTCGTAATGAATGGAAGCGGGCATGTAATTGATGGGCTCAAAAGGTATATTGGCGAAACCACCAATAACATGGCAGAGTATCAGGCCTTGATAGAGGCCCTCACTGAAGGGAAAAGGCTTGGCGGAAGGTCTGTTCGGGTCTTTTCGGATTCAGAACTCATGGTAAGGCAGATAAATGGTGTTTACAAGGTGAAGGACGGCAAGCTCCTTGACCTCTACAAAGAGGCAAAGAGCCTGATATCCGGTTTCACCGATTTCAAGATAGATCACATAACAAGGGACAAAAACTCTAAGGCCGATTCCCTTGCCAATGAGGCCCTTGACAATCATCTGAAAGGGGCTTGATACATATGCTAAAGGCTGCATAATAAGCTAATTCCGAGAATGCACAATCTTTATCATTATTCGGTTAAATTGCCCTCTGGATTCCGGTTTAAGGTTGAAGAGTTAAATGCTATCTGGTGATAATGTATGACATTGTCAAGAAAATTACCAGGTTTGCATAGAGACTAAACTGACACCTCCTATCAGGGCAAACGCATTTAAACTTCACGTCCACAAAGGATTTTGCT
>CAKKSC010000034.1 GCA_919902985.1 Desulfuromonadales bacterium | reverse complement strand
GAGGTACACCCTTTTTACAGCCCTAAAAATTCACACAACGCAGTTTACTCTATCTTTTACCGAAGACCCCCGCTTAAGCAAAAAGGCTTTTGATGCGTTTGAAAAAACTGTCAAAAGCGGAACCATTATCGTGCCTGCTGTAGTTCTTGCGGAGATAATGTTTATCGCCAAGAAAGGCAGGGTCACGCTGACATTTGAGGAGACCCTGAAAAAGATTGAGGGTTATGAGAATTTCGACATTGCGCCCTTGGATGCAGAGATATTAACAATTGCAGACAAGATAGAGGCCGATTTGGAGATGCACGACAAGCTTATTGTCGCAACAGCCCTTTACTATGAGGCTGCTCTGATAACTAAAGATGAGTTGGTTAGTAAATCAGGCGTTGTCTCAACCATTTGGTAGTATCGTTTCTGTAGTTTCCGCAGTTATCCACCGTTGCATCTCTTTTATCTATAGAGCAATAAATCCTTGAATGCCTTGGCAGAAGCGGTTTTGTCGGCGATGGGGGTTGAATTATAACGGAGACTATGTTTTCCACTTTTTGGAAGTTGACTTGCTCTTTTCCGTTCGCTCTGCTATATTCCTTATCAAAATCAAGGAGGTTGAACATGGCTGAACTCTATTTGAAGGTCCCGGAAGACGAAATATTCCCCTTGACGGAACTTTCTAAAATCGAAGAAGTTGATGCATCTCAGGTAGTTTCAGAGCTAATAAAGGAATGGATTAAAAAAGAGGCGGTCTCCCTCTATAAAAGCGGCAGGATAAGCCTTAGTAAGGCCTCTGAGATAGTCGGGATATCTGTATGGGAAATGGTCGACCTGCTTAAAACCCTGAATGTCCCTCTGCAAATAGGCAAGACCTCTTGAAGGCTGTAAGCAACACTACTCCTCTGATCTACCTCTCCAAATCATCTCTACTTCCTTTATTGAAGACCCTCCATCAATCCGTTCTGATAAGCAAAGAAGTCTATGAAGAAGCCGTAATCAAAGGTGAATCAAGGGGCTATAAGGATGCTCTGAGCATCAAAGATGCGGCAAACGACTGGATTCAGGTAAAAAAGGTTGCCGGCGATGTCTTTCTTCATCTCATGGACAGGATGCATAGAGAGCGGCTGGATGAAGTCATCAAATCCCTCGGAGGTCTTTCAGAAGCAGATGTCAGCACCATTGCCCTTGCGATAGAGGAAAAGGCCGACAGGGTTATCCTCGACGACAGAGCAGCGATAAAAGCCGCCAAACTGATTGCAGATGTTTGCAGCTTCAAGGTAATCGGCACAGGCAACCTTATTGATGAAGGACTCGAAAAGGGGTACATCTCTAAAAGCGACTATGAAAGATTTGTTAAAATCATAGGACATGCAGCCTATGCAGCGTGATAAAACAGTTACGCTTTTTGCAATGCAACCATGAATGCCTTGTCAGAAGCGGTTTTGTCGGCAACGGGGATTAGGAGAAAATAGGGGAAGTGTCCCTCAATTTCCCTCAATTTCCCATAGACGTTACGACCTTGTTATAGGGGTCTTGTAAGGTGTCAAATGATTAAGTAAATGGGATGGATATTGAAAATATGAAACATCCATGAGCCTCTGGCTCACAAAGGGTTATGAAAAAGTTATCCGTAGGGGCGATCCCTTGTGGTCGCCCAGGTCCGTGGCTGGAGGGGACAAGCCCCTCCCCTACAAAAACAGAGGAGATTTTCAGGTGAAGAATATATTAAAAAATATTGGTTTGAAAATTATCATAGTTTCAGTTTCTTTTGCGCTTGCCTTTGCAACAGGAGAGGTATTCTTCAGGTTGTTCAAGCGGCAAAATATTGTCCCCAGGTATGTCAAAACAGGTGATAACGGCATTAGGGAAAACATTAGCGATGTTAGAGGAAAGATGATTACCTATGACTACCGACATGAATTTAGTACCAATTCGCAAGGTTTCCGAGGGAAAAAGGAATACTCTCTGAACAAATCCAGTGACAAATACAGGATAATCGTATTGGGTGATTCAGTTACATTAGGGCATGGCGTAGGAGATGACGAGACTTTTTCTGCTGTACTTGAGAGAAAACTTTCCTTGGTAAAACCGACCGAGGTTATTAATATGGGTGTGTCGGGTTATGGAACAGCAGAAGAGCTTATCCAGCTTCGTGAAGTTGGGTTGAAATACAGCCCTGATCTGGTTGTATTGGCCTATTTCCCAAATGATCCTTATAACAATGTTGTTTCACGACTATTTAAGCTTGAAGGTAATAAATTGGTTCGAGAGAAGAAGGATTTTGTACCTGCTATTTTCATTCGAGACAGGTTGTATAATGTTCCCGGATATTCTTTTCTGAGCCAGCATTCTCATGTGGTGAACTTTGTGCGTAATAGCTTTTCATATTTTTTTATGAAAAAACTGGCTAAGGATAATGGTGTAAATACTGATTTTGGGAGGGTCACGGAAAAGGAGGCAATACTTACACAGCAATTAATAGACGAGTTTATTGACGAGGTTAGAAGCAAAAGCATACCGCTTATAATCTTAAATATTCCTCTTTTAAATGAAGGAAAATTTCAGAGCAACCTCCCCTTGAACCGTCTTAAAATGAGCACTGATGCTCATATCGTTGACGTACAGGATATTATCTATGCCGGTTATAGTTCCAATGAACTCTCTTATGCGAGAGATTGTCACCCAAAGCCTCTCGCTCATAAGTTAATCGGGGAATGGCTTGCATTATTTACAGATAAGTTGATGATGTAGGTTGAAAAGTGGACATAAGGTAATTAATAAAGGGTAAACCCCCGGCTCTGCCGGGGGACTCGCAAAGTTGGAATCGAATTATTAGGGACACATCCTATTAATTACTCCTTTTTCTTTATTGGCCTGCCCTTTGGCCTAAATATCAAGCTTCGACCTAATTTCCCCGACAACTCTATTATGAAATCATCTCCACCAAGCGGTTTCCCCAAGCGGGTTTTTGTTCTGATTTCTTCAAGTTCTTCTTTGTTTTCTTTGCTTTTCATGAGTAACCTGTATTCCGACATCCCACCTTCATCGAATAAAGGTTCTTTAAGAAGGCTGTTAGCTTTTCCTGTAATGTGGGATTTTGCGCTGGAATATGGGTAGTCTTCCGGTTTTTTAACCATCTTGGCCCTTACAGGATTCTTTTCTATGTACCTGCTCACAGACCACAGATACTTATCCCCGTCTATTATGCAGGAGTGATATCTGCTCTCCCATAAACGCCCTGTTCTAAAGTATTTCCTGTTGAAGTACTGTGTGTAGCACAGGGTAATGCCCTGCATCATCTTGTAAAGCGTGTTTTCTCTCAAGGGCTTTACAAGCAGATGCACGTGATTTGTCATGAGGCAATAAGCCAATATTGACGCTTCTTTTTCCGATGAATACCTTTCAAGCAGAGCTATATACTTTTGAAAGTCTTCTTTGTCGAGAAAGACTTTTTCCTTATTGTTTCCCCTTTGTATTACGTGATGGGGATACCCAGTCCCTACTAATCTTGCTATTCGAGGCATCGTTGGTTTATAGCATCATGCTATACATCTTGTCAAGAACAAATGGGATGTGTCCCTATTATCCTCCTATTATCCTCGGATGTGTCCCTATTATCACCCTATTATCACCCTATTATCACACAACCTCCGTCAGGTTTGACGTGGCCTATCACTTCTAACCGGTCTCCGTTCATGCCCCGGCATCAATCTAATGGTTGGTGGCGGGGCATGACGGTAGCGGCTAACTGCCGCCATGGACTACTTTCAACCGTGGCCTGAGGATGGAAGACCGCAGGCATCTCCAGCTGGTGTACTGCCGTAACTGAATACCGACAAGACCCTTTCTACAAGGGTTGAATGGCATTTCGGACATACAAGTCCCTTCTCTCTCTCCTCCATTCTCCTTATCTCTTCAAAGGTGTTCCCGCATTCCTGGCAATGATACTCGTATATTGGCATATCTTTACCTCCCCCTCTTTATCCTGCTGCTTCCTGCATCATCTTCACTATCTCCCTCTCCACCTCTTCTGCTGTGGATTTCAGCTCAGGGTTGGGAAACATCGACACAAGTGTGGAAGGTTTTATGGTGGAAAGGGTTACCTTCCCTTTATCCTTATAAATAGCAACCCTGCAAGGGAGTGCGGTAGATATGTCGATGTTTGCCTCCAAAACCTTTTTTGCCTGATGAGGGTTGCATATCTCAACTATCCTGCACTCGGGAGCGAACTCCACCCCTTTTGAATTAAGGGTCTCCTTTACGTTATGCTTCGCCAGCACACCGAACTTATGCGCCTTTGCTGCATCCTCGAAATCTTTTACCACTGTATCTAAATCCTTACTGCTTTCAAGCTTGTAGATCATGCTACCTCCTTTTATTCCAAGTTGCTTTCAAACATCTACTATGGGGACGAATGAAAGCTTACTTGGTAAGTATGCCTTTATAGTTTACATCCAATGCGACTCTATGGCAAGTCTTTGTTGCCCAGTTTGTTACTCCTCTATCTACCTTGTCAAAGGATAACAATTGAAAGTAATTATGTCAATATAAAAATATGGATATATGAATAAGTATATACAATTGTAAAAAAGTGCCATAGGGTGCCTGTATCTTTCTTCAAGAAATGGTTTCAGATATGGGTTGATTTTGCCTTACAGTTGTACTAAGCTTTTTAGGTGTTAACGGAGGGGATATGCAGCATATAGGCTTTAAACTTAACGATAAGGAATATACCATCCCAATCTTGAAGGTCAGGGAGGTTATAAAGTCGCCTACGCTGACAAAGTTGCCACTTGTGCCACATTACGTGGAAGGTGTAACCAACCTTAAAGGCAGGGTGCTCGCAGTGGTCAATCTGAAAAAATTGGTTGGGCTGGAAGGGAAGTCATTGGGCGACAATATCATGGTTGTCGGCAGCGATCATATAAGGTTCGGCTTTTTTGTTGACAGCATAACAGGGATTCTCAACATAGATGAATCTCAATTCTTTAGCCCTTCACAGATAAAGCAGTTGGGATGCTCCATACAGATAAGCAACAGATATGTGACCATGCTTGATGCAAAGAGTCTTATCCCGGCAGAAGACCTGGATGGGAGTGGTGGAAAGCTGTTTTTGGATCCGGATGACCCGGTTAATGGATAGGGCCGACGATCTGAGTTTTATACCAGGTTGGCTTTCAAAATCCGGCAATGTCCCCAAATATCAACTATTTGGGGACATTGCCGAAGATTCACCGAGCAACACTATCAATACGGCTTTTGTAGAAAGGACAAACCTTGATTGGCGACTGTGGGATGCCCATTTGGTGCGCAAAAGTATTACATTTGCAAAATCTGTACGCTGGCTGAAGGCCAAGTTTGCCATATGTGTGGCTTTTTATGACTTCATACGGCCACATGAGACGCTGAGTCGGGGCAAGGACAGGAAGTTTAGACCCAGAACCCCGGCAATGGCTGCTGGGATAACAAATCACCAGTGGACACCAAGAGAAATTTTGAGCTATAAAGTACTATGTCAATGATATGGGGACATCACCCAAAATCCTACGTGTCAGGTTAATGAAAGCTTACTTGGTATTAAAATGCTACTGCTTCTCAATAAGTTAGCAGCTTTCAATTGATTTCTTCTCATCTCAGACCAGGTCAGGTAGTGTATCCCCACATTCTTGAGTCTTTCGGTTAGCGGATATGTCGAGGTACGCTATTTCACGCATACTGATGAATGTCGGGGCTATCAGTACGTACTACATCTTTGGCAGGGACCATCCCTGATATGGCCAGCGCAAGAGATATATTTTGCATACACCTATCCTATTGAATCGTTAAACATAATGTTGCATCATCTACCAAAACGTGCAGGATATTCTACTGTGCCGAGGGAAAAAAGAAATAAAAATAAGGCACAATGGGTGGCATAGTTTTTGCACTATAATCCTAAAAGGATGTTGAATTGCTACCTATAGGGGGTGTGAAATAGAAACTACAACAAGAAGCAGTATCCTGGTTATAGACGACGATCCGGTTTTTAGGCATTTACTTGATGCCGTATTGTCAGGTTCAGGTTATAATGTAGACCTTGCTGAAAACTGCAGACGAGGATTTCAACAACTTATGGTAAAAAAATATGACCTTATAACCCTGGACGTGAATATTCCGGAGATGGATGGTCTGAACTTCTATACAAAGATCAGAGAAGAGTTGCCTGGATTTGAGAAGAGGGTACTGTTTGTTACAGGCAATTCAAGCAATGAGACGCTTTTATTTTTTACACAAAATGACTGTAAGCATATCTCCAAACCTTTTAAGATGCCTGATTTGCTTTTTCAAATAGGTGTTATACTGAAGAAAAAAGGGGATGGATATGCAGGATAAATTATCTGCCAGAATTGTAAAAAGACTTACCCCAAAGCGGCTTATGAAGCATACACCCTTTTTGCCCATAATGTAAAATGTAATTTTGTCGTAAGTGGAAAGGGTGTCATAGGCCCCAACAACTTATCAAAATTGGGATCCCTCAAAACAAGCCCCGATAGAACACGGTAACCTCCTCTTATACACCAAGGTTTCCTTCCATTTTATTCTCTTCAGAATATTCTCAATGTTCAAGCCGACCAATAAAACCCTGAAATAAATTTTGGTTGTCAATTTACGCAAAAAAACCTTGACAAGGTGGAATGTCGAAGGTATAGTTTGTCCATAAAGTGGTATAAAGTGGCATGAAGTGGGTTGCGGTGGTTTGTGTGAGATAAGTACTCTTAAGGAGTCCTGATGTTTCGCGGGCAGTACGAACATACGATAGACCCGAAAGGCAGGGTGAGCATCCCATCCAGGTTCAGGGAGGTACTTTCTACCAAGGGGGACGGCCGTCTTGTTATTACCCACTTCGACAATCACTTGGTGGCATATCCTTTTGACGAATGGCGGATATTTGAAGAGAAGATGGCAGCCCTTCCGTCTACCAATGATGAGGTGGCATCGTTTATACGTTATCTTGTAGCTGGAGCTGTTGACTGTGAAGTAGATAAGCAGGGAAGGGTTTTGATACCTCCACCTTTACGTGATAGTGGGGGGCTTACATCTGAGGTGGTTCTTGCCGGCGCCCTCAAAAAGTTTGAGGTATGGGACAAGATACGCTGGTATGATGAAAGGAAGAAGACACTGGAAAACTTCGACAGCATTAAAGGTGCTTTGGCTGGTTTAGGGCTTTAATGGAGGCATCCCACATCCCTGTTTTGCTGAATGAGGCACTTGAGTTCCTGGAACCTGAGAGCGGCGGGATTTACGTAGACGGGACACTGGGGATGGGCGGTCATACGAGTGAGATACTGAAAAGAAGTTACCCTGACGGCAGGGTGATAGGGATAGACAGGGACACCGAGGCCTTGAAGATAGCATCGGTGCGGCTTCAGGAGTTTGGGGACCGGGTCTCTCTGATGCACGGGAACTTTTCAGAAATGGGGAGGATCGCTCACGAGCTTGGAATCAAAGAGGTTGACGGGATACTTTTGGACGTTGGTGTTTCCTCCCTTCAGATAGACACTGACATAAGGGGGTTCAGCTTTTTGAGGGATGCCCCCCTCGACATGAGGATGGATACAACTTGCGGTATTACTGCTGGGGATATTGTAAATAACTACTCGCCTAAGGAGCTTCAAGAGCTCCTCTGGAAATTTGGGGAAGAGAGTTACGCAAGAAGGATTGTCAGGGAGATTATAAAGGCAAGGGAAATTTCAAGGATTGCGACTACCAGGGAACTGGCCAGGATTGTGGAAAGGTCGATTCCGAGGAGGGATTGGCCCAGAGAGATACATCCGGCAACCAAGACATTCCAGGCCTTAAGGATTGCGGTAAACGATGAGCTTGGTTCACTGGAACGGGGGCTGGATGCGGGTATGACCATCTTAAAGTCAGGGGGAAGGTTCTGTGTCGTATCGTTCCATTCCCTTGAAGACAGGATAGTAAAAAACAGGTTTAGAGACTGGGAGAAGCCCTGCATATGTCCTCCCTCACTTCCAGTTTGCAACTGCGGAAAGGTTAAAACGGCAAGGGTCCTTACAAAAAAGGCGGTCAAGGCGTCGGATGATGAGATAACGGCGAACCCGAGGGCAAGAAGCGCAAGGCTCAGGGTTGCTGAGAAAATTTGAGGGAGCTGCTCCAGGCTTTGAGGAGGTTTTATGGCACATGCAGCATCAAGATCCATAGGAAAGGCAAGGGCTTCTGAAGCGAATCGTGGGGACGGTCTCGTTTCAGCGGTCTTATCCGTACTGGTCATAGTGATAGCTGTTCTCCTTTTTTATACATGGTCCAGGGTTCAGGTGGTAAGGATCGGGTATGAAATATTCAATGCAAACAGCGAGATGAGAAAGCTGGATCAGGAGAACAAGGAGCTTATCCTTGAGATAGCAACACTTAAGTCCCCTAAGAGGATAGAGAGGATAGCCAGGGAGGAACTTAAACTGCTCCCTCCAAAGGAAGAGCAGATTATAATCCTAAGATGAAAAAACCTTCGGACAAATGGATCAGGTTCCGCATTTCAACCGTTCTGGTATTCTTTTGTCTTGTTTCCATCATTATTGCAGGTAGGGCCTTCCAGCTTCAAGTCCTTAAGAGGGATCAGCTCTGCAAACTGGCAGAGAGACAGTACAAAAAAAATATCCCCCTTGTGCCCAAGAGGGGAACAATATATACAAGAGGGTATGAAGAGCTTGCTGTGACGGTAGAGATTGATTCCATATACGCAGAGCCAGACTCCATAGATACCCCTAAACTAACTGCAAAAAAGCTTGCCCCCCTCCTTACATTAAGCCGGAAAGAGCTTGAGGACAACCTCTCCTCATCAAAATCCTTTGTCTGGCTTGCGAGAAAGGTCACCCCTTCCACAATTGAGCGTGTCAAATCCCTGAATATCAGAGGCATAGGCTTTGTAAAAGAGAATAGAAGGTTCTATCCAAACGGAGAACTGGCATCACATGCTGTCGGTTTCTCAGGCATTGACGGAACCGGGCTTGGCGGTATTGAGCTTGCTCACGATGCCCAGATAAAGGGGAAAACAGAACTGGTAAGGGCGGAAAGGGATGCCCTTGGAAAGAGGACCCTTCCAATGGATTTGGGTTTTGAGGACTTCCTGACCGGCAACAGCGTAGTCCTGACTATAGATAAGACTATTCAGTATACCGCAGAAAAAGAGCTGGCTGTGGCTGTCAGGAAGAGTGGCGCCAAGGGCGGCACAGCTATTGTCATGGACCCCAAGAGCGGCGAGGTGCTGGCAATGGCCAACTACCCGCAGTTTAACCCCAATGACCTTTCTTCCACTTCTCAGGCAGCATTGAAGAACAGGGCCATAGTGGATACATACGAACCCGGTTCCACCTTTAAGGTCTTCCTTCTGGCTGCTGCGCTGGAGGAAGGGGTCGTTAAGCCCGGGGATAAATTCAACTGTGAAAACGGTTCTATGGAACTTGCAGGGAAGGTGATCCACGATACCCATAAGCACGGCGCCCTTACGGTAAGGGAGATAATGAAGTTCTCCAGCAATATAGGATCCGCCAAGATAGCTGCCAAGCTTGGAAAAGAAAGGTTTTATGACTACATTACTTCATTTGGATTTGGCTCTCCCACAGGGATAGAGTTAAATGGAGAGGGGAGCGGGATACTGCGTTCGATGAAAACATGGTCAAATCTTGAGCTGGCCACGCTATCCTTTGGGCAGGGGGTCTCGGCTACACCTATTCAGTTAACCACTGCTTTTTCCGCCATAGCCAACGGCGGATACTTGATGAAGCCGTATCTTGTGAAGGACATCCTGGACAGGGACGGTAAGGTGATAAAGAGTAACCAGCCGCAGATAGTGAAGAAGGTCATAAGCGGTGACACTGCCTCAAAGGTCACCGAGATGCTGAGGGATGTTGTTGCCGAGGGAGGAACAGGAACAGAGGCTGCACTTAACGGATACGATGTGGCTGGAAAGACCGGCACTGCCCAGAAGGTATCCGGCGGCAGGGGGTATCGCGAAAATAAGCACGTGGCTTCATTTATAGGCTTTGTTCCGGCTGAGTCGCCGGAGCTTGTGGTGCTTGTGGCTATAGACGAGCCTGAGGGGATTCAGTATGGCGGCATTGTGGCAGCCCCTGCTTTCAGGGCGATATCGGAAACCTCTCTGAGATATCTGAATAGCCCGAAGAAGAATGATGGACAATTGCCTGCCGGCAGTGCCCTGAAGGTGGCGAAGCTTGATTAATTGGAAAGTTAATGAAACTTAAAGAGCTTTTAAAAACCTTAAAGAGCTGCAAGATAGAAGGCTCTGAAGATGTTGAGATATTTGACATCCAGTATGATTCACGGAAGGTAAGGAAAGGTTCGCTTTTTATTGCGATAAAGGGGGAAAAGACGGATGGCAATCTTTTTGCGGAACAGGCTTTAGGGAGGGGTGCAGTGGCAGTCGTTACGGACAGTCCGGAGTTCGGAGTCCTGGGCTTCGCGACAACCATCTATGCGCCGAATGCAAGAGAGGCCTTGGCTAAGATATCGACCGCATTCTACGGACAGCCTGCCTCGAAGCTGAAACTGGTAGGGATAACTGGGACCAACGGGAAGACGACAACCTCCTTCCTCGTGGAGTCTATTCTGAGAGAAGCTGGGTTGAATCCAGGGGTAGTTGGGACCATAAACTACCGCTATGCAGGGAAGGTGCTCCCTGCGCCGAATACCACTCCGGAGTCCCTGGACCTCCAGAGGCTTCTAAATGATATGGTTGAAAGCGGCGTGAAGGCGGCGGTGATGGAGGTCTCCTCACATGCCCTGAGTCAGGAAAGGGTTGCTGGGTGCGTGTTTGATGTTGCGGTATTTACAAACCTTACCCAGGACCACCTTGATTACCATATTACTATGGAAAGGTACTTCGAGGCAAAGGCCAGACTCTTCACTGATTTTATAGATGAGGGGAAAACGGCTGTAATCAATATGGACGACCTTAAAGGGGAGGACCTCTCAAAAAGGGCTTTGGGAAGGGTCATAGGGTACGGAATAAAAGGCAGAGGGATAGAAACTAATATTTATCCTAAAGATATAAAGCTTGGTGTAGAGGGGATTGAAGGGACATTGGCGACACCTTCGGGGGAGATAAAGATTAAATCATCTCTCATAGGGGAGTTTAACCTTTACAATATCCTAGCTGCTGCAGGCGCCGGGGTGGGCCTTGATCTTACGGTCGAGGTCATAGAAAGAGGGATAACAGCCTTAAAGAATGTCCCTGGAAGGCTTGAGAGGGTTGATGCAGGTCAGGCGTTCGCAATCCTGGTTGATTATGCCCA
This sequence comes from Desulfuromonadales bacterium, assembly GCA_919902985.1. Lineage (GTDB taxonomy): Bacteria > Desulfobacterota > JAENJC01 > JAENJC01 > JAENJC01 > JAENJC01. The sequence continues at coordinate 15,820 of CAKKSC010000034.1, read as the reverse complement.
TACACCGGACGCACTTGAGAGGGTATTGTCGACCATAAGAGGGCTGACTGATAAAAGGATAATAACGCTCTTCGGATGCGGCGGCGACAGGGACAGGGGAAAGAGGCCTATAATGGGAAGAATTGCGGCAGAGTATAGTGATATTGTTATTGTCACCTCCGATAACCCAAGAACTGAGGAGCCTCTGAAAATAATAGAAGATATAACATCAGGGATAGTAGGGGCGTATGGCCATGCGCCCCTACAGGTAATACCTGACAGAAGGGAAGCGATTACGGAAGCAATAAAAGAGGCAAGAGAGGGCGATGTAGTTCTTCTTGCAGGGAAGGGGCATGAGGATTATCAGATCATTGGAAGTCAGAAGATACATTTTGATGACAGGGAAGAGGCGATAAAGGCCGTGAGAGAAGGGACTGTCCCAGATTTACGGGCGGAGTGAAACGGAGCCGTAGAATCGGGACTGTCCCCGTCAAGGCGAAGCAAATGAAGATAACCTGGGATGAAATAATAAAAGGAATAAACGGCAAGCTGGTCTATGGACAACCGGAGGGGACCTTCTCCGGTGTTTCAACAGATAGCAGGAGTATCAAGACAGGAGAGTTTTTTATTCCCCTGACAGGTGAGAACTTTGACGGGCATAACTTTGTAGAGACTGCACTTCAGAAGGGCGCATGTGGGGCGATAGTCGGTGGCCGGCAGCAACGTCTCACGTCTCACGTCTCACGTCTCACGGGTTTTATTATAGAGGTTGAAGATACCCTCATGGCCCTTGGGGATATAGCAAGGCTCTGGAGAGAGAGACATCCGATCCCTGTTATTGCAATAACAGGCTCCAACGGTAAGACCACTACGAAGGAGATGGTTGCGTTGATATTCTCTCAGAAGTTCAGGGTGTTGAAGACTGAGGGGAACCTGAACAACCTGATAGGTCTTCCTTTGACGGTATTGAAGATAGATGACAGCCATGAGGTTGCTGTCCTGGAACTTGGAATGAACAGCTTTGGAGAGATAGCGAGGCTTTCGGAGATTTGCAGACCGGACATTGCCCTGATAACCAATGTGGGTTCAGGCCACCTGGAGGGCCTGGGAAGCATTGAGGGTGTTGCGAAGGCCAAGGGAGAGATACTGGAGGGGTTGAAGGCAGATGGGACTTTCGTGGTCAATGTCGATGATCCATATATTAGAGAGATTGCAAAGGGGTGGGATGGGAATCTGGTAACCTTTGGTTTAAATAGGCCGGACGCAGATGTGAAGACCCTTCTTATAGATTATTCATGTTGTTACGGAAGCGGAGTTGCAATTTCAATGCATCTAAAAGAAAAACCATTATCTGTGAAACTGATGGGACTTGGTCTTCACAATGTTTATAATGCCACTGCAGCAGCTGCCGTGGGGCTTGCTGTAGGGATCAGCCCTGAAGAGATAAAAAAGGGTCTTGAAGGATGGAGACCGTTCAAAGGAAGGTTTGAGCTGCACAGGCTTGACTGCGGCGTAAACCTCATTGACGACACCTACAATGCCAACCCGAACTCAGTTGCCATGGCGCTGAAGACGCTGGCGGACGTGAAGGGCGCAGGCAGGGGGATAGCTGTGCTGGGCGATATGCTGGAACTTGGAGTCTATGCAGAGGAGGCCCATTACGAGATAGGGAAAAAAGCAGCTGCAACAGGGGTTGATTGCCTCTTCCTCATGGGCCCCCTCTCTTCAATTCACACCTCAAGGGGTGCAAGGGATGGTGGGATGGATGAAGGACAGATAGTAATATGCAGTGATTATAAGGATGCGTCCGGGCATGTTAATCCTATCCTTACGGGTGGAGACTGGGTCCTTGTGAAAGGATCCAGGGGAATGGCCATGGAGAAGGTTGTGGAAAGGATAATAAATCCAATCCTCCCTGGCTCAAGGTCTAAGGAAAGTTAGAGGAGTCTATGTTTTATTATCTACTCTATCCTCTTCATACAGAGTTCTCTTTCCTGAACGTCTTCAGGTATATAACATTCAGGACAGTAGGGGCAACCCTTACCGCCCTTCTGGTGAGTTTTATAATCGGACCATGGCTTATAAGCAAGCTCGGTAATTTGCAGATAGGACAGCAGGTCAGGGATGACGGGCCTGAGACGCACCTGAAGAAACAGGGTACTCCCACTATGGGAGGAACACTGATTATTTTTGCCATAGGAATCTCTACCCTTCTCTGGAGCGACCTGGCAAACAGGTATGTCTGGTTTGTCCTTATGGTTACAATAGGTTTTGGATCTATCGGTTTTATTGACGATTACCTGAAGGTTGTGAAGAAGAGCCCGGAAGGTCTGTGGCCCAGGTACAAGATGGGTGGGCAGCTTGCTGTGAGTGCAATTGTCGCCCTGTTCCTTTATTTTCAGCCGAATTACAACACCATCCTTGCCTTCCCGTTTTTCAAGAATATAGCGCCTGACCTGGGTCTTTTTTATGTTCCGCTTGTGATTTTTATCATAGTAGGGACCTCCAATGCGGTCAACCTGACGGACGGCCTTGACGGCCTGGCAATAGGCCCAGTCATGACTGCGTCTGCAACATACCTCCTGTTTGCATATCTTACCGGAAATGTAAAGATCGCAAATTATCTCCAGATACTATATGTTTCAGGGGTCGGCGAGCTTTCGATATTCTGCGGCGCCATGGTAGGGGCATCCCTTGGGTTTCTCTGGTTCAACACATATCCAGCCCAGGTTTTTATGGGGGATGTTGGTTCGCTGGCACTGGGGGGGGCGCTTGGAACTGTCGCGGTGATAACAAAACAGGAGATACTCCTTGCCATTGTCGGAGGGATATTCGTCATGGAGGCCCTGTCAGTCATATTCCAGGTCGGTTCCTTCAAGCTCAGGGGTAAGAGGATATTCAGGATGGCCCCGATTCACCATCACTTTGAGCTTAAGGGGTGGGCCGAGCCCAAGGTGATAGTGAGGTTCTGGATTATATCGATAATCCTGGCTCTGGTGGCTATAAGCACGTTGAAACTGAGATAAAGAAGACCAACTCCCCGCCTCGCGGCACCCCCTCTTTAATAAAGAGGGGGTTGGGGGGAGTTTTGATTCACAAGGTGAGAAAATTTCAATGGAATTAAAGAATAAAAAAGTTTTGGTCGTAGGCCTCGCCCGCACAGGTGTCTCTACAGCCAGATTCCTTGTTTCCAAAGGTGCCAGGGTCAGGGTGAGTGACTCGTCTCCTGCGGAGAAGCTTAGCAAAAGCCTTGACGACCTTAAAGGTCTTGACCTGGAGATAGAGACAGGCAGGCATACTGAGGAGTGGTTTACAAAGGCAGACCTGATAGTTGTGAGCCCGGGCGTTCCCCTCGACATAAAGCCTCTGATCGCGGCGCAGCATAAGGGGGTTGAGATAATAAGCGAGATAGAGCTGGCGTCAAGGTTCATAGATGTCCCGATAATAGCCATTACAGGGACGAATGGAAAGACCACAACCACCACATTGATCGGGGAGATACTGAAGAAGTCCGGCAAAAGGGTCTTTGTGGGGGGGAACATAGGAAACCCGCTGATTGAATATGTCATGGAAGGTAATAAGGCAGATTTTATAGTGGCTGAGATATCCTCCTTCCAGCTTGAGGGGGTCAGGGATTTCAGGCCATATATATCCATCCTCCTTAACATAACGGAGGACCACTTAGACAGGTATCCGTCAATGGATGCCTACATTATGGCAAAGGGGCTTATATACAGGAACCAGATGTATCCCGACTTTGCAGTTATTAACGCCGATGATGTCCTGGTAAAAAAGGTCACAAAGGGTATAGAGCCGCGCAAGATAGGGTTCAGCAGGGAAAAGGAAGTGGTGGACGGGATATATTACAGGGAGGGAAGGATATTTTCCCGTATTAAGGGCGACGCAGTATATGAGCCTGAAAGGTTCAAGATAAAGGGAGTTCACAACATAGAGAATGCCATGGCCTCCATCGCAGCCTGCGAGATTGCTGGATGCCGAAGGGATGAAATCCAGGGGGCGATGGAGGAGTTCCACGGTCTTCCCCACAGGGTCGAGTTTGTGGCTGAAATAGGCGGGGTCTCATACTATAACGACTCAAAGGGGACAAACATCGGGGCCACCATGAGCGCCCTCGCCGGTTTCAAAGGCAATGTCATCCTGCTGGCCGGAGGGAAGGATAAGGGTGGAGATTACAGCATTATGGCTCCTCTTTTAGAGGAGAAGGTGAAGGGGATGGTCCTTTTTGGAGAGGCCAGGGACAAGATAACCCAGAGCATCGGCCGGTATACGGATACGGTTTTGGTGGGGAATCTGAAGGAGGCCATGGAGGTTGTAAGGAGAACGGCAGTCAGAGGCGACACTGTCCTGCTTTCCCCTGCATGTTCATCCTTCGACCAGTTTTCCGGTTACGCCGAGAGGGGAAAAGTGTTCAGAGAGCTGGTGAACGCAATTAAGCAGGGTGAGGCCGAACCGCCCCAGGAAGGATGCTGAGAGAGACAGGATATGGAAAGAAGATTCGATACCACCCTTTTTATAGCTGTCACGGCCCTTATATCTATAGGGGTGGTGATGGTTTACAGCTCGAGCTCCATTGTGGCTATGAAGAGGTATAACGACGGCTATTACTTCCTCAAGAGACAGCTTCTGTTTGCCTCTGTTGGGGTCTTCTTTATGCTGGCTGTCTCAAGGATAGATTACAGGATTTATCAGAGACTCGCCTATCCGCTTCTTGGTGTCGCTCTATTCTCACTGGTACTTGTCCTTATCCCCCATGTAGGGGCTGATATAGCAGGCACAAGAAGGTGGTTCAGGGTCGGAGGGTTCACTTTTCAGCCTGCGGAGTTTATGAAGCTGGTCATGGTTATTTACATGGCCCATTCTCTGTCAAAGAAGGGGGAAAGGGTAAAGGCATTTTCAGTCGGGATAGTTCCCCACATAATGGTTCTCGGCTTTACCCTTCTCCTGATGCTGCTGCAGCCGGATTTTGGAACCAGTATGGCCATAGCAGCCGTTGTTTTTATAATGCTCTACACTGCCGGAGCAAGGGCGACCCACCTGCTTTCTTTGGTACTGCTGTCGCTTCCGGCGATCTATTTCCTGGTCTTCAGGGTTGCATACAGGAGGAGAAGGATCATGGCATTCCTTAATCCCTGGGACGACCCGCAGAATGTAGGGTTTCAGATAGTCCAGTCTTTTTTGGCCTTCGGAAGCGGCGGCACTTTCGGGGCAGGCCTTGGAGACGGAAGGCAGAAGATGTTCTATCTACCGGAGTCTTTTACAGACTTCATATTTTCAAATATAGCAGAGGAAACCGGACTTCTTGGTGTGCTGATTATAATTGCTCTTTTCGTTACCGTTATCTTCCGCGGATTGAAGATGTCATTTAGGATGAGCGATCCATTCGGAAGATACCTGGCCCTTGGATTAACGTCAGTCATAGGGCTCCAGGCCTTCATAAATATGGCTGTAGTGATGGGATTGCTCCCGACAAAAGGGCTACCTCTGCCATTTATCAGTTATGGCGGCTCGTCTATAGTGGCGACACTGATAGGGGTCGGGATACTGCTTAATATCTCGTCCCATGAAAAGGGTGGGAGATGCGATTAATCATTGCCGGGGGGGGGACAGGCGGACACCTGTTCCCAGGCATTGCTATTGCGGAGGAGTTTAAGGGGCGGGATGCGGTAAATGAAGTTCTGTTTGTGGGGACTGAGAAAGGGATAGAGGCAAGGGTGCTGCCAAAGCTCGGATGGTCTCTGAGATTTATCTCAGCAGAGGGGATAAAGGGAAAAGGGGGTTTTGCGAAGATTAGGGCAGTCTTAAAAATTGTCCCAGGGCTTTTTGAATCAATAAAGATTATAAAAGCTTTTAAGCCGGAGATTGTGATAGGTGTCGGAGGGTATGCATCGGCCCCCCTGCTTCTGGCTGCGAGGTTTTCAGGAATAAGGATAGCCGTCCACGAACAGAATGCACTTCCCGGCCTTACAAACAGGATGCTGGGGAAGGTTGTTGAGAGGATATTCGTGACTTTTCCTGATTCCGCCTCTTTTTTTCCTGAAGGTAAGGTAGTGGTAAGCGGGAACCCTTTACGGAAGGAGATAGTCGAAGGACTTCAGGGGTCAGGGGTCAGTACCCTAAAGGGCATAAAGGGTCAGTACCCTAAAGGGCATAAAGGGTCAGAAGGAAAAAAGCCAACAATTCTGATATTCGGCGGAAGCGCCGGGGCGCACAGGCTAAATATGGCAGCACTGGAGATGATAGGGCAGATAAACGATCCGGGCAGATGGAAAATAATCCATCAAACAGGGGAGAAGGATTACAAGGAGGTAAAGGAAGGATACATCAAGGCGGACTGCCAGGCTGATGTGAGGCCCTTTATTTACGACATGGCCTCTGTTTACAGTGATGCGGACCTGATCATATGCAGGGCAGGAGCCACAACAGTTACAGAGCTTGCAGCGGCGGGGAAGCCGGCCATTCTGATACCGTATCCCTTTGCAGCAGACGATCACCAGAGGGTAAATGCTGAGTCCCTTGTAAAGGCAGGCGGGGCGATGATGCTGCTGGAGAAGGAGCTGACAGGAGAGAGGCTGGCGACAGAGATAGAGAGGCTTATGGGCGACAGCGAGTTGCTTAGGAAGATGGGAAACAGCGCAAGGAAGCTGGCGAGGTTGGATGCTGCAAAGGTCGTGGTGGACGGGGTTTATGAGTTGGTTAACGGGTAGGGGCAGGTTTCAAACCTGCCCCTACAAATATCAGGAGTAAGAAATGTATAAGAAGATTCAAAAGATCCATTTCGTAGGTGTCGGCGGGATAGGGATGAGCGGGATTGCCGAAGTGTTGATAAACCTTGGGTACAAGGTGACAGGCTCTGATATGAAGGAGTCGGATACCACAAAGAGACTTTCATCACTTGGGGCGGTAATCCATTACGGCCATACGGCTAAAAACCTGGATTCCGCTGATGTGGTGGTAATATCTTCAGCAGTCAAGCACGACAACCCGGAGGTTGAGGCTGCGCATCAGAGGCTCATTCCTGTCATCCCCAGAGCGGAGATGCTGGCAGAGCTTATGAGGCTGAAATACGGCATTGCCGTTGCCGGAAGCCATGGGAAGACAACCACTACATCAATGATAGCAACGGTACTTGCAAACGGGGGGATGGACCCGACCATGGTCGTTGGGGGGAAGCTCAACTCCCTTGGAACCAATGCGAAGCTCGGACAGGGGGAGTTCATGGTGGCTGAGGCGGATGAGAGCGACGGCAGTTTTTTAAAGCTTTCACCGACAATATCAGTGATTACTAATATAGACGCGGAGCACCTCGACCATTACGGAAGCATGGACAGGCTTATGGAGGCCTTTCTCCAGTTTGCAAACAAGATACCTTTTTACGGCCTCTCTGTCCTGTGCCTTGACCACCTGAATATCCAGGCACTGATCCCTGACATGAAAAAGAGGTACGCGACTTACGGTCTCACTGCACAGGCCGATTTTCAGGCCAGGGATATAGAATACGACGGGCTTAAGACACATTATACGGCTGTCCATAAAGGGAAGAAGCTTGGAAAGATCACCCTTAGGATGCCTGGGCTTCATAATGTCTATAACTCCCTGGCTGCAATAACGGTGGCTTCGGAGCTCGACATAGAGTTTTCAACGATAAAGGAAGGTCTTGCCTCTTTCACCGGAGTCCAGAGGAGGTTCCAGATAAAGGGAGAGGCGGGTGGAGTGACCGTTGTGGACGATTACGGCCATCATCCAGAGGAGATAAAGGCGACCCTTTCTGCCGCCAGGAATGCATGGGACAAGCGGGTAATAGCGGTGTTCCAGCCTCATAGGTACACGAGGACGAGGGACCTCTTTAACGACTTTCTGAAGGCCTTTTACCAGGCAGATACCATTATCCTGACCGATATATATGCGGCAGGGGAGGACCCTATCGAAGGGGTTAAGGCGGAAAGGCTTTATGAGGGGATAAAGGACCATGGTCACAGGGATGTCCACTTCTTTCCTGAGAAAGAAAGGATTGCCTCTGAGCTGCTGAAGATAGTTAGAGAAGGTGACATGGTGATAACCTTCGGCGCTGGGGACATTTGGAAGGCTGGGGAGGAGCTCTTAGATAGGCTAAAGGAAAAAGTCTAACTCCGGGGATAAGAGGGGAGTTGTTCAAATTAGTGAGAAGTATGGATGAAGTAATAAAAAACGAACTCAAAGCCCTGGTAGAAAACATTGAGTTCGATGTCCCTATGAGGACAAAGACCTCACTCAGAGTCGGTGGTCCAGCAGATGTAGTTGCTGCACCGGCGAATGCAGTGGAACTCCAGAGGTTGATCAGGTATATCAGGGAGAAAGGTCTTTCCTTCTTTATCGTCGGAAGAGGGACTAACCTCTTGGTCATGGACGGCGGGATAAGGGGAACAGTTATCGATCTTAAGGGTTTTAACACCCTGGAGGTCAGAGAAGGATGCGTCGTATATTCCGGTGCAGGAGTCCCTCTTCCAAAGCTTGTCTATTTTGCAATGGAGAACTCTCTTGCAGGCATTGAGTTTGCGGCAGGGATACCAGGAAGCGTGGGAGGGGCCATTGTCATGAACGCGGGGACTACCGAGGGAGAGATAAAGGATGTGGTTGAGTCCGTTACTTTAATGGGCGTAGGCGGTGACATCAGTGAAATAAAAAAAGAGGCCCTTTCCTTTTCTTACAGGAACCTGAACCTGCCCAAAGTAAGCATTGTATTGGGTGCTACTTTTAAACTGAAGGCAGGAGATAAAGAGGCGATAAAGGAGAGGATCGGCACTCTTCTGCAAGCAAGAAAGGCCAAACAGCCGCTTGACCTTCCAAATGCGGGGTGCATATTCAAAAACCCCGCTTCAGTATCAGCAGGGAGGATCATAGATGAGGTGGGGCTAAAGGGACTTCAGTTCGGCGGGGCCAGGGTATCGGAGCTTCATGCAAACTTTATAGTAAACAACGGAAAGGCCACTGCCAAGGACATACTGTCGTTATTAGATGATGTAATGGAAAAGGTGTATGAGAAGAAGGGGATAGCCCTGGAGCCGGAGATAAAGATAGTCGGGGAGATGGAGAATAAAAGATTAAGGATTAAACCATAATGCGATAAGAAATTGGGACGCGGATTTACGCGGATTCATATGATAAATATTGAATCTGCGTTAATCATGAAAATCAGCGTCCTATTAAGAGGTTTTGAGTGAAATATAAAAATAAAAAGATAGGAGTACTGATGGGCGGGCTTTCTGCTGAAAGGGAGATATCTTTCAGAAGCGGGAACGCATGCCTGAAGGCCCTTACGTCAAGGGGATACAATGCCGTGGCAATTGATGCAGTGAGGGACCTCCCATTCAGGCTCAGGGATGAGGGGATAGAGGTGGCCTTCGTGGCCCTGCACGGCAGGTACGGCGAGGATGGAACCGTCCAGGGGATGCTGGAGGTCATGGGGGTTCCGTATACAGGCTCAGGAGTGCTGGCATCAGCCATTGCCATAAATAAGGCCGTTACCAAAGAGATACTGAGATCAAAAGGGGTAAGGACCCCCGGGTTCATTGCAGTAAAAAGGATAGAGGATGTCAGAGACCTGAATATGACTCTTCCGGTCGTGGTCAAGCCTGCGAAAGAGGGTTCAACCATAGGGATCAGTATCGTAAAGGAGAGAAAAGAACTGATATCAGCTGTTGAAGAAGCCTTCCGTTATGACACCCTTGTCCTGATTGAGGATTTTGTAAAAGGGAGAGAGGTTACCGTAAGTCTGTTGGACGGGAGGCCGATGGCCATTGTAGAGGTGAGGCCAAAGTCGGGATTCTATGACTTTAAATCCAAATACACCACCGGGATGACCGAATATATCTGCCCTGCCGATATCAGCAATGAGATCAGCAAGGTTTGCAGGAAAGTGGCAGTTGATGTTTATGATGCTGTCGGATGCAGCGGGGCTGCCAGGGTTGACATTATCATAGATGAAGGAGGGCCTCATGCCATAGAGATAAACACAATCCCAGGGATGACAGAGACAAGCCTCCTCCCAAAGGCGGCTGCTTGTGAAGGAATGAGTTTTGACGAACTGGTCGAAAGGATGTTGGACGGCGCGAGTCTTAAAGGATAGATGAGGGATTACAAAGATTACAAAGTACGGAGGAAGGTAAGTAAAAAGCCTTCAGGAAAGAGTCTGGCGCCAAGGGTCTTTAAGGCAGCAGTAATATTACTTGCCATCCTTGCCCTGGCGGTTGCAGTCAGATACTCCTACAGGGCGATTCAGACAACAAGCTACTTTAACCTCCAGGAGATCGTGGTCACAGGAGAGAAGAGGGTCAAGAGGGAGGAGATCATAAGCCTATCAGGGGTAAGGACCGGCGGAAATATCCTGACTATGGACCTGAGGAGGCTGGCCGAAAGGATTGAATCTCAACCCTGGATTGAGACGGCAAACGTAAGGAGGGTCCTTCCGAGAGGGCTTTCAATTGAAGTTAAGGAAAGGGAACCGTTTGCAATACTCAAGACAGATACCCTTTTTTACTTAGATAGGGGAGGAAGACCTTTCAAGGAGCTGGAAAAGGATGATGCTGCCGGATATCCTCTAATAACGGGGTTGAGTAAGGCAGAGATTGAAAGAGACGAACTGTCCAGAGATGCGCTGATGAAAACCTTTGAATTCATAGAGACCGAGGCCGGCGGGTGGCCGCGGGATTTGGCCATATCAGAGATAATTGTAAGCAGGAACCAGGGGATTACGGTACTTTCCGATAATCTTGCGGTCAAAATAGGCTTTGGAGAGTATAAAGTCAAGACAGATAGGCTGAAAAGGGTACTGGATGACCTGACGGCAAAAGGAAAGACAGCGGAATACATAGACCTCACATACACGGGACAGGCAGTGGTTAGGTGATGACGGCTTGAACTGTTTAACCGTTTTAACCGTTTAAACGGTCATTAAGGAGGTGGAAATGGCCAGGAATAATGAAGATATCATAGTTGGTCTCGACATAGGCACAACAAAGATATGCGCCATTGTGGGCGAGGTCGGCGAACACGGCCTGAGCATCATAGGGATTGGCACCCACCCGTCAAAGGGACTAAGGAAGGGCGTTGTTGTAAACATTGAATCCACCGTCACCTCCATAAAGAAGGCTGTTGAAGAAGCAGAGTTGATGGCAGGATGCGAGATAGGCACTGTCTTTACAGGGATAGCCGGAGGTCACATTAAAAGTATTAACAGCCACGGCATTATAGGGATAAGGAATGGGGAGGTTTCTGATGCCGACATAAAGAGGGTCATAGATGCCGCAAAGGCAGTGAACATCCCTATGGACAGGGAGATAATCCACGTCCTTCCACAGGAGTTCATTGTGGACGACCAGGACGGGATAAAGGAACCGCTTGGGATGAGCGGTGTAAGGCTGGAAGCGAAGGTACACATAGTAACTGCAGCAGTGACATCTGCGCAGAATATAGTCAAGTGCTGCAACAGGACCGGCCTCGATGTCAGGGACATAGTCCTCCAGCAGTTGGCCTCAAGCGAGGCTGTACTCAGCAGCGAGGAAAAAGAGCTTGGAGTTGTCCTTGTGGACATCGGCGGCGGAACGACAGATATAGCTGTGTTTGCCGAAGGGAGCATAAAGCATACCGCAGTCATAGCCCTTGGGGGGAACCATCTTACAAGTGATATTGCCATAGGCCTCAGGACCCCTGCTACAGAGGCCGAGAAGATAAAGAAGAAGTACGGATGCGCCCTGGCATCCATGGTCAAGCGTGATGAGATGATAGAGGTCCCCAGTGTCGGTGGACGTAAACCGAGGACAGTGTCCCGACAGATTCTGGCAGAGATTGTGGAGCCCCGGGTCGAGGAGATCATGACCCTTGTTAACAGGGAAATAATAAAGGCCGGGTTTGAAGATGTGGCGGCGTCGGGAGTGGTCCTTACAGGAGGCTCTGCCAGCCTCGATGGTATGATAGAGATGGCTGAACAGGTCTTTAACCTGCCGGTCAGGTTAGGATTGCCTGTTGGTATAAGCGGTCTGACTGATATTGTAAAATCCCCCATGTACTCCACGGGTGTAGGCCTTTTGCTTTATGGCTACAAAAACAGGTCAGAGGACAAGTTCAGGGTCGGGGAGAAAAACGTGTTCGGGAAGATCACAAAGAGGATGAAGGAATGGCTGAGTGAGTTTTTTTAATGGTTCGACAAGCTCACCATGAACGGTAATAAGCCGTTCGCCCTGAGCCTGTCGAAGGGTGGCTCATAGTTAATAAATGCCTGCAAAGGCCCATTTTAAGTAGGAGGTGGCGGATGTTTGAAATCGAGGAGGAACTCACGCAAGTGGCGAGGATCAAGGTGGTTGGTGTGGGAGGCGGCGGAGGGAATGCGGTAAACACCATGATAAGTTCGGGCCTTACAGGTGTTGATTTTATTGTGGCCAATACTGATGCCCAGGCACTCTCAAACTCAAAGGCCCACATAAAGGTCAATCTCGGCTCCAGACTTACAAAGGGGCTGGGGGCAGGAGCAAACCCGGAAGTTGGTAAAAATGCCGCTATTGAGGAGAGGCAGAGGATAAAGGAGGTCCTTGAGGGCGCAGATATGGTATTTGTTACTGCGGGCCTTGGAGGTGGTACAGGCACAGGCGGGGCCCCGATCATCGCAGAGATAGCGAAGGAGATGGGGGTCCTTACAGTTGGTGTTGTGACAAAGCCGTTCATGTTCGAGGGGAAGAGGAGGCAAAAGCAGGCGGAGGAAGGCTGGAGGGAGCTCAAGAAGTCGGTGGACACCCTTATAACCATCCCGAACCAGAGGCTCCTCAGCATCTCAGGTAAAAACACCTCTTTCGTTGATGCCTTTAAGAAGGCTGATGAGGTCCTTCTTCAGGCCGTAAAGGGTATATCGGACATAATCAACTTTCACGGTTTTATAAATGTCGATTTTGCCGACGTCAGGGCGGTAATGAGCGAGATGGGAATGGCCCTGATGGGTAACGGCAGCGCAACCGGCGAGAACAGGGCCGTCAATGCGGCGCAGAAGGCCATACACAACCCTCTTCTTGAGGACATAAGCATCAAAGGCGCAAAGGGCGTCCTTATAAACATCACCGGAAACTCAAATATGACCATGCTCGAGGTGGAGGAGGCAGCAACCCTGATCAAAGATGAGGCCCACGAGGACGCTAATATCATTTACGGGCAGGTGATTGACGACTCTATCGGTGATGAGATAAGGGTTACTGTCATTGCCACAGGTTTTGGCAAGTCTGATGAAGATGCGGGCCATGTAATCCCAAGTATCTCCGTCCTGAAAAAGGAGAGCATAGATACCCCGACATTTCTCAGGAGAGACCGCAGTAATGAGAATCTTCCCGTTATAAAGATAGGGGCAGTAAGCGACTTTGAGATGGAAGATGAATACGATGTTCCGACCTTTATGAGGAGGACGGCGGATTAGAAATTAAATGTAGGGGCAGGCCTTGTACCTTGCCCATGGCTACAATAAAATAAGTAAGGCAAAAGGGACAAAGGGGAACAGGAGCGCCACCTTCTGGGTTTTCTCTGTCCCTTTTTTGTTTATAAGAGAGCCTCTTGCAAAATTCCTAAAATACCCTTCGACAGGCTCAGGGTGAACGGCTTATTACCGTTCATGGTGAGCTTGTCGAACCACAAAAGATAGATTTGCAATAGCCTCATGAGTGTAAAATATATTGATAGCAGGTGTCGGAAAACTTTACAGTTGCCTGTGTCTTCTAAGTTATAGTTATCCTTGGATATATCTGTTTTTTGTGTTTGCTTTCTTCTTTTTCCTTCCTTATAAAGTGTAAAAAAGATTTACAGTTGCCAATTTGGCAGGACAGTATGGAAATTGATATTTAATGAATAATGTCAAGAGGTTGCGCTTTGTTGATTGACTTGGCACAAGTGATGCATCGTAGACAGTGTAATGTAATATAAAGGAGGGAATTATGAAACTTGTAGGGGCATTTTTAAAAACTTTGTTCTGTGTATCGGTTGTACTGTGTTCAGCTTCTATCGCAGGTGCGGTTACATGGATTGACTGGCAGTCAACCACCTCTGGGACATTGACTATTGGCAGTACAAATATCGGCGTTACGATGACCGGAAATCCAATGGCACTTGTCAATGGTGACGGTTATTACAATAACGGGGCCACAGGTGGGACATCCCCGTCAGGCACCTACGGCGGATTGACCCCCTCCGATCTGATTCAAGTTTCCGGAACCGGCACTTTTAATCTGACATTTGATGCACCGATTGTTGATCCATATATCGCGCTGGTTAGCATTGGATCAGGGTGGAACCCTGTAACCTACAGCTTTGATGATACGTTCTCTGTCATATCTTCAGGCTCGAACTTTTGGGGCTATGGTGGTTATTCCATCTCGTCGGACGGAACAGATTTCAAGGGTATCGAATATAACGGTGTATTAAAATTCACGGGGACATACAGTTCCATATCTTTTGACATTGCGCCTTCAGAGTATTGGCATGGTTTTAATTTTGGCGTTGCCGATGCTGCCGCCGTTCCCGAACCATCTACCCTTCTCCTCCTCGGCTCCGGTCTTGTGGGGTTGGCAGGGATGAGAAGAAGGTTTAAGGCATAAGGAGAAAGGTTAAGCACAAGAAGAATTCAGGTAGATAGAACGCCCGCTGGTCTGAAAGATCAGTGGGCGTTTTTATTGCACTATGTTAGTGTCGACAGTGTCAGTGTTTGAGTGTGTCGGGACGAAGGGAACAGGAGCGCCACCTTCTGGGTTTTCTCTGTCCCTTTTTTGTTTAATAAGAGAGCCTCTTGCAAAACTATCTTAGCTCACCACGAACGGGGAAAAAGTCAATGATTTTAACCCTGCCACCGTTCACCCTGAGCTTGTCGAAGGGTAATTTCGGACTTTTGCAAGAGGCTCAAGAGTGTAAAATAAAATTATATGTAGTGTCGGAAAACTTTACAGTATCTTTATCGTCCACAAGTAGCTGTTATCTTACAAAAAATCATGCTTTTGCTGCGGCATATTCACTCTCCCTTCTGGGGGATAGTGTAAAAAATATTTACAGATTCAATTTGGCGCGATTATGTGGATGGCAAATAATATTAGTAATATCGTAATGTTGCATTTACTTAGGCTAATTGGCACAAATGCTGCTTATTGCATTATATCAAATCTATTTATAAGGAGGAATATATGAAAAAGAAATCTTGGATTAACGTTTTGTTGATTGCAGGCAGTCTAATGGTTTCCAATCCTGCTCACGCCCTTTTTACGAATGGTGGATTTGAGTCAGGGGATTTCACTGGATGGAGCGTGTCTGGGAGCGGGGCCCCGTTGTCTACGGTGATGAGCGCAGCGACACCTATGTTGACTGGGCAGACCAGTGATATCGACCCGTACTATGGAAGTTATATGGCCCGTTTGCAAGATCTCTATGGAGGTTATCATGTGACAACGTTGTCACAGTCCGACACCATAACCGGCGCTGATCTGTCTGAAGACCTCTATGTCCGTTGGGGGGCTCTGTTGGTTGAGCCATCCAATACCCATCCGGTTTCTGCTCAGCCGTTTTTCGATATTACGATTCTCCGGAACGGGTCGTCAATTGGCTCATTCCACGCTGATGCAGAAAGCAAGCAAGGCGGCGGGTGGACTCAGTACGGATATCTGGGTGGTGAGGCATGGTACAAGACTGATGTCTTTTCATTTGATCTGAGTACATTCAGTATCGGTGATACCATCGCTGTGAGCATGTCCATACATGATTGCGGATGGGGTGGGCATGGCGCCTCCGCCTTCCTCGATGGTATCGGAACTACGCCACTTCCGAACCCTGT
>CAKKSC010000033.1 GCA_919902985.1 Desulfuromonadales bacterium | reverse complement strand
GGGGTCGAGGCGTTTAATTTCGCCTCCGGGAAAGGCATTCTGAAAGTGCTTCTTAAGAGATAGTCGAGGGACGCTTCCCATAAATATGAAGGGTCAGAGAACATTCAGCTAAGATCCTGTTTTGACCTTGACAGTTTGTATATCAGTCTATAAATTACAGCCTATGTCCAAGCGCGATGAATCAACAGAGATCGTACTTTTTGTCCGTGGAACCGGTGATGATCTGGCCGGGTGGAACAGGAGGAGGATCGTAGACGCCCTGGTAAGGGAGACCGATGTCAGCATAGATATCGCCGAGACCATCAGCAGAGAGGTGGAGAGCCAGATCATGAGGAGCGGGATAACCACCATTACCGCCCCGCTTATCCGTGAACTGGTGGACGCGAAGCTCCTTGAAAGGGGTCTCGAAAAGGCGTGGAGGATGCACTCCAGGGTGGGCTTCCCTCTTTATGATGTGGAAGGGATAATCCTTATGCCCAACAGGGAGAACGCAAACATTCCCCATTCCCCGGAGGCCACGTCCCTGACCCTTGCTGAGGGGATAAAGAAAAACTATGCCCTTGAAAAGGTCTTCTCCGAAAAGGTGGGGAATGCCCACCTGAAGGGTGATATACATATCCACAACATGGGGTTCATAGACAGGGCATACAGCTCCTATCAGTCCCTGGAATACTTAAAAAAGTTCGGTCTTAACCTTCCCAACTCTCCATCTGCTGCAAAGCCTGCAAGGCACCCTGAGGTGCTCCTTGCCCACATGGTCAGGTATGCCGCGGCCCTCCAGACCCAGTTCGCAGGGAGTATTGGATGGGATGCAGTAAACATATCTTTTGCGCCTTATCTCTCAGGTATGGGAGACAGGGAGATAAAGCAGTTTGCCCAGATGCTGATATTCGAGTTCTCCCAGCAGGCTGTGGCGCGCGGCGGTCAGGCCATATTCACCTACCTCTCCCTTCCTCTCAGGGTGCCGGCCCATCTCGCTGACGTTCCGGCCATCGGACCAGGAGGCTCCGATACAGGAAAGAGGTATAAGGATTATGAAGACGACTCCAGGAGGCTATTGAATGCAATCCTTGAGGTGTATATGGAGGGGGATGGCTCCAAAAAGCCCTTCTTCTTCCCTATCCCTGTGATACAGGTCACGAAGGAGGCCTTTGATGATAATGACCCGATTCTGAGATACGCTGCCGAGCTTGCAGCTGAAAAGGGGAACCCTCTATTCCTGTTTGAGAAGGAAGGGGTTTCAAGGATCCCCGACTACGGGACCGTAAGCTTCTCCAGCGGCACAGGTAAGGAAGATGCCTTATCCCCCTGGAAGATGAGGTATGCCTCTATCCAGAATGTAACCTTAAACCTGCCCAGGGTTGCCTACCTTGCGGAGGGAAGCGATCAGCTCCTCTTTGACAACCTGACAGAACTGGTTTCAACTGCAGTCCAGGCCCATGCTGAAAAGAGGGCATTCATGGAGAGGCTCCTCTCTCTCGGTGAAAACGGCCCCCTCTCCCTCCTTACCATGAAACTGGACGGTTCCCACTATCTGAGGCTTGACCGGGCCACATACCTGATAGGACTCCTCGGCCTTAATGAGCTTGTAAAGGCCCACAAGGGGATGGAGCTCCATGATTCAAAGGAGGCGCTGGAGTTCGGGATAAAGGTAGTTGAGTTCATTAAAATGGTGGCATCTAAACTTGGAGAGGAGGAGGGGATCAGGGTTGCCCTCAATCAGACCCCTGCGGAAAGCACATCTTACAGGTTTGCCCGTCTTGATATGAGACACCACCCGGCAGTGGCAGGGAGGGCTGTAAAGGGTGAGATAGGGAGAGGAGAGATATACTACACCAACTCCACCCACTTAAGCCCGTCTGCA
>CAKKSC010000032.1 GCA_919902985.1 Desulfuromonadales bacterium | reverse complement strand
CTCCGACCCCCTGCTCCCAAGGCAGGTGCGCTACCAAGCTGCGCTACGCCCCGTCGAAATGAACAATAAATATATCATACTGGTTTTTAAAAAGACAAGTCTTTTTTATTGACGTAGAAAAATTTTTCCAGTACAGGCCTGATAGCCTTAATTGCTCTGAAGCGGTGGCTTATCCGGTTCTTGATCTCCATTCCAAGCTCTGCAAAGGTCTTATCAAAGCCATCTGGGATAAAAAGAGGGTCATAACCAAACCCTTCATTTCCTCTTATCTCAAATCCGATAGAGCCTCTGCACTCTCCGATTACCACCTCTTCAAAATCATTTGGAGCAACGAGAGCTATGGCACACCTGAATGCCGCCCCTCGGTCTTTCGCAGGAATCTCTTTCAGGTCAGTCAGAAGTTTGAGATTGTTTTTCAGGTCTGTGGCGCCTTCGCCTGAGTATCTTGCAGATAAAACCCCCGGAGAGCCGCTTAAGGCATCTACCACAAGCCCGGAATCATCTGCAATGGCAACGTCCTTAGTGAATATCGCCAAGGCCCTGGCCTTTTTGAGGGCGTTCTCTTCAAAGGTCCTTCCGTCTTCGATTATATCAGGGAGGTCAGGGAAGTCTTTTAGGGAAACTATCTCCACGGGGAGGTCTCTCATTATCTTACGAAACTCTCTGACCTTCCCCTCGTTTTTTGTGGCAACAACCAGTTCCATCAAAAAAACTGCCCCACCAGCTCTTTCTGCCTCGACACAAGTCCTTTTATCCCTTCTTCGGCCAGGGATGTCATCTTCTCCATCTCCTGCCTTGTGAACGGAACGGCCTCGGCAGTCCCCTGGACCTCCACAAAGGCGCCCTTGCCGGTCATGACCATGTTCATGTCCACCTCTGCCGAGGAGTCTTCTTCATAGTTAAGGTCAAGCACGGCCACGCCATTTACAACACCCACGCTTATTGCCGCAACAAAGTCCCTTAAGGGAAGTTTCCCTGTCATCCCCCTGTCCTTCATGAACCTTAAGGCATCGGCAAGGGCAATAAAGGAACCGGTTATGGAAGCAGTCCTGGTCCCGCCGTCCGCCTGGATGACGTCGCAGTCAATCCATATTGTCCTCTCACCAAAACCCTTCATGTCGATAACAGACCTTAGAGACCTTCCAATAAGTCTCTGTATCTCATGGGTCCTGCCGCCGATCTTGCCTGTCGATGCTTCCCTGATGATACGAGTTGCAGAAGATCTGGGAAGCATGGAATACTCTGCGGTAACCCATCCCTGTCCTTTCCCCTTCAGCCACTGAGGGACCTTCTCCTCAATGGTCGCCGTGCAGATAACCTTGGTATCGCCGACCTCTATCAATACAGACCCCTCAGGGTGCTTAAGGTAAGGACTTGTTATCTTTACAGGCCTCATTTCGTCCGGCCTTCTGCCATCGTTTCTCACTATGCACTCCTCATTAACTATGCTATTTCAAGCTTGTCTTACAATATGGACATATGATCCATTCGGCAGACCTCGGTCTTGAGCATTTAGGACAAAGGGACTCGATGGAATGGCCGCAATAGGCACAGACTTTGAAATCGGCATTTACAACCTTGCCGCAGAATGAACAAACAGATGCAGACTCCCCTTCCAAATAAACAACCCTTCTTATCTCATCCAGGGTGGTTATCCCCATCCTGACTTTCTCCAGCGCATTCTCACCCAGGGTCTTCATCCCCTCGGCGATAGCAGTCTGTCTGATTTCACCTTCAGACGCCCTGGATGCAATCATTTCTTTTATCCTTGCGCTCATCGGAAAGACCTCGTATATTCCTGTCCTTCCGCTGTATCCGCTATTTTTGCAGTGGTCACACCCTTTTCCCCTGTACACGTTAAAAGGGGCTGTTTCCGTGTCCTTCATCCTGATATTAAGCAGATCTTCTGTAGAAGGGACATACTGTTCCTTGCAATGTGGACAGATGACCCTGACAAGCCTCTGGGCAATGACGCCATTAACAGATGATGCTATAAGGTAAGGCTGAATGCCCAGGTTAAGGAGCCTGACAATGGACGCGACTGAATCGTTTGTGTGCAATGTCGACAATACCACGTGTCCTGTAAGAGATGCCTGCATGGCTATCTCTGCTGTCTCCCGGTCCCTCATCTCTCCCACCATGACCACATTCGGGTCCTGCCTTAAGATAGATCTCAGACCATTTGCAAAGGTAAGGCCGACCCTCTCATCAATCATGACCTGGTTTACACCTTCAATTTCGTACTCTATAGGGTCTTCAAGGGTAATGATGTTCAGGTGCTCTGACTTCAGTAGGGTAATAATCCCATAGAGTGTAGAGGACTTTCCGCTGCCTGTTGGTCCTGTGATAAGGATGACGCCCTGGGGTTTCGATATCAAGACCGAAATCTTCTTCAGCTCTTCTGCTGTAAAGCCAAGCTCGCTCAATGGAAGAGCCGCCGATTTGGTATCAAGGAGCCTCATGACTACCTTCTCTCCATACTGGGTAGGGAGGACCGATATCCTTAGGTCTATCTCCTTTCCATCAACCCTCAGTTTTACACGGCCATCCTGGGGGATCCGTTTTTCGGCAATGTCCATCCTTGCCATTATCTTCACCCTGGAGACTATAGATCCCTGAATCCACTTTGGAAGCTCCATTACATTATTTAAAAGACCATCAACCCTGTTTCTTATCAGGAGCCTCCTCTCCTGAGGTTCCATATGAAGGTCGCTGGCCCTGGACTTTACGGCATCGGAGATCATCAGGTTGACCATCCTTATTACCGGAGGGGTCTCACTCTCTTTCCTGAGTGTCGCTACATCCGAACTCTCTTTCTCTACGACGACCTCTACCTCCGATTTCGCTTTGGAGAGGTCTTTAACCAATATTTCTGCAATGGAATCGGAAGCGCTGTAATGGATGTCAATGGCATGAATGAGTTCAGTCCTCGTGGCAGCCACTGGCTTTACCTTGTATCCTGTAGCAAACGCTATATCATCCAAGCCCTCGAAGTCAAGAGGGTCCAGCATCGCAACTGTAAGGACTTTTCCGTCAACACTTATCGGCAACAGGCTATGCTTTCTGGCAACCTTTTCAGGTACCAGTTCAATAGCCATGGGGTCAACGACAGTCTTGGACAAATCCACTGAATCTACCCCAAGCTCAAAGGAAAGGATCTGGAGAATATCCATCTCAGAAGCCATCTTGAGGTCTACTATTATCTCCCCGATCCTCTTCTTGTTCACCTTCTGATTTGCCAAAGCCTTAGCCAATTGATCGGCAGAGATAAGACCGGCGTCAACTAATAGTTCACCCATTTTTTTTGCCAAGGTCATTCCTCCAATCCAACTTAGAGATATCCAGGCCGGGTCTCTTTGCCGCAGATATTCATTTTAGGCATAAATTAGCCTTCAGTCAAGGTTTTCTTCAGCACTGTGTCTTCAGTGGTGGGTAAAGGCTTGACAAGGCGGCGGTAAGCAGATAAATTATCCAAAATATGAACAAAAATAAAGGTATTCTCATCTTTAACCGCGACAATACGGAATTAAGCCTTATCGCAACGATGCTGGAGAGTGGAGATTGTCCAGTGTTTTCAACCTCTCTGCCCCTTGAGGCCATCCACATCCTGCAAAAGAACGATATTGACGTCATTCTGGCCTCTCAAGCCCTTGAGGGGATGGATGACCAGGAGTTCAAGGAACTGGCGGAAAAGATAAGACCAGGGATCAAGATCCTCCTTCTCCCCCAAACCCCAGCGGAGAAAAAGGGCCATAAGGATACAATATCCGAATGTACACTGAATCTTAAGGAGTTCGCAAAATTTATCCAGAACCACATCAGGACAGAAAACCACCTCATTAACGAGTCTTCAAGGTTCAAGGATTTCTTCTTTTCATTTACAGACAGACTTCTTCAGGTCTTCGAGGTGAATGACAGGTATTTCTTCAATAACGACCATCTGGTAGCCAACCTCTCCAAAAAGGTCGCCATAAAGATGAAACTGGAAGAAAACCTGATAGACGCCATTCATATTTCCGCCCTTCTCCGGGACATTGGCAAGGTAGGGATACAACACCAGATCCTTGACGAAAAAGGTAAGCTGGAAAGAGAGAAGCTTACTGTAATAAAGAGCCATCCATTGAACACAGTCCATATCCTCAAGCATATCAACTTCCCATGGAATGTTGATTCAATAATCGCCCATCACCATGAGCATTACGACGGGAATGGCTATCCAGAAGGGCTCCAGGGAAGGTATATCCCCCTGGGAAGCAGGATAATCTCTGTTGTGGATTCCTACGTGGCCATGACCATGGACAGGCCTTATAGAAAGGCGCTGACAAGTGAAGAGGCCGCCAGGGAGATACTTCAGAAGACAGGGTCCCAGTTTGACCCTGAAATTATTGAGGTATTTCTCTCCGTTATACAGGAGGAAAAGCGTCAGACAGCAGAGAGGAAACGGGTCATTGTCCTTGACAGAGATGAGGCCATATCGGCCTTGATTAAATTGAACCTGAACAATGACGAATTCGATATCTTTTCGGCAACAACATCAGTGGAGGCCGTCCAGTATCTGAAAGAAAAGACCCCATATGCGTTTATAGCCGATTCAGAAACACTCCGTATCGATAAGTTCCGCTTCTACAACACAGTGAGGCAGGAGAGCTCCACAAACACCATCCCGTTTTTTATTGTAGTTCCCACCCAGGAACTTCCTCAACAGCTGACGGACCCGGGGGTTGAGTTTCTGGTAAAGCCATTGGATGTAGAAGACCTCTCATCAAAGATAAAGTCAATATCCAAAATTATGCCGGTCAGGAAACCTAAACCACCTGTTGCGGAAGAAGAGGAACTGAAAGGTGTCTCTGGAAGCCTGGAGGACTTAAGCCTTGTCGATATAATACAGCTATTGAATATAGGGCTTAAAACAGCAAAGATCATCCTGATAAAAGATAAAGAGAAGGGCGAGATATACCTGAGGAGCGGTAAGATAGTAAACGTACACGTGGGGAATCTGACGGGTCATGAGGCATTCTTTGAACTCATGGAATGGTATAAAGGAAATTTTCACATATTCCATGGCCATCACATAGATGATATAAATGTAACAATGGACACCATGAACCTTCTTCTGGAAGGTTCCAGGGTGTTGGATGAAAAGAGGGCCAAAGGGAAATAACCCCTAATACCAGGTAAGCTTTCGCCAATCTCATAAGTAGATGTTTGAAAGCAACTTGGTATAAATTTATACAACCTTCAGTATCTCAGTCTTTATCCTGTCTAACTTTGTCTGGTCGGCTATCTTGTGGCCAAATATGTCCTTCACATAAAAGACATCGGCTGCCTGGTCACCCTTTGTTGCAATCTTTGCCACATCTATATAGAGACCGAGCCTTGCAAGGGTGCTGGTAATACTGTATAGAAGACCCACTCTGTCATGGGCATATATCTCTATGACTGTGTAGGTGTCTGAAACGAGGTTATCTACCTCAACAATAGCAGAGTGCTTCGGCCTCACCTTCTCCCTGATAATGGGAGGCCTTGTCTTCTTTGCCAGAAGGGCATCAACATGGGCCCTTCCCTCAATGACTGAGACCAGGCAGTTCTTCAACTCCTGCCACTTCCTTTCATCCTCTATAAGTCGCCCGAACGGATCACTTACGCTTAAGATATCAATGACTGTCCCGTCATTCCTTGTGTATATCTGGGCGTTAAGGATATTTACGCTGTTTGCCGCCATCGCCCCGGTTATCCTCGAAAACAGTCCCGGCAGGTCAAGGGTGCATACCGTTACGGTGCTGAAGCCGAGTTCCCTGTGATGCTCTATGCTTATCGATATCGGATTCTCCTTCAAACCTCTGAACTTCATAATATGCCCGGCAATGACTTCAGGACGGGCCGCGCTGAAATATCTGGCAGGAAGGGACTTGAAATAATCTATAACATGTGCTTCGCCGACCTCGCCTTCAAGGATACGTGAGACCTCCTTAAGCCTCTCTGCCATCCTTTCATCTATCCTCCCTGACGTAAGCTTTCTGTCAAATACCTCGGCGCCCTTCATATAAAGCTCTTCAAGGAGACCCCCCTTCCATGGGGTCCAGACATCAGGACCTACTGCCCTTATGTCTGCAAACGTAAGAAGATAAAGCATCTTAAGCTTCTCCGGGTCACCCACCTCCCGGCAGAAATCGAGGATCAGCCTCTCGTCAGATATGTCCCTCCTCTGGGATATGTGGGCCATCAGGAGGTGCTTCTTCACAAGAAACTCCAGTACCGCTGCATCGGGTTCCGGCAGGCCCATCCTGAGCGCTATCTCTTTTACCATCTCAGCTCCGGCATCAGAGTGGTCTCGACCTCCTCCCTTACCAATATCGTGGAAGAGGCCGGCCAGAACAAGTACATGCTGGTTGTCAATCTCTCTTGCAAGATTAGTCAGGAAAGGAAACTCCTTCTCATATTTACCTTCCATTAGCCTCCTCAGCTCCATCACCGTAAACAGGGAATGGGCATCAAGGGTGTAGACGTGATATATGTCGTGCTGGACCCGGCAGAAGGTCTTTCCGAACTCAGGGATGAGTTTCCCAAGCAACCTCAGGTCGTGCATCGTTGCGAGGGTCTCGTATACATCCCTCTTCCCCTTTAAGACAGCAAGGAATGAGGCGTTTACCTCGTTTGAGCGCCTGAATGAATCGTCCGCAAGACGAAGGCCCTTTCTGATAAGCTCCTCTGTAAAGTCGTTTAACGGAAGGGCATGTCTCTGGGACAGTTCAAAGGCCTTCATAAGCAGGAAAGGGGTCTTCTCAAAGAGGGAAGGGGATGTGACTGTTATGCTGTTGTGAAAAACCTTGAACCCCTCCCCTATCTCCCTCTGGATCATTTTATGCAGGAGCCTTCCACCAATCCCCGGCCCTGCTGACGCCCTTTTTATAAGCATCCTGGAGAACTGGCTGACGTTCCGTGCGTAAATATAATATCCGCGCATAAACCCCTCCACAGCAAGATGCTGCCCTGTGTCCCTGAACCCCATGAAGGCCGCTATCTTCTCCTGGTAATCAAACATCATCTGATCGTTCTTCCTGCCGGAAAGGTAGTGGAGTTCATTCCTCACCCTGAAGAGGAACTCCGTAGACCTCTCAAAGAACTTAAGCTCCTTCGGGTTAATCACTCCCTTCTTCATCAACTGCCTGAAGGTCCCTGCCTTGAACCTGGCCTTTGACACCCAAAGGGCAGTATGTATGTCCCTGAGCCCCCCTTCCCCTTCCTTTATATTAGGTTCGAGGATATAGACCGAAGAGCCGTACTTAGCATGCCTCTCCTCTCCCTCCTTCACCTTATCCCTGATAAAATCGTCAACCCCCTTGCCGATGACGTCCTTCAGTACCACCTCTTCCATCTCCACGTAAAGGGCCTCATCCCCTGCAATAAGCCTTGTATCCATAAGCGCTGTCCTGGCTGTGAGGTCTGACTTCGCTATCTTCACGCAGTCCGCCGTATTCCTTGTGCTGAATCCGACTGTAAGCCCGAGGTCCCATAGGTGATACAGGATCCCCTCTGTAAGCGATTTCAGATAGCTGTTCATATTTGATGGATAGAGGAACAGGACGTCTATATCGGAATATGGGTTGAGCTCACTCCTCCCGTAACCGCCTATTGCCACGATAGAACACCTCTCCTCATCAGTTGAATAACGCCTCACGCCTTCGTTTTTTGCATCGAGGAAAAGCCTCTGAAGCAGCCTGTCTATGAGGAGGGTGTGACCGTTTACGGTCTCAAAACCGGATGAGCCGCTGCGGTGCCTTGCAAGGAGCCACTCATGGCCTCGCGATATATATTCCTTGAGAGATTTTAAGTCAGGTTTTTCCTGGGAGGTTATTAATGAAAGGATTTCATGGGGGAGTTCGATTTCCAATATGGTCTTCCCGAAGATAAAACTTTATCAAAAAACTGAAGGCTTTAATTAAGATAAATTAGTAAAAACTCTTATTCCCACCGCAGGCGCAGAGTACAGAGAAAAGAATCGATAATTTAAAGATGTTTAACTCAGCGTCTCCGCGTCTCTGCGGTTAATTTTTAGTTTTTATGAATGAATCAATTAAGGTGTCAGTCAATTATCTGCAACAGTCGTAGATATTGCAAGTCTTTTTTCAGAGTCACTAACATTATAGTATCTTTTGATTGGCTTGAGCTCGAAACACGGAGTCCGAAATACGAAATCTAAGCAGGTCTTCCCAGGTGTCTATATCGTACCACTGATTAAGCACGGACAAGGTTAAGCCGTATCCTCTGGCTTTTTTTAGGGTCATCTCGAATACCTTGTTGCTGCTCCACGGGATGCCGTCAAAGAGAGGCAACTCCTTTCTTCCACCTATGAGATAGTATCCGCCGTCGGTCGAGGGTCCAATCACCATATCTGACGAATCAAGCCTCCTGAACCCTTCCTGTATATATTCAGGAGGAAGATCAGGAGAGTCGCTCCCTATAATGACAACCTTTTGGTATCCAATTGAGAGGGTGTCCCTTATGGCATTAGCCATCCTCTCCCCAAGATCATTCCCGTTCTGAGGTATCAGTCTGACTTCATGATCGTGTGCAACCTTCTGGAAAAAGGGGTCCTTGATATCGGGATGGCAGGAAATGAATATGTCCGCGCCCGCAACTCTGTTGGCAATCCTGATGGTGTCAATTATAAAAGATGCATGCAGCTCTGCACATTCTTCAGCGGAAAGATGAGTCTGAAGCCTTGTCTTTACCTGTCCAGGGATCGGGGCCTTGGCAAATATTATCAGGGCATGCCTGCTACTCATAATGAAGGTACTCTATATGAAAATGGGCAGAGAGGCAAACCTGTTTTTTTTGAGCTTGACCTGCCCAACTTTTTTTGAGAATATCCGTTGATATGAAAAATACCCTGAAGCTCCTTTCTCCGGCCAAAATCAACCTCAGGCTGGATGTCCTGGGGAAGAGAGAAGACGGGTATCATGAGATTGAAAGCATAATGACAAGAATAAGCCTCTATGACGAGATCTCTCTGCATGTCGAGGACGGGGAAGGTCTGGAGGTTATATCTACCGGCTCCGCTCCATCAGGAGAAGGCAATATTGCCTATAAAGCGGCAATGGCAATGCTGAATAGATATTCAGGCAGGGTAAGAATACGGATAGAGATAACGAAGAATATCCCGGTAGCGGCAGGCCTCGGAGGAGGTAGCGGCAACGCAGCAACTGTCCTTGTGGGTCTTAACCAGATGTTAGGTCTCGGCCTTTCAAGGGATGAATTGATGAAAATCGGTCTCCATCTCGGGGCGGATGTCCCGTTCTTTATATTTGAAAGACCTGCAATTGCGAGGGGGATAGGGGACAGGCTTGAAGAGATTCAACTCCCTAAGCTCTGGTTTGTGCTGGTAAACCCCATTATCCCTGTATCCACGGCAGATGTTTACAGAGGGTTAAACTTAAAAATAGGGTTGACAAAGAAAGGTTTTGGTATTAATATGCCAAATTCCTTCAATGGTATTGGTATTGAAGGAGTGGTAGAGTTACTTCATAATGATCTTGAGGACGCCGCGTTAAGGCTGCATCCAGAGATAGGGACTGTGAAGGATTCAGTACTCTCTTCGGGTGCGCTCAGGGCGCTTATGTCTGGAAGCGGGGGCACTGTGTTTGGTCTTTTTGAAGACAGGAAAGCGGCTGAGCGTGCGCTTAAGCATCTGTTGTTGGAGCATGGGGGTTGGCTGTCTTTTTTAGCTGAAAACATATAGCACATCTAAGGAGGCGAGAATGGAGGTAACTGAAGTAAAGGTATTCCCTGTTAATGAGGAGAAACTGAAGGCTTACGCAACCATTACCTTTGATAGATGCTTTGTTGTCAGGGATTTGAAGATAATAAGCGGTGAGACCAACCTGTTTGTGGCAATGCCAAGCAAGAAGAAGAAGGACGGCACATTTAAGGACATAGCTCACCCGTTAAACAATGAGACGAGGGGAATGATAGAGAAGGCCATCATAGCTGAGTATGAAAAAGAGATAGCAAATGGGATGCAGATAGCTTAATTGGGGCGTCGTCAAGCGGTAAGACACAGGTTTTTGATACCTGTATTCGGAGGTTCGAATCCTCCCGCCCCAGCCAGAAAGCTTGAAAATAGTGAGTCGTAAACTGTAGTTCGTGAATGAAGGGAAAAATGGAAAAGTTAAAACTGTTTTCAGGCAATTCGAATAGGCCCTTGGCCAAGGAGATATGTGATAGCCTTGGCATCCCGCTTGGCAAGGCGACTGTTAAGAGGTTCAGCGACGGTGAGATCTTTGTTGAGATAGAGGAAAATGTCAGAGGGGCGGATGTATTCGTTGTGCAGTCCACCTGCCGTCCAGGTAACGACAACCTTATGGAACTCCTTATAATGATGGATGCCCTGAAGAGGGCGTCTGCCAAGCGGATTACGGCGGTATTGCCTTATTACGGTTACGCCAGGCAGGACAGGAAGGTTGCTCCAAGGACGCCGATAACTGCAAAGCTGGTAGCGGACCTTATTACAACGGCTGGCGCGGACAGGATACTTTGCATGGACCTGCATGCGGGTCAGATTCAGGGTTTTTTCAATATCCCTGTGGACCATCTGTATGCAACCCCTGTGATCCTCGACTATATCAAAAAGAACTTTGCTGATGACATAGTCATAGTCTCCCCGGATGCCGGAGGGGTGGAAAGGGCGAGGGCATTTGCCAAAAGGTTAAACTGCTCCCTGGCAATCATAGATAAAAGAAGGACTGCTCCAAATGTGGCGGAGGTAATGAATATAATCGGAGATGTAAGTGGAAAGGTTGCCATAATCGTGGATGATATGGTGGACACTGCCGGCACATTGACTCAGGGCGCGAAGGCGGTCCGGGATAACGGGGCAAAAAAGATATATGCCATCAGCACCCATCCAGTCCTTTCTGGTCCTGCTATCTCAAGGATCGAGCAGTCGGTAATGGAGGAACTGGTTGTCACAAATACCATCCCTCTTACAAAAGAAGGGGCTGCATGCAATAAGATCAAGGTCCTGTCTGTGGCATCCTTACTGGCAGAGGCAATAAAAAGGGTATATGTAGGTGATTCAGTGAGCTCGCTATTTGTATAATACCCATCCCGGTATAAATACCAAGTAAGCTTTCAATAACAGATAAATTTTATGTTTAAATTAAGGAGGAAATAAAATGGAACAGCGTGAATTAGCGGTAACAGTAAGAAATACCACCGGCAAAGGAGTCGCGAGGAGGCTGAGGCAGGAAGGGCTTATTCCTGCTGTATTTTATGGGCACAAGACGGAACCTATAACTTTGAGCCTGAACCCGACTGACCTGAAAAAGATTATATCGTCTGAATCAGGGCGCAATACCTTGATAACCCTCAAATTTGAAGGGAAAAAGGAAAAGGACAGGGTTGCACTCTTGAAGGAACTTCAACTGGCGCCATTAAAAAGGGAATATCTTCACGCAGACCTGTGTGAAGTCCTGATGGATGAAAAGATTAATGCAAGGATACCGATCCATTTTATCGGCAAGTCAGTGGGAGTTAAGGAGGGCGGGATCGAGCAGCATGCAAGAAGAGAGTTGGATATAAGGTGTCTTCCGGGAAACCTGATAGATTTTGTCGAAGTTGACGTCACAAGCCTTGCTGTAGGTGATTCCCTTCATGTGAAGGATGTAAAGGTGCCTGAAGGTATTGAGGTCCTGGACCCTGCTGGCGACACGGTCGTGGCAATACTTGCTCCTGTTGCCGAAAAGATTGCAACACCTGAAGAGGCAGCTGCTCAGCTTGCCGCAAGCCTGGCAGAGCCAAAGAAGGAAGAGGTTGCAGGAGCAAAGAAAGAGGAGAAGCCTGCCGCAAAGAAATAAGGCAGGGGTGAGGGCCTTTTGAAACTGATTGTCGGCCTTGGAAATCCTGGTGATGAATATGTCAAAACCCGACATAACATCGGGTTTATGGTAACAGATGTCATTGCCGATAAGAACCGGATATCGCTGAACCAATTTAAATTTAAGGCCATAATTGGCAAGGGGAATATTGGCAGCGAGGACGTCATCGTTGCAAAACCACAGACATATATGAACAGGAGTGGAGAATCTGTCTCTTCACTCCTGTTTTTTTATAAGCTGAATCCATCTGACTGCATAGTTATCTGTGACGACCTGGAGCTTCCGACAGGGAAAATAAGGATCAGGGAGAAGGGTGGGCACGGGGGTCACAACGGCCTGCGTTCCATCATCGAGCAAACCGGAGGCAATGAGTTTGTAAGAGTGCGGATAGGGATAGGAAGACCAAAGGAGGAGCCCCGGGTTTCCGACTACGTCCTGAGCCCTTTCTCTAAAGTTGAAAAGCCTCTGATAGAGGATGGAATAGAAAGGGCAGCCGAAGCCGTTGAGACGGTCATTGCAGAAGGTGTTGAGGCGGCCATGAACAGATTTAACTGATCACCTTCCCCTCTTCCTGAACTGGAGCCTTATCGGTGTCCCTTCAAATCCGAAGGCCTCTCTCAGTTTGTTTTCCAGGTATCTCTCATAAGAAAAGTGTACCCCTTCAGGGAAGTTGGTGAATAGCGTGAATGTGGGTGGTTTTGCACTGGTCTGGGTTATGTAATAAAATTTCACAGCCCTGTTCATGTACATACCAGGCATGTGTCCCTTTGTCATCTCCTGAAATGCTCTGTTCAAGACACCTGTCCCCATCCTTCTGCTGCATTCGGCAGAGACCTTGTCAACGACCTCCAGTACCTTCACTGCCCTCTGCCCTGTCAGGGCGGATATGGATATGACTGGTGCATAAGCCAGGTATTTAAGCTTGAACCGGACGTCATCAACGTATTTCTCGTAAGTCTTTGTCTCTTTCTCAATCAGGTCCCACTTGTTTACCACAATGACACAACCCTTCCCTCTGTCATGGGCATAACCTGCTACCTTGGTGTCCTGCTCTGTGACGCCCTCCAATGCATCTATCATCAGCAGGACCACGTCACACCTGTCCATGCTCCTTAAGGCCTGCACAACTGTGTATTTTTCAAGCTTCTGGCTGACTCTCCCTTTCTTCCTTATACCGGCTGTGTCTATCAGGAGATACCTCTTGTCATCTACAGTGAGCAATGTATCTATGGTATCCCTTGTTGTCCCAGGGACATCACTTACTATTACCCTTTCGTAACCGAGGAGCTTGTTTACGAGGGACGATTTCCCCACGTTAGGCCTTCCTATAACAGCGAGTCGTGTGACATCCTCGGACAGAGGTTCTTCGCTGTATTTTGGGATGAGGCTTAAAATCCTGTCCATCAAATCATCAGTACCAGTCCCATGCTCCGCAGATACAGGGATCGGTTCCGGCAACCCAAGGGAGTAAAAGTCGTAAAGACCCTCCATCCTTTTCTGGGAATCTATCTTGTTTACCGCAAATACCAGCGGTTTGGTTGAACGCCGCAGAAGGTCGGCAACCTCGAAATCAGCCGGCATCAAACCTTCCTTTCCGTCTGCCAGGAATACGATAAGATCTGCCTCCTCGACTGCAAGCATCGCCTGCTCCCTCATCTGAGCCAACAGCCCTTCTTTTACCTCCGGCTCAAACCCACCTGTATCAATCAGAGTAAAGGTATGATCATTCCATGTGACGTCTAAGTAGTTCCTGTCCCTTGTTACACCCGGCATGTCGTCCACAATAGCCTTCCTTGTGCCTGATATGCGATTAAAGAGAGTGGATTTCCCTACGTTCGGTCTTCCTACAATTGCTACTATCGGTTTCATAGGCTATGAGAATAACAGATGGAGGGGGTGTGATGCAAGATATTTAGACCAAGTTGCTTTCAAACTGATTCATGGAAAGCTTACTTGATATTATAGCTGAGCATTCATATCTTTCATTTGAATGCGAATTGGTATTAGAACCGTGTGAGATGAAAAGAATGTGACAAAATGCTGACACCCTTGACCTTAGTGCTATTTCTTGCCATAATGAAAAAAAGTGGGATAGAAATGATGTAAATAGTTCGATTTTTGGAGTTATAGATGGATTTGATGCCAGACACTGTTTGACTAACTATCGGGTAAATAATATTATGCATAGTTGTAACATATTGGTCAATCGTTCGTGCAGTAAATATTCTTCTTTATTAGTTATCATTGTATCTTTTCTTGGGTTAATAGCATGCGGAAGTGGAGGAGGAGAAACTTCGAACAATAAGGATGCCGAGCCATTACTATCCATCATTTCAACTAATCCTGTCAACAATGCCGCTGTAGTCGACATCAAGTCAACGGTGACAATTGCCTTTGATTCCGATATTGATCCAGCCTCTTTGTCAGCTGCATTTGCTATCAGTAACGGAGTAATAGGGGTATAGTGGACCCCAATTTTCGGACAATAGTTTAAGATGGTAACCTGCCGTTAAA
>CAKKSC010000031.1 GCA_919902985.1 Desulfuromonadales bacterium | reverse complement strand
AGAGAGGGGCCAAAGGGAAAAGACTGAAGGCCGGTTGGGATAATGACTATCTGAGTAAAATCCTTTGTGGACGTGAAGTTTAAATGCGTTTGCCCTGGTTCTCCTGTC
This sequence comes from Desulfuromonadales bacterium, assembly GCA_919902985.1. Taxonomy (GTDB): domain Bacteria; phylum Desulfobacterota; class JAENJC01; order JAENJC01; family JAENJC01; genus JAENJC01. The sequence goes on along the minus strand of CAKKSC010000031.1, from coordinate 18,255 downwards.
ACTTGTCTGAGCGCTCACTGAACCGGGTTTCAAGGGTCACTGGCGATTTAGAAACGCCTCTATTTGTATAAAGTACGGCTTTTTATTTTTCCTTTACATCATCATTTTTTTGGAATATCATTCTTCGATTAAATACCAACCTGTGTTTCACAATACAAGATAAGTCAAATACTCATTGATAAACTTGGAGTAAGGTATCTCTTTGGTAAAATGGGGGTATAAATGGAAAAGGAAAAATTAGAGCACTTCAGGAATATTCTCCTGAAGAAGCGCTCCGAATTGATTGATGAGGCAGGAAAGACCGTTGATGAGATGAATGTCATGGGAAAGGATAACTTTCCTGACCCGGTAGACCGGGCAGCTATGGAATCCGACAGGAGCTTTGACCTCAGGATAAGGGACAGGGAGAGGAAGCTGATAGCCAAGGTCAATGAGGCCCTGGAGAGGATTGCTGCCGAAAATTTCGGAGTATGTGAGGTTTGCGGGGAAGAGATAGGGGAGAAGAGGCTTGAGGCCAGGCCTGTAACGACCCTTTGCATAGAGTGCAAGCAGGAACAGGAAGAGGCGGAGAAGAAACACCATTGATAGGGAAAAGATGAAGAGTGAAGAAAGTATGAAGGAGGAATATAGATGCCGGAACTTAGAAAAGACCCTATCATAGGCAGATGGGTGATTATATCAACGGAAAGAGGTATGAGACCCACCGATTTCACCATGATGGAGGAAAAGAAAAAGGGGGGGTTCTGCCCTTTTTGTCCTGGGAATGAGGGAGCTACTCCACCTGAAATCCTTTGTTACAGAGAGAACAGCACAAAACCAAATACACCTGGATGGAGCCTCAGGGTCGTAGCAAACAAATTCCCTGCCCTGCGCGTTGAAGGAGAATTGAACAGAGAAGGGGAGGGGGTTTATGACAGAATGAACGGCATTGGGGCCCATGAAGTAATCATAGAGTCCCCAAAGCACAGCGACACATTGTCAACAATATCTGTGAAGAATTTCGAGGATCTCCTCTGGGCATTCAGAGACAGGATGATAGACCTCAGGAAGGATGCCAGGCTAAAATATATCCTTATATTCAAGAATCAGGGGGAGTCGGCAGGGGCATCCCTTGAGCATACCCACTCCCAGCTTATAGCCCTGCCTATTGTGCCAAAAAGGGTTACTGAAGAGCTTGAGGGCGCCAAGGCCTATTACAGTTATAAGGAAAGGTGCATCTTCTGCGATATTGTAAGACAGGAGACAAAACAGGGGAGCAGAGTGATATCCGAAAATCAGGACTTTATAGTTATCGCGCCCTTTGCGCCCAGGTCCCCATTTGAGACGTGGATACTGCCAAAGAGACACTCATGCGCCTTTGATGAGGGACAGAAGCACGAATTTGAAAACCTTGCGCGGATTTTTTCAGATACCCTGAAGAGGATTGACAAGGTACTGAGTGTCCCGCCTTACAACTTCATTCTCCATACTGCGCCATTAAGCAATGGCTGCGGAGACTATTTCCACTGGCATTTCGAGATAGTACCTAAGCTTGTGAAGATTGCCGGGTTTGAATGGGGGTCTGGTTTTTACATAAACCCCACTCCGCCGGAGGAGTCAGCCAGGTTCATGAGGGAGGCCAGGTTGTGAGGGTACTCATGGTGTCCCCGGAGGCGGTCCCATTTGCCAAGACCGGAGGGCTTGCCGATGTGGCGGGAGCGCTGCCAAAAGCCCTTAAAAATAAGGGGGTCGATGTTGCGCTGGTAATGCCAAAATATAGAACTGTTGATGAGGAAAGGTTCAGTCTTAGAGAAACCGGAATTACCATAAAAGTTCCAATAGCAGGAGGGATTAAAAAGGCCACTGTCCTTAAAGGTAAGATAGAAGGGAATATCCCAGTCTATTTTATAAGAAATGATAAATACTACGACAGGGATGATCTATATGGGACTGCGGATGGAGATTTCCCTGACAATGCGGAAAGGTTTATATTCTTTTCCCGGGCTGTACTGGAGCTTTGCAAGGCCATAGATTTTAAGGCAGATGTCATACACTGTAACGACTGGCAGACGGCGCTGATCCCTGTTTATATTAAGACCTTATACAGGGACGACCCCTTTTTTTCCGAAACTGCTACGATGCTTACAGTTCATAACTTAGGGTACCAGGGGCTGTTCTGGCACTTTGACATGCATCTGACCGGGCTTGGATGGGATTTATTTACGCCGGAAGGGATTGAATTCTTCGGGAAGATAAACTTTTTGAAAGGCGGGCTTGTATTCTCTGACATTATCACCACTGTAAGCAAGGCATACAGCAGGGAGATACAGACCGAAGAGCTCGGCCATGGCCTCGAAGGTGTCCTTGCACAGAGAAAAAACGTCCTTTATGGGATAGTTAACGGTATAGATTATGACGAATGGGACCCGGCAAAGGATACTTACATAACTGCAAAGTTCAGCTCTGAGGATATTAAAGGCAAGGCGATTTGTAAGAATGAGCTTCAGCGGCTATATTCCCTGCCTGTAAAAAAGGACATCCCTTTAATAGCCATGATATCAAGGCTTGCAGGACAGAAGGGATTTGACCTGATTGAAGGCGCCGTTGACGATTTGATGGCAATGGATCTGCAGATGATCTTTCTTGGCACTGGGGACAGGAAATATCAGGACCTCCTTGAGAAGATTGGGAGTAAATACCCGAAAAAGGCAGGGGTAAAAATCGGGTACAATGTCGCCCTTGCTCACAAGATAGAGGCAGGGGCGGATATATTTCTCATGCCGTCGAGGTACGAGCCGTGCGGCCTGAACCAGCTTTACTCCCTTAAGTACGGGACAATTCCGGTGGTCAGGGCTACCGGAGGGCTGGACGATACAATAAAGAACTTCAATTCAGAGACTGGAAACGGAAACGGCTTCAAGTTCAGGGATTACTCTTCAGATGCCATTTTGAAGGGTGTTAGTAAGGCCGTTGAACTGTATAAAGATAAAAGGAGATGGAAAAAGATAATGCAAAATGCAATGGCATGCGATTTTTCATGGGAACATTCGGCTAAGGAATATGTGAAGGTATATAATAAGGCCCTAACAAAAGTCGGGAGCAATTAGTGTTAGAGCGTAATCATAAAACCCTGCTCAAGATCATACACCTGGCCAACTCTCCATCATATTCAGGGACAAAGTTTAAGGAAATGGCCAATCTTATATCTGAAGAGTTTGGAGTGGAAAACTGCAGGATTTACGCTACGGACATGAATGGCACGACATTATCGCTTAAGGCGATTAATGATAGTGGCTACTCTGGAGAAGAGATAGCCAGTTACAGGATTGGAAGCGGGCTTGTAGGGGCTACGGCCTCAAAAAAGGAGCTTATGTCAATCAGCGACATTTCTAATGCTACCATAGAAGAGCTTGCACTACTGGATGAGGCTGACCGGTACTCCTTTTTTGCCTCCTCACCCATTGTGGATGACAAAACGATTTACGGTGTCCTGTACATAAGCAGTGAACGGCCAAGGAGCCTCCGCGATGAGGACAGGGAGCTTCTATATACTCTAAGTCAGGTAATTGCAACCAGTTTAAGAGAAGAGAGGTATCATGCCGAGGCGCAAAAGGTTGCCAGGGAGTTCTCCATACTTTATGAGATCAGTACGGCAACGATGACCACAATAAAGCTTGACAGACTCCTTCACATCATTCTCACCGCAGTTACAGTTGGGGATGGGCTTGAGTTCAACAGGGCCATACTAATGCTGGTAAATGAAAGGAATAATATTATTCAGGGCATGATGGGTGTCGGTCCTGATACTATCGAGGACGCATGGAAGGCCTGGGGAGAGTTTTCAAAAAACAGAAGGGGTCTTTTGGAAATTGTCTCTGCTCAAACAAAAGAAGGTAAGGTGCCCTCTTCAAGGTTAAACGAGATAGCCAAAACCATAAGGCTCCCTCTCGATTCACCATGTATTGTGGCAAGGACGGTAAGGGAGCAGAGGTCTTTTAATGTTGGCGCAGAGGATGAAGGTCAAACAATAGAAACAGTACTCTCTGAGAAGCTGGGCCTGTCAACCTTTGCCTCTGTGCCGCTTATGGCATCAGGAAAGGTTGTGGGCGTAATAATAGTTGACAACTGCTTCAACAAAAGACCTATCACTGATGAGGATATTCGTTTCCTGACAATGTTTGCCAACCAGGCAGGACTTGCAATAGAGAACTCCCTTTTGTATTCTGATATCAATGAGGCCCATCTTGAGTTAAAAGAGACCCACGATAGACTTCTGCAGTCTGAAAAACTGGCTGCCCTTGGAGAGCTGGCTGCAAGTGTGGCGCATGAAATAAGGAACCCGCTGACTTCTCTGGGCGGTTTTGCGAGAAGGCTGCTGAAGAAAGTTGAGGGGCATACGGAAAAGAGGTATGCAGAGATAATAGTCAAGGAGGTGGAGAGGCTTGAGGGCCTCCTGACAGACATTCTGATCCTTTCAAAAAAGAGCGCAGGACCTTTTAAAATCCATAATGTTAACAAAATCATTGACGCAGTAATTCATCAGTTATCTGACGAACTGAAGACAAAAAAAATTGAACTTAAAAAGGAACTTTCAGATTCTCTGCCAAGGATAGATTGCGATTCTCAGCAGCTTAAACAAGTATTCATAAATCTGCTTACCAACTCCATCCAGGCAATGCAGGATGGCGGCACCCTTACAATAGGCACTTATTTAATCACAGAGGCTGAAACGTGTTATGTGGGCATTTCCATAACAGATACAGGAGGAGGTATCCCTGAGAATTTTGTAAGCAATATTTTTAATCCCTTTTTCACAACAAAGGATACCGGAACCGGCCTGGGACTTTCCATTACCAACAGGATAGTGGCACATCATCATGGGGAGATTGATCTCATAAACAGGCCTGGAGATGGAGCTACTTTTATAGTAAAACTACCGTTAAGGCATGAAAAACCCTAAGGACAGGAGGAACTATGAAGAAAATACTTGTTGTAGACGATGAAGAAAATATCAGAATGCTCTACCAGGAAGAGTTGCAGGAAGAAGGGTATGAAGTAACAGCAGCCTCGAACGGAAATGAGGCCCTCGATGTCCTTTCAAAAGCGGGGCCCTTTGACCTCGTAACTCTTGACATAAGGATGCCGGGAATGGACGGGATAAACACAGTAAGGGCGATAAAGGAAAAATATCAAGGTCTCGCCGTGGTGCTGGTAACTGCATATGGTGAGTATAAGCAGGATTTCAGCACCTGGGCATCCGATGCATACATAGTAAAATCAGCGGACCTTACGGAATTGAAGGCAACGATAAAGAGGATCATTGGATAGAAATGGTGGAGCTGGGCGGGATCGAACCGCCGGCCTACGCATTGCGAACGCGTCGCTCTCCCAGCTGAGCTACAGCCCCATAACAGCAGTGAACAGTGATTAGTGGTCTATAAAGACAAAAGTATTAAAACACCGCCGAATGCATCTGTCAAGGTGGTATGCCGAAGAGGTCTACGGCCTCGGCCAGTGATACCCCGTCAACCCTCAAGGTCTTATGCCTTGACTTTTCGCCTGACACAATCGTTATTTTTGACTTCTGGACTCCAAGCTTTTTTGCAAAGAACTCTATTACATGTGAATTTGCCGCACCATCCACCGGGGGGGAGGTAAGCCTGACCTTGAGAGACTCACCATGTATGCCGGCAATCTCATTTTTTGAGGCCCGCGGTTGGAGATGAATATTTATAAATATACAAGCGCTCTTTTCAGTTAGCCACCCCATTCACCGATTCACCCCTTCACCGGTTCATCTTTAGAAATATCCATCAGCTTGAAGTGTGTTGTTAGCAAAGATCTCAGGGCCTCTCCAAATCTAATTTTCTGTCTACGCATCTCAGCTATTTCCCCTTCTATCCCTGTTAACTTCTCCTGTGCCGCGGCAATCATCTTCTCTGCATTTAACGCAGCCTCTGACAGAATAATATGAGACTCCTTTTCGGCATTCCTCTTCATGTCATCACAGACCTTCTGGGATGACATCATCGTCTTTATAATGGACTCCTCTCTCCGCTTATATAACTCAAGGTCAGCAGTCAGTCCTCTGACTTCTTCGCTCAGATTGAGTCCCTCAGTTGTCAACCTCTCGAATTCCTCTGCAACTGCAGAGACAAAGGAATCCACGTCTTTGAAAGAATACCCTATAAGCGATGTCTTGAACTTCTTATCCCTTATTTCTGCCGATGTAATCACACATCCTCCATCTTTTTATCTTAACCTAACTGCAATGTCAAAGAGGGTCTTCACAACAAAGCCTCTCACAAAATAGATTACTAAAATAACAATCAGGGGGGAGAGGTCTATCCCTGCACCGTAAGGCATCATCCTTCTTATGGGATACAGGACGGGCTCTGTTACCTTGTATAAAAACTGGACAATGGGGTTGTATGGGTCTGGATTAACCCATGATAGGATGGCCCTTGCAAATATGATCCACAGATATATATTAAGGGCCATATCCAGTATATTGGCAAAGGCGTATAAGAAATTACCGGCCACGAACATTGATCCTCCTTGTATTCTGTAGGGGCGACCGGCCGGTCGCCCCTACTATCCTTTTGAAAGTTCCCTGGATCTTAATGTGGCTGCCTCCACTGCATCCATAAGAGATGCCCGTATCTTTCCATCTTCCAGCTTCTTCAGCCCGGCTATTGTCGTCCCGCCTGGAGATGCAACCATATCCTTGAGTTCAGCCGGATGTCTTTTAACCTCCATGACCATCTTTGCTGCCCCGAACACCGTCTGGTTTGCAAGGAGAGATGCAGTTTCCCTCGGAAGCCCCATCCGCACACCTGCGTCCGCGAGGGCCTCCAGGATAACAAATACATATGCGGGCCCGCTACCCGAAAGTCCGGTGACCGCATCCATCATGGCCTCATCCTTCAATAGAACCGTCTTTCCCACTGCATCAAATATTTTAACAGCGAGTTTCTCGTCATCCTTTGAGCATCCATCCGCCACAAAGAGGGCGGTCGCTCCTGACAACACGAGTGCAGGGGTGTTAGGCATTGCCCTTACAATCCTGACAGCTCTTAATAATGTTTCTATAATAGTAGCGGTCTTTATCCCTGCTGCAATAGAGATGATGAGCTTATCTTTCACCGTTTCCCTTACCTCTGCCAGCACAGAGGAAATATCCTGGGGCTTGACAGCCAAAATAACGATATCGGAACCGGACACCACCTCAGTGTTACTGTTAACTGCCTTGATTTTATACCCCTCTGCAAGAACCGCAAGCCTTTCAACATTCCTGTCGCTTACCATTATGGAACCGGGAAGTACCGTATGAGAGGATATAAGCCCGTTTATAAGGGCCTCGGCCATATTCCCGGCGCCTATGAAACCTATTGTTTTATTTTTCAACATCTATCTTTCTCCTTTCTCCGAATATCGCAGTCCCAATCCTGACCATGGTAGCTCCTTCCTCTACCGCCACCTCAAAGTCGTGGGACATCCCCATTGAGAGTTCAGTTATTGGAAAACCGTAGTTATTGGCCTTGTCCCGCAACTCCCTCAGCATCTTGAAGTAAGGCCTCACCTCTTCAGGATCGTCGAAGTAAGGTGGTATGGTCATAAGACCGCGTATTGAAAGGCTGTTCAGCTCTTTTATGGAGTTCAGAAACGGAAGCAGTTCGCCACTCCTGATCCCGCTTTTGCTATCTTCTTCTCCTATGTTTACCTCAATCAGCCCCGATATCAACCTGCCTGCACTCCTGGCCCTTTTGTCCAGCTCCCGGGCCAGTTCAAGAGAGTCTACGGTCTGGACCATGTCAAAGAGATTAACGGCGTCCCTGGCCTTGTTTCTCTGTAGGTGCCCGGTCATGTGCCATTCAACGCCGTGCCCAATGGCTTCAATCTTTCCCCTGGCCTCCTGCAGGTAGTTCTCGCCAAACACCCTGACCCCTGCCTCGATTGCTTCCCGGATCATATCTATATCAACTTTCTTTGTAATCGCTATAAGTCTGATATCTTCAACTCTTCGTCCTGCCCTGGCTGCAGCCCTGGAGATCCTTCCGGCCACGTCCCTTACATTGTCGGCAACAGTCATTTGACCGCCATTATCGCATCTCCTGTCAATTTGTCAAGGCATCCATCTTCTTTGTGTCTGCGACAAAAAAATAAGTATAGTTGACGAGCATATTTTTTTGCACTAAAAATCCTCCCGCAATAATACAGGAGGGTACACTATCAGAACTGGAAAAAGAGAATTAGAGAGACTCATTGCCTTTTGCTCATTCCCACGATAATTAGGATATAAGCGGTCTTTGGCTTGAACAGCTCTACCTTGCCGATTGCAAGGGAAGAGGATATAAGATCTGCAATCTAAATGTCTGCCGCTTTATTAAATTGGTATGGAAGTAGATGGGGTCAGATTTAAGATATGAATATGCGTATTTTCCATAGAGAGAGTCAAGGAAATGTCGAATTATTAGTGAATCCATTGGTTTAGGTTAAATATTAAAGCGGGAAACCTCATTCGTAAGGGTATCTACCTGCCTGGAAAGGGTCTCAATAGAGGCAGTCACATCGGACGCAAACGCAAGATTCTGCTGGCTGATTACTTTAATCTCATCCATTGATGCACTGATCTGCTCACTTCCCTTTTTCTGCTCAATTGTCCCATGCACTATCGCATCCACCTTTTGATTGACTAAGGTCACAGCATTGCTAATCTGGCTACCCCCCTTTTGTTGCTCAATGGTGGCGCTTTTCACTCGCCTGGAAATTTCGCGGAGTCCATCCAGTGAGGAGATTACGGATACCGAAGTCTTTCTTTGCTCCTTGGTTGCGGTCGCTATCTGACTTATCATTTCGGTTATCTTCGCACTATTGTTGTTTATTTGAACAACACCTATCATCTGTTCCCTTGTAGCTTTTTGAATCTGAAGCGCTATTTGAGAAGATAAACCGGCGCTTTCAACTATGTTTTTTAAGACATCGCCGGTCTCTCTTGCAAATCCAACTCCTGCAACTGCATTTCCGGAAACCTGAGACATCGAAGTGAGAAGCGCCTGTATCTCACTTTGGATGGCCTTAATCAAGGCGCCAATATCTTTTGTTGAAGAAGCCGTTTGGCTTGCAAGATCCTTTATGGCATCTGCGACAACAGCAAATCCTTTTCCATGTTCACCGGCCTGCGCAGCAATAATTGCGGCATTTAAGGAAAGAAGGCTTGTTTGTTCCGTTACGTTATTAATAACAGAGAGGATGTTTCCAATCTGAGAAGACCTTTCTCCGAGTTTCTGCAAAACAATCATCGTTGAGTCTACGGAATCACTTATCTTACTCATGCCGCTAATGGTTTTATCAATCGACGCCGTACCAAGTACAAAGGCATCTTCCTTAACCTTTTCCGACAAGGCAGCAGATTCATCAACAATATGCTCAATATTTTTAAGTGTGGCACTGAATTCATTAACCGTTGCGGATGTCTCTTCAGAGGAGAGAAATACAGTCTCTATATTTTGGGCTGTTTGATTTACAGCTGCCGATGTTTCCTCAATAGAAGCTGAGATATTATCAACGAGAGCCGCGAGGCTGCTTGCGTTTTCCGCGACTTCCCCTATTGATGCAATCATTTCCAATATGCTTGATGAGCTTTCGGAGGTTGATAGTGATAAGCTTTCGGATGCACCAGCAATATTTCTTATTGAACTGTTTGTCTGGTTGATTGTAAGAGCAATACCCTCAACCGCTTTCACCTGCGCTGATGAACCCTTGGCAAGTTTTGCAGTATCAATAACATCAATAGCATCTGTTATGCTATTTGCGGCGTCTTTGACCTTGTTAAGCATTTCACGCAGATTTGCCGACATCTCGTTAAGATGTTTAGATAGAAGACCAACCTCATCATTAGACCTGACTTCTATCTGATGCTTCAGGTTGCCTTGGGCGACCGATGAAGCAAGCTCTACGCCCTTGGATATGCCGCCTCCGATACTATTCGAGAATGAATATCCCACAATAGATAAAAGAATAATTGCAATAACAGCAAATAAGGCATTTATTAACAGGATAGGTCTTATGTTAAGACTCTCCTCGAAGTCCTTTGATGCCTGCGCGCTGGCTTCATCCAATGTCTTTTCAAGTGCCTGAAGGATAGGTATCATCCGCTGAATCTTCTCGGAAGCATCTCCGGTTATTGTCCCCATCATAATGTCAGCGGTCTCAACAGCCAATGCATAATACTCGTTGAACTTTATTTGAACCGCGGTCGCTAATTCGTCATGCCCCAGGTTTTGAGATATCTCCTTTGCGGCAATTCTGAACTCCTCAGCCTTGTTATTGGCCAGTTTAAGAAAAGTGGCGTCATTTATAGTTACTGCGTTCTTGAGGTGTTCCTGAATATCCTTAAGGTCGGTGCTCATCAGTTTTATTTTTTGAATCAATGGGTACGCAGAATGAGTAATGTGGTCATTGGTTTTATGCTGGAATTTATAGGTGGTGAACATGCTTATGCTATAGATCAAAATTACGACCAAGGGAATAGACCATATCTTTCTCTTTATAGACATGTTTCTAAGCATGCTTACCTCTCATTTTTTGGTTTCATTTAGGCGAACCTCCTGCAAAACTCCGAAAATACCCTTTCGAGAAGCTCAAAGTGAACAGTGGTTAAGTTGATTTATTGATTTTTTCCCATTCTGTGGTGAGCCGAGCCTGTCGAACCACGAATAAGACTTTTGCAAGAGGCTCAGGCGTTACCATTTTATGGCCTTTACACTGTCATCAACGCTGGAAGCTTTAATATAGCCGATGGCGTTCTTATTGGTGCTGACGACCTTCTTCACTTCAGCGTCGGGATCGACCACTTTGGGAGGCAGCCCTTTCCCGGCAAAGATGTTTTGCGCCCACAATGCCTTCATGTTGGCACTGGTTTTGCCCAGCACACTGCTATAAAAATCAGCCCGGATCGGATTGTCCTCGCTCTGGTCGATTGCGAAGATGGGGCCGCTGTTGTCCAGCCAGTACTTGGTTTCGCCGGTATAGATTTTTACAACAAACGACTTATCCACGGCATTGGCGTTGGCGTTGTTCACGATAACAACCACGTCTGCGGCCCATGCGGGCATGCTTAAAGCGATGCCCGCAAAGAGAGCGAATAAATAATTCATAGTTGTATGTTTCATTTGTATTCCTCCTTTTAATCATTCAAATTAGAATATGTAACTGATGCCGGCTGCGAACATGTTCCAATCGGTTTTGCCTGCGCCAGCGATGACTTCCCCTGACGCCACGGGCAGCGCATAGCCGTTATTCCAGTGGTTCTCCAGGCGTACGGCAATGCTGTCGTTGATTTTGCAATTAAGACCCAGCACCGTGGTTTTTTGATAATACGAAGGATCGGTTCTCTCGGCCACATCGGTCGTGAGGTAGTCATAGCGCACGAACGGCGTCCATTTCTCGCCTAATGTGTAACCGGCCTGAGCGTAATAGGTGTTGCTGCTCTCACCCTCAAGGTCGTTGTCCATGTTGGCGTATTCGGCCTTGATATCCCAGTTGTTGTTGGTGTAATCGGCGGAGAGCACCCACGTCTTTAGCGCGCCTTTCTCTGCCAGTGCCGTATTTTCCTTCTTGTTGTTGTACGCCGAGGCCATGAATCTCAAACCGTCAACCGGCGTTTTATAAGTAACGCGTCCGCCTACCAGACTGCGGTTTTTGAGCGTGGCGGACGCCTCAAAGTCGACCCCTTGCCCGAGATAAGCGTCCCAGGAAAGGTTGCCGCCGCCGAAATCACGGTTATACACGATGGATACGCCGCTGTAGGCTTCATGCGCGATTTCGGCGGCCTCCTGGTACAGCATCGGCTGCAACATGGAAAGTTGCAGGAACTTGATGTCGCGGATTTCATTGTAAAGACCCAGCGGCATCTTGATCTGGCCGGCTCGCCCGGTGAGGTTGCCGGTCAATTGATAATCGATGAAGACCCAATCCAGTCGCATTTTTTCTGAATTACCGTACAGTTGCATCCAAATCTTGCTTTTATCGTCAATTTTTGCGGTAAACAACAGCGCTAGCGCGTTGTAATCCCAAGTGCCATTGGTATCGGTGTTGAGATAAGTGTTATCTGTGGTCTGCAAATAGCCTTGGTGCCCGTAGCCATGTATTTCCACCCGGTCTTCCACATCCACCGCATGCGCGGCTGACTGTATGCCAACCGCCAGAAATGCCATGCCGATGGCTTTTGCCCAACTTCGTTTGCCGATTTTTTGCATTTTCATCTCCTTATTTAAAATTAAAAAACAACTGATATCACCTCAAGCACATTTGTGGTGTCATATTAAGCTATAGTGGACCCCTTAGTCAAGACAAAAAACTCTGGAGTTTCCTGAGTTATAAAACCTATGAGTCGATAAGATATAGATATATCAACGAGATGGAGGTGCTATGAGCTATTAATTCAGGATTACCGCCAGTCTATAAGGGCAGCTTTCAAAATTCTCAGGAATCATTTCCAAAGGTTTTAAAAAGCCGAAACGGAAGCTGATTCATGAGATGATATTCGGGATATAGGCAGCAAAGGATGTAAAGCTCAGCAACATAACCAAACATTAAAAGAAGACGAGGCATTGATAAAAACTGAAGACAGACTTTCGAGAAATTTAGATGATTGTGACTTTACTGACGGAATATGGAAGAAAACGGTCCAATACAATGCCGTGCCTGTAAAGCTTCCAGTGCATTACAACGATCTTTATCTCGTTGTAGTGAAAGGGTTTGGACAAAACCGATGATGCTGCTAAGCAGTTGCACCGTAGACATTCACAAGAAAGAGAGCATATGGCGGGTGGTAGAATAACTACCTTGTCCGCTGGAAATGCGATGAATCGTACCGTTATATAAAACAGAGCTACAATCTTGAGGATATAAGGGGCAGGAGTTATACGGCGATAAGGAATACAGTGGTTCTGGTGCTGGCGGTTTCCTACTTTGCCTCTGTTTATATGGGCCAGAATATAAAGCTAAAGCTTATAATAGAGCGGATACTTATTGTATCAAAGAGGTTTTTCGGGGTTCCGAGCTTCTTCAATTATGCCATAGCTGACGGCATTTATAACCTGCTGTATCCAGATAAAACGGCGCTCAAAGGACCAAAAACCAAAAACCAAAAACCAAAGACTGTAGATGATTTCCAGCTATCGATAAGCTTTGGATGAAAACTCAGGAAACTCCAGTGATTTATCGAATTGACAGGTATTTAAAAATGTTATAATCTGCAAAGACAATTTTGCCTTGCCACCTTAGCTCAGTTGGTAGAGCAACTGATTCGTAATCAGTAGGTCGCCAGTTCGATTCTGGCAGGTGGCTCCATTGAAAACAAAGGGTTTGGAGAGAAATCTTCAAGCCCTTTTTTGTTAAGTGCTAACTGGTAAACTTTAAGCTACACACAGCAGACAAGGTGGCCGCTCGTCCTGAGCCTGTCGAAGGGTTCTTGAAGACTTTTGCAAGAGGCTCAAGAGATAAAAACTTGACTAAATATAACTTATGTGTTATAAAAATGGCAATGGACTGGACTGTAAACTTCTATAAAGATAGCAAAGGAAAAGAGCCGGTCAAAGAGTTCTTTCTTTCGCTGTCAGATGAAGGAAGTGCGAAAGTCTTAAAGCTATTGGGCATGGTTAAAACATATGGGGTTTTACTGAAAGAACCTTATACAAGGCAGGTCAAAGATAAAATACGCGAGCTGAGAACCAACGATAAGCAGGGCGAGATCAGAATACTTTGTTTCGCATACACAGGAAGGACCATTGTTTTGCTGCACGGCTTCATAAAGAAGACGCAAAAAACACCTGACAGTGAAATTGAAATAGCTGAGAAGAGGCTTAAAGATTATATAGAACGATTCGGAGGTACAAAATGAAACACGATGATTTAGACAACTTTATTCAAGAGCAAATGAAAAAACCAGGTTTTAAAAAGGCCTGGCATGACCTCGATGCAGAGTTTGAATTGCTTGGAAGTATGATAGAGGCCAGAGAAAAGGCCCATATCAGCCAGGCTGAACTCGCGGAAAAAATAGGAACCAAGCAACCGGCACTGTCGAGGCTTGAAAAGGGCGGATATAAAAAAGCTACTTTTGAAACTCTTGAAAAGATAGCTGATGCTTTAGGATTCAGGATTTCCGTAAGACTGGAACCTAAGCACTCTTAATCTCCATCCGTCCTATTCAATCCTGAAAAAACAAAGTGTCGGATTGATTACTATTCAGTAGGTCGCCGGTTCGATTCAGGCAGGTGGCTCCACGAATATCAAGGGTTTGGAGAGAAATCTTCAAGCCCTTTTTTGTTTTTGTGATTGCTGCATCTGTTAAGGCATAGCTACGCAACCCATGTTTTAGAAAGCGGAGGGGATTTAAGAACGTTACAAGTCTTGCTTGGACATAGGGATATACAGACAACTCAGATTTACACCCGTGTGAGACCTGATTTATTAAGGCTAACAATGAATAAATTTACTGAATATACAAAAGGAATACTTGACAGTAATACCAGCTTATAGTATAAAAGATTATAGAGGTTAAAATTTGAATGAGATAATTTTAGAGAAATGCCCATTTTGTAAATTTGTAGTAGCTGCTCCCTATAGTGGTGTACTTGAGGGATATCAAGTTGATTGTCCTTACTGTGGGAAGTACATTATTAATCCAACTGCTTATGCCGATCTATGTTCCCGGGCAATAACCAATAGACAAATTGCAAATATATCTTGTTATTTGCATGAAAACCAAAAACTCAGTATAACTACTGATAATATTTATAACCTTCTTAAAATAAAAACTCCAAGTTTTCATGAACGAGCAGACAAGTTATTACTGGCTTTGGAAAAAATAACGGAATATGCGGGGCAATATTTCGAACAGCAACTTGAATGGTATTCATCAGGATGGTGTTCATGTGGGATAGAACTTGATGAAACAATAGCTTATCTTATAAGAACAGGCAGAATTGCTGAAGCATCTCCAGGCACCAGAAAATATAAAATTGACGCTGACGGATGGGCTCATTTAGAGGAACTTAAGAAGGTTAATGCTGATAAGCTACAAGGCTTTGTAGCAATGTGGTTTGATGACAGTATGATGAAAATCTATGACGAAGCCATCTCAAAAGGTATTCTGAATGCTGGGTACAATCCCCACTTAGTTATAAATAGAGAGCATAACGGAAAAATAGATGATGAAATTATCGCACAAATAAGACAAAGTCGTTTCCTACTAGCCGATTTTACGGGACATCGGGGCGGTGTTTATTATGAGGCTGGCTTTGCTCAAGGTCTTGGAATAGAAGTTATTTGGACCTGTAATAAGAATGCTATAGAAGACCTGCACTTTGATATCCGGCAGTATAACTGTATCGTCTGGGCAAATGAGGATTTAAATGAGTTCAAGAGAAGAATAACTTCAAGGATCGAAGCGAGCATTGGGCGCGGAAGCTATCAGCAACAAGAATGAATAGGAGCTTAAATTATATGTCACTCGTAAAAACATCAATCACGATACCTGAAGACGTTCTTCAGCAGGCCAAGGAAGCATCGGATAACTTTAGTTCCCTTGTTACCCAGGCACTCAAGGAGTATTTGAGAAAAAGGGCCGTCAAGAAGGCTATTGACAGCTTCGGGGCGTGGGAAGAGAGAGAAGAAAGCAGCGTTGAGATAGTCAATAAAATAAGGGCCGATAAGAGGGGCTATGCAAAGCGTTCTCATTGATACCGATGTTGCCATTGATTACCTTCGTGGCGTTGAGTACGCAAAAGATCTTTTAGTGCCACTTTGGGACGACAACAAGGCATTCTTAAGCGTCCTCTCCGTCTACGAACTTGAAGCAGGTATGCGGGATAAAGAAAGGGAGAAAACAACCAACTTTATAAATGCCTGCAATATAGAGATTGTAACAGCGGATATTGCGGCCAAGGCGGGAGAGGTCTTTAGGCATGAAAGGAAAAGCGGAATCACCTTAGACCCCATTGATAACATGATAGCGGCCACGGCCATGATAAAGAAGCACAAGATAGCAACAAGAAACGTAAAACATTACCCGGACGATAGGCTACTTTATAATAAAGTGTTTACCACATAAGTAAATTGAAATAGCTGTGATTCAGCTGAAACATTAGCTTTTAAAGCTCCAAACCCTGATTCGTAATCAGTAGATCGCCAGTTCGATTCTGGCAGGTGGCTCCATTGAAAACAAAGGGTTTGGAGAGATTTCTTCAAACTCTTTTTTTATTACATTTGACTACAATGCCCGACAACGAATACATAGCCCTCTTCGGCTCCGTCACAAGGGTGATGAAGGCTGAAAAGGTATTGAAAAGGGAGGGTATCCATTTCATGCTAATGCCGTCCCCCAGGGCCATACCCTCACCTTGCGGCCTTGCCATCAAGGTTGGAGAAGCTGAAATACCGGAAGCGGAGAGGATTCTGGAAGAGAAGAAATTAAAGATAACGCACCTGTATCTGAAAAAAGAAGAAGGGTATGAACAGGTATATTGAGTTAGAGTCTGGTGTCTAATAACCGGGAAATGTCCCTGGCTTTTGCTTCTACCCGCTCCCTTTCTTCTTTTATCTGTAGATATTCATCGGCTATGTTGAGGGCTGCAAGGATGGCTATGTTTGTTACGCTTTTGGAGTTGGTTGACACTGAAACCTCTTTCATCTTCCCGTCAACAAAATCAGCTACCCTCTGAATGTGGCTGTCTTCATTGTCCGCCTTAAGTATATACTCATGACCGAAGATCTCCACCTTGACAGAACGCTTCAAGCTACTTATCCTCCAGGCCCTCTATCTTCTTTATAATTGCGTCTACCCTTTCTCTCACATGTCCCTGAGTTTCTCGAAGGCCTTGATTTTCCCCCTCCAGCTCCTCCGACCTCTTTTTCAGCTCAGAGTTTTCTACGGAGAGCCTGTCATTGTCTTCACGCAGCGAGCCATACCGCGCGGTAAGACGGGTTATCTTTTCTTCCAACTGGTTTAGATAATCAATCATAATATAAATCTCTCCTCAAGATGCATTCTGACGGGAATAAAATATCTCTCTTGCTGTAGATTGTCAATATCGAATCTGACTTTGTCCGTTTTGTATGTTGATTTCTCATGTATCTCCATTTAGAATCTCCTTATGGTCCCTGTATTCCATCCAAGGCTTGTAAATGGTCCATTTGAAGACCCTTGTCTCTATATTGATATCCAGAGGGAGGGGAGGGCGATCCTCTTTGACATCGGAAGCATAGAAGGAGTTGAAGCGGCCATGCTCATGCGCGTGTCTGACGTCTTCGTATCCCACACCCACATAGACCACTTCATAGGTCTTGACCACCTTCTTAGACTCCTTCTTGGAAGAGATAAAAGGCTGCGAATATTCGGGCCGCCGGGGATTATAAGGAATGTGGAGGGGAAGCTCTCTGCCTATACATGGAATCTGGTTGAAGAGTATACGTTCTATATTGACGTCCATGAGGTCTCTGAGCAGTCTGTATCAACTGCAAAGTTCATTGCAAGCGAGGGGTTCAGGAGAAGGTATGGAGAAACCAGGCCTTTCAACGGCATTTTAATAAAGGAGCCTTTGTTTACAGTAGAGACGGTCCATCTTGACCACAAGACTCCTTCTATGGCTTTCTCCATAATGGAAAATTTCCATATAAACATAAACAAGGACGCACTTGTGAAATATGGCCTCCCTGTGGGTCCTTGGCTGAACGACCTCAAGAGATGTTTCAGGGAAGAGATGCCGATGGATTTTGAGTTTGCTGCCGGTTTTGAAAAGGGAGGAGGTTTTGAGGAAAAGGTATTTACCCTCGGAGAGTTTGTTGAAAAAAGGATTGTCATTATATCGAGGGGGCAGAAGGTGGCATATGTGGCCGATGCATCTATAAGCAATGAGAACAGGGATAAGATATCAAGGCTGGCGTCCGGCTCGGACACATTTTTCTGCGAGGCGGCATTTTTAGATGCGGACAGGGAGAAGGCATTAAAGAAAAATCATTTGACTGCCAGAGAGGCTGGGGCCATAGCAAGGAAAGCAGGGGTACATAGGCTCGAAATATTTCACTTCTCGCCGAAATACAGAGACAATCCATCGGAACTGTATGATGAAGCCTTCAGGGAGTTTTCTATCCGACCATAGTTCCGCCGTAGCTGCACTTTTTCGCGACCCCCAGGTCAAACGCATTAAAACTATAGCAACAACAAGCTCTCAAAGGTTTATGTTGTTCCGGCGGTTCTGAGCTGGAATACAT
>CAKKSC010000030.1 GCA_919902985.1 Desulfuromonadales bacterium | reverse complement strand
AGGTACACCCTTTTTACAGCCCTAAAAATTCACACAACGCAGTTTACTCTATCGAAAGCCTTCTCATGCAGCTATGCAATTAAACAATGGCAGATGGACAAGCAAATTAGGGAAACTTGAAGATATAGAACATACCTTGGAAGGTCTTTACGGTCAAGAATATGGTTCACTTGCCATCGTAATGAAAAGGGTAAAATGTTAGCTAAACGAATCATCCCATGTCTTGACGTAAAGGATGGAAGGGTAGTAAAAGGCACTAAGTTTCTGGAGCTCAGGGACGCAGGTGACCCCGTGGAGGTAGCCAGGGTCTATGACAGAGAGGGCGCTGATGAGTTGTGTTTCCTTGACATTACCGCATCCCATGAGAACAGGGGGACAATCCTTGACGTGGTCAGGAGGACTGCCGAGGAGGTGTTCATGCCCCTTACCGTTGGCGGAGGGATAAGAAACCTTGACGACATAAGGAACCTCCTGAATGCCGGGGCAGATAAAGTTTCCATAAACACAGCTGCGGTCAACGACCCGGAATTTGTAAAGAGGGCAGCAGAGAGGTTCGGGAGCCAGTGCATTGTTGTTGCTATAGATGCCAAGAGAGTGCAAAAACCAGAAGTTGAGAAGTTGAGAAGATGGGAAGTTGAGAACGCTCAACCTCTCAACCTCTTAGCTTCTCAACCTCATGATTCCGTAATTTCATGGGAGGTCTTCACCCATGGCGGCCGCAAAACCACCGGTCTTGATGCAATAGAGTGGGCAAAGAAGATGGAGGGGTTTGGCGCGGGAGAGATACTCCTTACCAGCATGGACAGAGACGGGACAAAGGACGGCTATGACATAGAGCTCACAAAAGCTCTATCAGAGGCTGTGGGGATACCTGTCATAGCATCCGGCGGTGTGGGCAATCCTGAGCATATATATCAGGGCCTCACAGTGGGCAAGGCTGATGCCGCCCTTGCAGCATCGATTTTCCATTATAAGGAGTACTCGATAAGGCAGGTGAAGAATTATCTGAGGGAGAGAGGGATGGAGATAAGGCTTTAGGCGAAATAAGGCTTTTATTGGTAGGCAATGTAAGGAAAACCCTTGACACCATGGGTTGTTGATGCTAATTTATGACTATGCCGAAGTGGCGGAATTGGTAGACGCGCACGTTTGAGGGGCGTGTGGCGAAAGTCGTGTGGGTTCGATTCCCACCTTCGGCACCAATATAAACTCCATGGTTTCAATTTGTTAGCCTGTCTAAATAAGCCAAAAAGTATGTCACCAGGCTGTCCCCAACCAAGGAAATGACTTCCGTAATTAAAGCCATGGAAAATGCTGATAATAATGAGCCTCTTGTAAAAGTCCCCTTTTGTGTCATTCCGAACGAAGTGAGGAATCTTTCAGTGTAATAAAAACAAAGATTTCTCCCGCTGGTCGAAATGACAAAACTGCGTTTCTTAGAGATTTGCAAAAGCCTCATAATATAAGGTAATTATCCCCATAACGGTACTTGAAGTAACCTTTATAAAATCAGCCTTATAAAATCAGGCTGGGAACATTCATTAAATTTGAATTCGGACTCTGCCAAGTAATCTGGTAGATACTTTTCAGAGATTCTGTGATAACGGGCATAGAGCTTATCTTTAGAAAGCCTCTAATAGCCTTCAATAGAGTTAGTGTGATCGGCATCGTCAGAGATAATTTTTTTGTCATGGTCAGCCGCTTTATGCGTGAAACTATGTTTTTCAAGCTCTATATAGTCTTTCCAACCGTCTGTATAAAATATGCTGCAAAAACTATTGACTCAGCATTTGAGATGAACGATAATCTTTTTAATATGTTCCCAATAATTTTTGAAGATGCATATGTCTGCATTGACCTCACATAGGATTTTACTTGTAGATGACCATAACATAGTAAGAGAAGCATGCTCTGAACTACTTATTGAGTATGGCTATGAGGTTGATACTGCCAATGATGGGAAAGACGCATTGGACAAAATGAAAGCTGCCTCCTATGACCTTGTCATTATCGATATAAACATGCCGATGCTAAATGGAATAGAGTTATACAAAGAAGTCTCCTCTTTGTATCCAAATACAAAGGTGAAAATTCTTTTTATTACAGGCGATATAAGTGGCGAGATGGATGCCTTTACCTTCACAATGCAAAACAATAATAATATCTTGAAAAAACCATTCATAAAGGATGAGTTTATAGATACTGTCAGGCGCATGCTTGATAAACAATAAATATGCATCCCTGAGACCACTATACTTGGCTACGAAGCCGTAGCGGATGTTAAAAACACTTTTGACCGCATTAATTCCTTTCCTAAAGTGAGGTAATTTTTAAGAATACTGTTTATCATTTTTTGGAGGTTGACCAATGAAAAAGCGCGTACCCTCGTTAAAGACTTTCCTGACCCTATGTAGTGTATCTCTCGCTGTTATCCTTCTTGTTGCTTCATATCACAGCAGTTCAGAGGCCTCGGATGTAAAAGCTTCCATGCCGGCCGCTCCTGAAGAGAGGCCGCAATCTTTTTCTAAGCTGGTAAAGGGCTTAAAGCCGGCCGTGGTTAATATCAGCACTACCCAGGTCATCAAGCAGCGTGGGTTCAAGGGGATGCCTGGACATCCAGGGCAAGAGCAGGACCCTTTCCGTGACTTCTTCGGTGATGATTTTTTTGAAAAGTTTTTTGGGGACATCCCTCAGAAAGACATGAAGAGGAAGAGCCTCGGCTCCGGTTTTATCATATCAAAGGACGGATATATATTGACCAACACCCATGTAGTGGAGAATGCCACAGAGATAAAGGTCAGTCTCTCAGATGAAAAGGTGTACGAAGCAGAGGTTGTGGGAAGGGACCCGAAGACCGATATAGCTCTGATAAAGATTAAGGCCAATGGAGACCTCCCTGCGGTTTCTCTCGGCAACTCGGAAGAGCTTGAGGTGGGGGACTGGGTTATTGCCATAGGAAACCCATTTGGACTTGATCAGACAGTGACTGCCGGGATTGTAAGCGCCAAGGGGAGGGTTATAGGCGCAGGCCCTTACGACAACTTCATTCAGACCGACGCATCTATAAACCCCGGAAACAGCGGAGGGCCGCTGTTTAACACAAAGGGAGAAGTGATTGGAATAAACACCATGATATTCTCGCCGAGTGGCGGCAACGTGGGGATAGGGTTTGCCATACCGGTAAATATGGCAAAAGAACTGCTTCCACAGCTTAAGGAAAAAGGGAAGATAACAAGGGGCTGGCTTGGCGTGATGATCCAGCATGTCACCCCCGAGCTTGCGGAGTCTTTCGGGATGTCAAAGGAGAAGGGCGCATTGATCGCAGATGTTGTGAAGGATAGCCCGGCAGATTCTGCGGGTATAAAAAGGGGAGATATTATCCTTCGCTATAACGGGAAGGATGTTGACAAGATGAACGACCTCTCAAGACTTGTGGCAGCGACCCCTGTAGGGAAAGAGGTTGAACTCCTTATCCTCAGAGAAGGGAAAGAAATGAGGCTGAAGGTCAAGATCGAAGAGATGAAGGAGGAGAAGGAGGCGGTGGCCGAAAAGGGTGAGAAGGATCTCGGGATGAATGTCCAGGATATAACACCGGAGATAGCAAGGTATTTATCCCTTGAAGACACATCGGGGGTAATAGTCACTGAAGTGGAAGCCGATTCACCGGCTGCAAATGCAGAGATAAGCAGAGGAGACATTATAAAAGAGGTCAACAGGGTTACGGTCAAGACCCTTTCCGATTATAAGAAAGCGATAAAGGCCACAAAGGGAAATGCAGTGCTTCTTCTTGTAAAGAGGGGCGACAGCACGCTGTTTGTAACTGTAAAGGTGAAAGAGTAAGACAGGCTATTTTAAAACAAGCTGCCGGTATCTTTTCCGAATCTCCATTGTTGTCTTTCCAGGCAGACTACTACCAATAGGCCTTTTGTCCACTTCCACCAGCGGCATGACCTCCATCAAAGAGTTTGTCAGAAAGGCCTCATTTGCTAAATAAAGCTCTTCAGGCCTGACCTCCCGCTGCTTAACCTCAAGCCCCATTTGGCCGGTTAACTCAATGACGACTCTCCTGGTCACACCCGGCAGGATACCTGATTCTACAGGCGGCGTGAGTAGGGTGTTCCCTTTTAGCAGGAATAGATTGCTTACTGTGGTCTCTGTTAAGAACCCGTCATAGTTCAGCATTATGGCATCATCAACACCCGCATCTGTGGCCTCTCCCTTCGCAAGGATGTGGTTAAGGAAGTTGGCGGATTTAACCCTGCAAAGAGGAGAGTTCCGGTCCTTTTTGATATTGGCGATCACCGCCCTGAAGCCCTTTAAATACAACTCTTCTGGATAAGGAACACCTTCTTTCGCGGTAATGATAACAGTAGGCTCTTTGCAGGGTAAAGGGTCAATTCCAGCTACGATTTCGCCTCTTGTAACGGCTATTCTTAAAATCCCGCTACTGACTTTATTTGCCTCTATAATCTTTGAGGCGTAAACCTTAATACCAGCAGGCAGCTTCTGAAAGCGCAGTGTCTTCAACCCTGCAATCAACCTTTGCATATGCTCATCAAGCATGAAAGGGATGCCGTTGTAAATGCGCAGCGTCTCAAAGACCCCGTCCCCATATAAAAAACCGCGGTCAAAGACCGATACTAACGCTTTGTCCTTTGGAACCATCTCGCCGTTTATACAAACGCTATTTTGTCTTTCATCCCTCATCCCTCATCCCTCATCCCTGAATTTAGCGCCTCCATTATCCCCCTAGCCTTGTCTAACGTCTCCTGATATTCGGCCTCCGGGTCCGAGTCAGCCACTATCCCGCCGCCCACGGAAAAATAAGCCTTCCCATCCTTTACAACCACAGTCCTGATGGCAATGTTCAAGTCCATCCTGCCATCAAACCCGATATATCCGATGGAGCCGGTATAAACACCTCTTTTTATTGGTTCAAGCTCTTCGATGATCTCCATTGCCCTTACCTTAGGGGCCCCGGTTATAGAGCCACCGGGAAATGTTGACTTTATAACGTCTACTGGTTCCATACCATCCTTCAACTCGCCGGAAACAGTGGAAACCAGATGATGAACCTGGGCAAATGTTTCCACAGACATTCCCTCTTTTACCTTTACCGAGCCGTATCTTGAGACCCGCCCAAGGTCGTTCCTTTCCAGATCAACAATCATTATATGTTCCGCCCTGTCCTTATCGCTGTGTTCCAGTTCTTTTTTAAGTCTTTTGTCCTCTTCGGGCGTTCTTCCCCTCGGTCTTGTCCCTTTGATCGGCCTTGTCTCCACCTCTTTCCCGTCTATTTTGAGAAATCTTTCAGGGGACGACGACAGTACAGCGGCCTTCCCAAAATCAAGATATGCTGAAAACGGGGCAGGCGATGTTTCCCTTAATCTAAGATACAGATCGTAGGGAGACATATCAATCTCAGTTGAGAAACGCTGGGAAAGGTTGACCTGGTATATATCCCCGGCTGCAATATATTCCTTGGCCTTCTGGACGGCCTTTATATAGTCTTCCCTGGTGAAGTTAGAATCAAAGTTTTGAGTTTTGAGTTTTGAGTTTTGGGTTTGAATATCTAATTTCTGACTTCTGACCTCTGACTTCTCACTTCTGAGTAGTTCTATTACCTCATCCGCCTTATTTTCAGTGACAGAGGCCACATACCCCTTGCCTTCATGGTGATCAAAGGCTATCGCGGTATCATAAAATGCGATATGGCATTCTGGAAAGCCAATGTCATCAATGGTTTTTGAAGGTATCTCCTCTAAGAGATGAAGCAGGTCGTATGAGAAATAGCCGACCCCGCCCAACAGAAAAGGGATGTGATGGTCGGACGCAATGCTGAAACGCTTTAACTCTTCTCCTATGAAATCAAAGGCATTCCCCTGATACCTGTAATTTCCAAAACAGGTTTCTATCTCGACAGTCCTGCCCTTTGAGCGGATTATCTTGTAAGGTGAATGACCAAGGAATGAGTACCTTCCAAGCCCCTTCAGGTCAAAGCTGGAATCAAGGAAAAATGGGTAAGGAAGGTCTTTGATGAAGGCAAAGGCGTCTAACGGCTCTATTGTAAAAGAGATTTCTTTGATGACAGGTTTAATAATCATTAAAAACCTAAACTTGAAATCACAATTTGTGATTTCAAGTTTGTAACCTCTTGATTTGACAACTGAAACATAAAGTCATCAGGGAATCGTTTAATATTTCTTTTGACTGCCTGAATTAAAACCCTTGGCTCGACGCCATATAATTCAGCCAAGTCAGAGCTTAACATGACCTTCTGGCCTCTAAGAAGTAAGATAGAACGTTCTATGCGTTCAATGGGAATTAATGATGACTTTGTCATTTAACCTCCGATGATTCCAGGATAGTGCCGGAAATGGCAATCTCCCCGTCGCGCAACTTCTTGAAACGGTCTGTGATAAATACCTTTCTTATACAGTTATCAGTCTTTCTCCACCATCAAAAACAGCCCTTTGCCGTTGCTTTTTTCTTCCCACAACTGACCGACGTTGTCCTCCTATTCGATGGACTTTTTCATTATAGACATTGCCTTTCTTTATGCCTTCTCCGAAGCTCTTGAATGGCTTCTTCTCTTGTGATTTGCTGCTTATTTTCTTTGTCTCGCCTTGAAAGCTGATTTTTTCTAAGCCTTTCCATCCCGTATGGTTGATTTCCTTTTATTTTACAGTACGGTAAGGCATTTTGTAGCTCTATAAGGCCTCCATCGCTGATTTCAGTGCAATCCAAGTCTAATGACGTTAGGTTCTTAAGTTCTTTAAGATGCTTTATTCCTGCATCTGTTATTTGCGTATCGCTTAAAAGCAATGTTTGTAAATCTCGAAGCTCTACCAGATATTTCAACCCGCAATCGGTGATTTTAGTGTCAGATAGGGCAAGCCATTTCATACTCGTCAAATTAGCGAGATTTTTTATGCCGTCATCATCTATGTTTGTGAGTGAGAGAGTAAGATAATTAATATTCCTGAGTTCGCTTAATAAAGTGAGTCCGAAACTGGTTATGGATGTGAAATCAAGATGGAGTTCTCTTAGCTTAGTGAGCCCAAGAAGACTCTTTAAGCCCTTATCATCGATTACACTACCGAATAGGCAGAGGAATTCAAGGTCTCTAAATTCTTGTAGAAAAATAATATCCTCATTGCTTACAGGCTGATAATTATTGAGATCAAGGGATTTTATTTTTGTCAAACCGAGAATATACTTTAGGTAGGCATTATCTTCTGTATCCCAACCAATTGACAATCCATAAAGGTCGTCTGGTTTTAAATTCTGAAGTGCGGACAGGTCTGCCTCAGTTTCATAATTCAGTTTAAGCTTTAGCGCCTTCTCCGGCGCGACAGTCACGATTCCGCAAGCTTCAATAAACTCTTCCCATGCATCTTCATCGTACGAATTGAGGTCACGTATATATAAAATGCCTAATGATTTATCGTTCGGGAATTGAATAACACGAGGCTGGCGGGAAGCGATTAGATCCAAGCCACGCCGTACAAGCATAGATGGCTTTGTTGCAAGTCCGCGACTACCAGAACTAACAAGCCCTTCCTGCGCAGTTTCTTTATAATCGCTCATATGCAGTTCCTTCCGAGGCAGCCAAACATTGTTTTGCCTCACCAATTTGATTGGTCACCAATAAGGCCATTTCAGTCAGTAAGTCCCGGCCCTCTCTTTCCTTGGCCCATGCCTTCATTCTCAATTGGTTAATGTCAGAGGTTTGTATATTTGCTATTTCCTCTTTAATCGAGCGCATGCGTTGCTCTACCTGGGCAATTTTCCGAATTATGCGGACAAGCTCAGCTCCTGGGCCGTCACCTTTAACAGATTCAGGGCTACTTTTCCATTCAGAGAGGATTGACTGTAGTTTAGCCTCGTTACCTTCTTCATAGGCAAGGTTTGCCTCAGCCATTAGTTTCTCTCGGCGGACACGCTCTTTCTCATCAGTAGTAAGGTCTGGATGTATAGCTTTTGCAACTTCTCTGTAGAGCTTCTTCAAACTTTCCGAAGACTTAAATTCTTTTTCTGTTTTTCTTTCAAAAGCAATCCCAGAGGTGTGGGCAGATTCTTGCGCCTGAACACGGGCTTGTGCAGCCTGTTCATGTAACTTTTGGTCATTTGGCTTTAACCGGGATTGAGTTTCAAGAATTCGAGCTTCGATATCATCGAGTTGCGCATACAAGACACCAACTAAACGCAGATATCTTCTTTCAAAATCGTGTAGCTCAGCCTGCAATGTTGCAAGTTCCAATTCCCGTTGAGTCAGGCTATATTCAAGAACAAGGAGTTCCTCTTGTTTCTTTATCAATTCATGTTCTTCTGGCGTAAGTCGTTTACTCATTGCATCACTCATGCTGTCCTTCTATTAAAGATGTTCTTTCCAACAAAGAAAAAACGGGACAGATTTAATTATCCCCTTTTATAGCTCCTCAAACCCCTCTCCCTCTCTCACTTTCCTTATGCTTCTTTGCCAGTCGGCGTTCTTACTTTTGCCACGCAAAGCTTTGCTTAAGCTCATTACAAAAGCTCCGCTTCAATATCCCTTCATGCTGAAGCCTTCCAACGACTATTCCAGGAGAAACTCCGACCTCTTTTGCAAAGCCGACAATGGCTTTCTTGCTGATGTTTGCGGACTTGGGCAAACGCTTTAATTCGGCAGGAGGGATAAGGAAGTTAGCGGCATAACGGTTAGCCTCAACTTCCTTGGTGTCAGTGTCCCCATCTGATTCAATAAAGACGTCCTTTTTGCCGTGTAAGAGGATGTGGCCCGCTTCATGAAAAAAAGTAAACCAGAGGTGGTCGTCGGTCTTGTAACGAAGACTCAGTTGAATCAACGCCTTGTTTGCATTTAACCAACGGGTTGCCCCGCTGATCCTTATCTTTGGCAGTTCGGGCGTGAAGACAACGGCAACACCGGATTTGGCGCAGAGGCGCACTACATCAGCCTGAAAAACGTCCGGGGTTTTATCCGTGAGGGAACGAGCAGCATGAAGGGTTTCCTTAAACTTTGATTCGTCGTAAGGTTTACAGTCAATCCCCTGGGCGTCCAACTCCCCTTTGCGAAGCCAGGCAGCTACTGTACCCGGATCGCTTTGGAATGCAGGGGACCTGCGATAAGAAACCTGAGCACCCAGCCATATTTCTCGCCAACGTTCAGGGGAAGCAACACCAAAGTAATTGAGAGCTTCCTGAACCTGCTGGACCTTATCATTAAACGATCTTATCCAACCTGCCTTTATTAACTCCTTTATCCGTATCTCCTTTAACCATTCGACATCTTTTTGAAGGCGCTCTTTTTCCTCGATCCTTGCCAGCGCTTCGCGGTACTTATGTTCCCGGTTATTCCAGAAACTTGCAGGAACGCCTAAAACCCTTTCGAGTTGCAAAGCGGTCTCCTGGGTTATTGCGGCCTTTCCCTTGATTATCTCGTTTATTGTCTTTTTGGGCCTGCCGGTCCGTTCAGCCAGATCAGCCTGCGACATCCCTATTGCCTCAATAGTTTCGAGCAATGTCTCCCCAGGAGGAGAAACATAGTCTGGCATGTACTGATTTTGAATTGTATTACTCATGTGTATCCTCCACACTAAGGATCATAATAGCTGTTATTTTAGTCCAGTCCAAACCGCCGTCAGGTTTTCTTGGGACCGATTCATCAGCCGACTGAAAAATGAGTCTGTAGGGATGGTCGAGATCAACAGATAATTGGCCTGCCCTGTTACCGCGCAGTTCATGACAACGGGTCTGTTTAAGATAACGCATTTCTTCAAGACAACTTGCAGCGAAAAGTTCATCAAGCCTGCGCCTCATCAGCATTGCCATTTGCGGCCCGTATGTCCGCACCAGTTGTTTCTGGTCATTACATATCTTTTGCAGCTTCGAGGTTTTAAAGATTATATCCACATTAAGATCCTGTTGTCAAATTAATTAACGAAAAGGGTTAATAAAATTAGAGTGATCATTTCATATACCCCATCTCCGCAAGGCTCATATGATGTCCGTCGCCGATGATTATGTGATCAAGGACCTTTATCCCGAGGAGTTCCCCCGCATCCCTGAGCCTCTTTGTGAGTTCGACGTCTTCACGGCTTGGAGTAGGGTCGCCGCTCGGGTGGTTGTGGATGAGGATCATGGCTGCTGCTGATTCTTTTATGGCGGGGTTAAAGAGTTCTCTCGGATGGACGATGCTTGCAGTCAGGGAGCCGGTAGATATATCAACCTCTTTAATGACCTTGTTTTTGGAATCGAGGAGTATGGCGAGAAAGCTCTCTTTTTTACTGTCCCTCATGTTCGAATGGTAATGCCTGAATACATCCTCACTGCAGCGAAAGGTATCACCAGGCCTGATTTCCTCTTTGGATAACCGCCTCCCTATCTCAAAGGCTGCCATTATGGTTGCGGCCTTTGCAGGGCCAATCCCCTTTCTTTCCTTTTTATTTCTTATCTCGTTAATCCCGGCGGATGCGAGGTTTCGTAGACCCTTAAACTCGGAAAGGAGGGTCCTTGCATGATCCAGAGCGCTCTGCTTGCTCGTTCCATCTCCTGTCCTGAGTATTATAGCCAGGAGTTCTCCATCAGAAAGGGATTCAGGGCCTCTCTTAAGAAGCTTTTCCCTTGGCCTCTCATCCTCAGGCCAGTCTTTGATGGTTTTATATTCGACCATATTGTGATTTATATAAACCATAGAGATGCTGATAAAACATAGCGCTCTCGCTTAGAAGCGCCTACTTTTGGTTGTATCTTTGTGTGAAAAACTATTTACCCGAACTTATGCCTCGAAGCCTCTCTATCGTAAGTAATATCGAAGAACCATTCCAGGATGACCCTTGCACTCCGGTGTATCCCCATAAGGTGCTTTAAATAAATAAGCTTCCAGGAGAGCCATCCCATGAGGCCGGAAAGACCTATGAATCCGAATATATTGCTGACGGCAGTCCTTTCACCAAGGGATACCATGGACCCCATCTCTCTGTAATGAAACTCTTTTTTTGACCTGCCTTCTATGTCCCTTACTATGTTTTCCACGAGACATGCTGCCTCCTGGACGGCCACCTGCCCGGTCTGAGGAAGAGGGAACTCGTGATTTTTTGCCTGGAATGATGCGCAGTCACCAACGGCATAAACGCCATGGTGTCCAATTACACCAAGGTACTCATCGACTTTGATCCTGCCAATCCTGTCCTTTTCCAGATTAAGGGAATCAAGGAGTTCATTGCTTTTAACCCCAGCTGCCCAGACAAGGGTATTTGTATGAATTGTCTGAGGGCTTTTCCCAGCGATTTTAACATGATTCTTAGCCAGCTCTGTGACCGGCGAGCCGGTCATTATCTCTATCCGCATGTTGTTCAAGGTCTCCCTGGCGTCCCGCCTTATATTTTTTGCAGAGAACGGAAGTATGTCATTTCCTGCCTCCACAAGGATAAGATGCGGGTCTTCCTTCTTAATATTTTCAAAGGTGGCCAGTAAAGTATGAAATATCCAGTCATGTAATTCCGTGATAAACTCGATTCCTGTGGGACCGGCGCCTGCTACGACAAAAGTCAGCACCCTCTTTCTTATTTCAGGGTCCTCCAGATGGTCCGCTATCTCAAAAGCGCTCGATATATGCTCCCTTATTTTAACCGCATCATCCAGTGAATATAAAGGGAGGGCAAATTCTTCCACTCCGGGGATTTTGTAGAAGTTTGGCTGTCCTCCCACAGCTATGACCAGATGGTCATAATCAAGGTTCTTCCTTTTCAGGGGTTTCAGGCAGGGCCTTGGAATATCAAACTCCCCAAGATTCATCTCTTTTACCTTGGAGCAATAGGTGCATTCGGCGCATAAGTAAACCTTCTTCTTACTGATGTCTATCTTCTGGACAATACCTTCCACAAAGATAAACCTGCGCCCCCTCATGACGGTCCTTATCGGCTGGATGATATGGGTGGGGTCTACTGAGCCTGTCGCCACCTCATGCAGCATCGGTTTAAAGAGGTGATACCTGTTCACATCTATCAAGGAGATATCAATATCACTCCTTTTTTTCAGCCGACGTGACAGGTTAATTGCTGTGTATATCCCGGCAAAACCCGCACCCAGGATAAGAATCTTTGTTTTTTTTAAATTATTCATATTAGTAAAGGATAACGTAAAAATTACAGCTTTAGCAAGGAGTAAGTTTGCTCAATGCGATTTACGCCTGTATATTATCGGTATTGCAGAGACTATCACGACCAGTATCAGCCCTATCACAAATTCCCCGGATACATTCCCTCTAAAAAGTCCAAGCAGGGAGCTCGAAAACAGAATGTAGGCAACAACTCCGGGGAGCATGAAGATAAATGAAGCGAAAAAATAATGGCTGAACCTTATCCTGGTAAGACCAAAGGCGTAGTTCAGCATGTTGAATGGGAAAAGGGGAATAAGGCGAGTAAAGGCCACCACCTTCCACCCCTGCCTCTCCACCTTGGCGTCCAACTCCTTCCACCTGTCCTTTAGCATCGCCTCTACCCAGTCCCTTCCCAAGTACCTTGAAATCAGAAAGGCAATGGATGCTCCTATGGTGGCGCCGATGGAGGTATAGATAGTCCCGCCAACGGGGCCGAAAAGTATCCCTCCTGCCACCGTGATCGGAACACCGGGAAACATCAAGGATGGGGCGATGCTGTAGAGGATTATGTACGCAATCGGCCCCCATGCGCCGTAAGAGGATATCCAGGTTCGGAGCCTTTCCTGATCCAGGTGCCGGTCAAGGCCGGATAGCTTTATGGATACAACGGCTGCAATGATGAACGCCATTAGAAGGAAAAATTTTATTTTGTTACTCATAGCTCAATATTTAATGAAATAAGGATGGTTGTCAAGCCAAACAAAATCGTTGACAAATTGTTTCATAGTTGCTAAATTATGCATATGTGCAATTGATATATCAGGAGACGAGATGAAAAGCAAAGAGATCTATGAAATACACGCCGGCATCTGCCAGTGCCTGGCGAATCCTAAACGTCTTGAGGTGATAAATACGCTGCGGGATAAGGAGATGCCGGTTACGGAAATGGCGGAAAAGATGGGGATCACAAAGGCAAACCTATCTCAGCACCTGGCCATCATGAGGGATAAAGGGATATTGAAGAGCAGGAGGGAGGGAACGAATATCTACTACTCCCTGGCAAACCCGAAGGTCATCCAGGCATGCGACATCATGAGGGAGGTACTTTTTGAGCATCTGAAGGAAAAGAAAAATCTCGTAAGCCGTAAGCCGTGAACTGAAGGACAGCCATTCGGATGTCCGGGCAGGCCAAAGCCTGGCCTGCTACTCACGGTTCACAATTCATGATTCACGGAGGTTACTATGTCCCACGACTTTTCAAAAGAGTTCTTTGCAGAATACCATGCTGCGATTTGCCCTGTCAGCCACCTGGTCAAATCAGCCATGGGACGCAGCCTTAAGAAAAAGGTTGAGCTTCTTGGAAGCGAAAAGCTGAGACCAATCAGTGAATGTTATCTCAAATACAAATTGTAAACAGGAGGTTTCTAATGAAGAGTATTATATTTTATCTGCTTTGCATCCCCTACCTTATCTTGCCGCTTACAGCATCGGCAGAGACGGCGGAGGAGGCGATAAAAAGGGCGCAGGCCGCTTTCCTTTATGCGGGCTACGATATGAAGGCCCGTGTGGTGATGAAGCTTATTGCGAAGGACGGCAAGGAGAGGATGCGCGAGATGACCATGCTCAGGAAGGACTTTGAGGAAGGAGGAGACCAGAAGTATTTCATTTACTTCTATCAGCCTGCCGATGTCAGGAACATGTCGTTCATGGTCTGGAAGTACCCGAAGAAGGACGACGACAGATGGATATTCATCCCTGCCCTGAATATGGTCAGGAAGATCGCCGCATCAGACAGGAGGTCGAGCTTTGTGGGCTCTGACTTTACCTATGAGGATATCTCCGGCAGGGATATTGAGGATGATAACCACTCTTTTGGAAAGGAGGAGAAGGTCGGGGAAAGGGATTGCCTCGTTATTAAGAGCGTCCCTAAGGACGAGAAGGGAACAGACTATTCCTACAAGCTCTCCTGGATAGATAAGGAGAGATCGCTCCCTCTCAAAGAGGAGTATTACAGCAAGAAGGGGGATATAGAGAAGGTCTTTAGCGCCGATGAGGTGAAAGAGCTCTCCGGTATCTTTACAATTACAAAGAGGACTATGAAGAATATAGCGAACGGCCACAGGACAGAGGTCTCCTTTGAGAAGACCGAATATAACGTAAAGATAGAGGACGGGTTGTTTACCGAGAGGGCTCTCAAGAACCCGCCCAAGAGGTGGATAGAATGAAGAAGGGGTCAGGGGCCAGGGGTCAGGGATTAGAAAGGAAGATGAGAATATTACAATTCACGTTGACGATTCTTTTTTTGCTTACGGTTTACGGTCCACGGCTCACGGGCTCAACAGCTTACGCCCTCGATCTTCACGGCTTCGTCCAGGGTAACTATGCCGCACGAGTCACGGGTGACAGCCCCCCTGCAAAAAATGGAAGCGACTATTTGCTCTCTGAAGAAAGGCTTCAGCTTGAGCTAACCGAGCATTCAAAGGACGGGAGCGCGTCTTTCTTTATCAAGTCGGACTTCTTCAGGGACGGGGTTGCAGGAACGGACGATATGGAGCTTAGAGAAGGGTATATCAACTATACAAAAGACCTGGTCGATCTAAGGGTGGGGAGGCAGATCATCACTTGGGGGACGGGCGACCTGATGTTCATAAACGACGTATTCCCGAAGGACTACGGGGCGTTCTTCTCAGGCAGGCCGATGGAATACTTGAAGGCCCCTGTGGACGGGGCAAAGGTGGAGATCACAGTAGATCTGCTGTCCGCAGAACTTGTGGCAATCCCGACCTTCGAGCCCAACAGGCTGCCTGACTCCACAAGGTTCTACTTGTATAACCCTTTTTCATCGGCAGCTACAATTACTACCGTGGAGACAGAGAAGCCCGGAGAGAGGATACGCGATACAGAGCTTGCCATGAGGCTTTTCCGTTACATCGGCTCAACAGATGTATCGCTTTATGCATACAAGGGTTTTTACCGGATGTCGGGGATGATGGTTAACAGCATGACTAACCCTACCACCCTCACCTACATCTACCCTGAACTGACTGTTTATGGTGGAAGCATCACCGGCAACATCTTCGGAGGGGTCGGAAATATCGAGGGCGGGTATTATGACTCAGCAGGGGACAGGATGGGAGATGACCCGACGGTAGAAAACTCCAAATGGAAATTCCTGGCTGGTTACAAGAAGGAGCTGGGCTCGGAGCTTACCGTAGGGATTCAGTATTACACGGAGATAATGGAGGACTACGGGAATTATGAAAGCACTCTCCCCTCCGCTTTCCCGAAGGAAGAGAGGATAAGGAGTTACACGACACTCAGGCTCACAAAGATGCTTTTATACCAGACGCTCAGGCTGTCGTTCTTCGGGATATATTCCCCCTCAGACGAGGATTATCTCCTCAACCCAGAGGCCATCTACAAGCTCTCGGACGAGCTATCATTCACTCTCGGCGGGAATGTCTTCGGAGGAAGAAAGGAGTTCACCATGTTCGGCCAGCTTGAGAAGAACGACAATCTGTATGCGAATCTGAGATATCAGTTTTGACAAAATCGTAAGAAAAATTAACCGCAGAGACGCAGAGAGAAATATTCTGAAATTAAAGAGCTTTTCTCAGCGCCTCCGCGTCTCTGCGGTGAGATGCTGACCTTAGATTTCATCAGCTTCAGGAGGATTACATGAAGAAGTTTTCGCTCGTTGAATTTTCAGTAGACCGTCCCCGCCTGGTAGTAGCCCTGGCCGTTATTATAACACTTGCCTTTCTGACCCAGTTCCCGAAGATAAGGACAGACACTAATCCCAAGAACATGCTCCCTGAGACATCGGATGTGAGGGTCTGGAACAGCGAGGTGGAGAAGACCTTCGGCCTTTACGAGGACATGATCGCCCTCGGCATAAAAAACGAAAAGGGGGTACTGAACAGGGAGACTCTCGAAAAGATAGACCGGATCACTTCCGAGGCAGTCAGGCTGAAGGGTGTTGCATCAAAGGACGTAACGAGTTTCACTACCATAGACAATGTCACTGTTGAAGGGGAAACGCTTAATGTAAGGCCCCTCATGTCAGTCCCCCCGAAGACGGATGAAGAGGTCGGCGCTTTGCGGAAGGCCTTATTCGATAACCGGATGTTTATCAACCGGATCATATCAAAGGACGAAAAGACAACGGCGATCTTCATCCCCCTTGAGAAGGGGGCGGACGGGAAGGAGATAGCGGACAGACTGAAGGAGATCGTAGGGAAGGAAAAAGGAGACGAAAAATACTACATCGCAGGCGACCCTGTAGCAAGGGACACATTCGGGGCTGAGATGTTCAAGCTTATGTCAATCTTTGCACCGATTGCAGGCGCTGTAATGCTGCTTGTCAGGTACCTCATGTTCAGGGACTTCTTCCTTTCGGTCACACTGATGATGGATGCCATGATTAGCATAGTCTGGAGCATGGGGCTCCTGATCGCTCTCGGTTTCCCCGTACATATTATGAGTTCAATGGCCCCCGTCTTTCTGATGGCCATTGCAACGGACAGCGTCCACATATTCAATGAATTTTACTTCCGCTACAGAGAGAAAAAGGACAAGAGGACCGCGATTGTCGAGACTATGCATGCAGTAGGCAGGCCTGTGCGCTATACTGCCCTGGCGACTGCGGCAGGGTTTGCGGTGCTGCTTTTTATGAGCATTATACCGGTCAGGGTCTTTGGCGGGGTCGTGGCATTCGGCACCGTTGCCTTGAGACTGTTAAGTTTCAGCTTCATCCCCGCCATGTTCACCTTCGTAAAGGCTGAGAAGATGGAGACAGCGTCCATGAGTGAAGACATGGAAACCGGGAGGAGTTCGCAGATACTCAAGGCCCTTGCAGGGTTCGGCGCCCACAGGCCTAAAGTCACGGTTTATGCCGGTCTTATCCTCTTGGTGATCGCAACCATCGGACTTACGAAGATCAAGATTAATAACAATATGGTGGAGTGGTTCAGCAAGAAGAGCGAGGTACGAATCGCAGACCGCATCATGAACGAGTCCCTTGGCGGGACTTCCTTGGCATATATAGTTGCCATATCATCCGAGGACGATTTTATAAAGACCCCGGAGGCGATGAGACATATAGAAGGCTTGCAGAGGCATCTCGAAACCCTGCCTGTTGTCGGGAAGACCACATCTGTCGCAGATTTCGTGAAGAGGATAAATAGGGTACTGCATAACGACGACCCTGCCTTTGACAAGGTCCCTGACTCAAAGGACGAGATAGGCCAGTTCCTCTTCCTCTTCAGCATGTCGGCAAAACCCGCAGACCTTGATAATGTAGTGGACTACCAGTTCAGGAAGGCAAATATCTGGGTGCAGCTCAAGACCTGGGATGCCCAGGCCATGAGGGACGTTATAAAGGCGGCGGAAGAATATAAGGCGGCCCATCCGATACCGATGGAACTGAGACCTGCCGGGACGGCTTACTTCAACCTTGTCTGGAACAACGAGGTGCTTTGGGACATGGTCAAGGGGTTCGTGATTGCCCTCATCGCTGTCTTTGTCATCCTTGTCTTCAACTTCAGGTCTGTTAAGTGGGCGATAATAGGGTATATCCCGCTTTTGTTTACGATAATCCTTATATTCGGGGTCGTCGGTTTCATAGGGAAGGATTTCGATATGCCGATATCGGTGCTGTCATGCCTCTCCCTTGGCATGGCAGTGGACTTTGCGATACACTTCATAGGCAGGTTCAAACAGCGGCTTGCGGAGCAAGTTCCTGGAGAATCCCTCTCTGACGCATTGCTCTGGACAACCGCGAGGCCCGGCAAGGGGATAATGAGGAACGCCCTCCTGTTTGCCTCGGCATTCTCCGTAATGTTGTTTGCTCCTCTCACTCCGTATGTGACGGTCGGGGCCTTTATAGCGAGCATGATGACTCTCAGCGCCCTGCTTACTATAATATATCTCCCGGCGCTGATAGTGCTTTTTCAAAAAAGGCTTGTGTGATGAAAATCCCCCTTGATCCCCCTTTTCCAAAGGGGGAAATAAGATGTTCCCCTCTTTAGCAAGGAGGGGACGTTTAAAGTCCCCCCTCTTAAGATAAGAGGGGGTCAGGGGGCGTTATGAGGAACTATTTTTGGAACAAACATGAACATGAACTTTACACAACTTGCATCAATGGAAGACCGTGCCCGCGCAATCCTTGGTGTTGAGATATGCGCGGGAAGGCTTGAGATAAAGAAGGCCTACTGGATGCTGGCAATGAAATACCATCCGGATAAAAATCCAGCGGACAAATCCCTTGAAGGCAAATTTGCCGCTATCTCTCAGGCATACGAGATACTGACAAGTAATAAAAACATGGAGACGAGACGACTGGACGATGGCGATGTTAGGCTTTTTACTGAAAAAGTACCGGTTGATTATTATCAATGGTGGAGGGAAAGGTTCTTCATTTGATCTGGGACCCCAAAGAATATGATGTATGGTATGAAATCCCTCTCGGCAACCTGTCCGACAGACTGGAAAAGGAGCTTGTATTTTCGCTGATTGACGTTAAATTGGGAGAGGCAGTCCTTGATGCAGGATGCGGAACGGGGAATTACTCCATTGAACTGGCAAGAAGAGGGGCCGACGTTATCGGGATCGACAGTTCGGAGGAGATGCTGGCCTGGGCGAGACAAAAGGCCCAGGGTGTAAGGTTGAAGGTGAATTTTCAGGTGGCGGATGCTATGACCCTTCCCTTTGTTGATAGCTCCTTTGACTTGATTATTTCCAACGGCCTGTTATGCTTCTTAAAAGAGCCTGAAAAGGCCTTGATAGAAATGCACAGGGTTTTAAAACCCGGCGGAAGACTGGTTGTGGGTGTCCTAAACAGATGGTCGCCGTGGGCCTTCTTCAGGAGGATAAAGGGGCTCTACAAGGATACTATCTACAACCAGGCCTATTTTATCTCACCGCCGGAGCTTGAAGGGCTTATAATAGGGGCAGGTTTTGATGTGAAAGAGACCAGTACCTGCCTTTTCTTCTTTCCGATAAATAATAGGGTATACTTAAAAATAGCGGAGCAGTTTGAAAGGTTGAACAGGAGACTGATACCAAAGACAGGGGCATTCCTGGCAGTATCGGCAGTTAAGAAGGAATAGGAGGATTTATGTCGCGGATCGTTGTTTTGGGAGGTGGTTTTGGCGGGGTTGTTGCCGCTACGGAGTTGAGAAAGAGGCTTGGAAAGGAACACAAGATAATCGTTATTGATAAAAAACAGGATCACCTCTTCACTCCCTCCCTTCTCTGGCTTATTGTTGATGAAAGAAAACCGGAAAAGATCCAGAGGAGCCTGAATGTCCTTAATAAAAAAGGTATAGAATACCTGAATGCAGATATTCAGAGGATTGACCCTGTGAAGAAGACGGTCTTCACATCAGCAGGGGAGACGAATTACGATTACCTCATTATCTCCCTCGGAGCTGAAATTATAAGGGATATAATCCCAGGATACAGGGATGGAATAAACTTTTATTGTCTCAAAGGGGCGGAGGTTTTAAGGGATGAACTGACAAGGTTTGAAGGCGGTAAGGTCGCTGTCGTTATTGCCTCAACCCCATTCAAGTGCCCTGCGGCCCCTTACGAGGCGGCATTCCTTATAGACGCCTATCTTACCAAAAAAGGGATAAGGGGAAAGACAGATATCGCCATATATACCCCGGAGACATTGCCGATGCCTGTGGCAGGCCCAGTCCTTGGTGACGCAGTAAAGAAACTGATTGAAAAGCGGGGAATCTCATTTAACCCCCAGAAAAAACTTGTTTCTATGGAAAGCAGAGAGCTATCCTTTGAAGGCGGCGAGAAATTCAAGGCCGACCTGATCGCCTGGGTTCCTCCACACAGAGCCCCGGCTGTAGCAAGGGATTGTGGTCTTGCCAACGAGACAGGATGGATACCGGTTGACGGAAAGACCATGAAGACGAAGTTTGAAGGTGTTTATGCTATTGGAGATATCACAGCCAACAAACTCCCGTCAGGGATGATGCTTCCCAAGGCCGGTGTATTTGCCCATGGTCAGGCTGAGGTGGTATCGAACAACATAGCTGTAGAGATCAACAAGGATGGTGAATTAAAAGAGTTTGATGGTCAAGGCTCCTGCTTCCTTGAATTGGGTCACGATATTGCCGGGTTTGCGTCAGGAAATTTTTATGCAGACCCGAAGCCTGTAGTGATTCTGAAAAATCCCGGGAAGATGTGGCACTGGGGAAAGGTCGCCTTTGAAAAGTGGTGGCTGTGGAAGTGGTTTTAGACCAAGTTGCTTTCGAATATCTCCTATTGAGCCAAAGGAAAGCTTACTTGGTATTTATACCCGGATGGGTATTATACCTGAGTATTCAAAAGTCTTTGTTTGAACGCGAATTGGTTTTAATGGGAAGTTTTGCTGCCATATATGCTATATGGTAAATTTCATAAAAAATAGATTCAGAGGAGGTTTTATGCGGAAAAAATTTATTGTATTAACATTGGGGCTCTTAATCCTGCCGGTCAACATCTGGGCTGGCGAGGCGCTGGAAGAAAGAAAGGCCAGCGCAATTACAGCGGCCGACGAGATCATCAACATGCGAAGTTCCCTGGCCCAGGCATTTATTAAACCTGACATGGAGGTCACTGAGGAGACCTTTAAAAATGTATGCGGCGCAGTGGGCAAGAGGGCGAAAGAGATTTCCGAAAAGGAAGGTTTCAAGATAAGGCACGCTGCAACAAAGAACAGAAACCCCAACTTTGCGGCAAGGCCTGACGAGGTGAAGATCCTTGAAACTTTCGACAAGGACAGGGGTATGAGGGAGGTATGGGATACGGTAGAGATGGAGGGAAAGAGATACAACAGATATATGAGGCCAATATTCGTTGAAGCCGCATGTACGGCCTGCCATGGCCCAAAGGACAAGAGGCCCCAGTTTATAGTAGAGAAGTACCCGAACGACAAAGCCTTTGACTTTAATGTAGGAGACCTTAGAGGGATGATAGAGGTGATGTTTCCTGCACCACAATAACAGGCCTCAGGGAATCTGCTTTGCCTAAAATAGACACTCCTGTTTTGATGTAAACAAAACCCCTTGACCAAACAAGCCAAAAATGATAGCTAATTACGCTGCTGTACAAACTTTACAGATTCTATTGTTGTTGGGAGGACGGAAATGGTCATAGGTGTCATAGGCGGAAGCGGACTTTATGAGATGGAAGGGCTTACTGGTATCAGGGAAGTAAAGCTGCAAACCCCTTTTGGAGAGCCTTCCGACGCATATATAACAGGTAGTCTCGGCGGAATCGAGATGGTCTTCCTGCCAAGGCATGGACGCGGGCACAGGTTTCTCCCAACGGAAGTGAACTACAGGGCGAATATATACGGGATGAAGAAGCTGAGGGTGGACAGGATCATCTCCGTCAGTGCAGTTGGGAGCATGAGGGAAGAGATAGAACCCGGACATATAGTTGTCCCGGACCAATTCTATGATCTCACAAAGCACAGGAAGAGCACATTCTTCGGTGAAGGGGTTGTTGCCCATGTCGGGTTTGCAGACCCTGTATGTCATGACCTCTTCGGGGTCCTTGCCGATGCCGGTGGAAAGGCGGGGGCAACGGTTCACAAAGGCGGGACATATATCTGCATGGAGGGTCCCCAGTTCTCCACAAGGACCGAATCAAGGATCTACCGGAAGTGGGGTGTTGATGTAATAGGGATGACCAACGCCACAGAGGCGAAACTAGCAAGAGAGGCTGAGATGTGCTATGCGACCCTGGCCCTTTCAACAGATTACGACTGCTGGCATGAGTCTGAGGAGGATGTGACGGTAGAGGCAGTGATAGCAGTCTTAATGAAGAACGTGGAGACTGCCAAAAAGATAATAAAAGAGGCAGTGACTATGATGCCAGCGAAAAAAGGGTGCCGATGCAGTGAGGCCCTGAAAAATGCCATTATGACGAAGCCTGAGTTGATACCGGATAAGACAAAGAAGGACCTGGAATTAATAATAGGGAAATATATAAGCGCTTAATTGGACGCGTATTAACGCGGATGCACGCAGATTTGAATTAAATCGGGGTTGATCAGCGTAAATCAGCGTCCCAAAATATTATAAGGAGATTGTATGAGCTTATTGGTTGTTGGATCTGTTGCATTTGATTCAGTAGAAACGCCTTTTGGCAAGGCAGAGGATGTACTCGGCGGCTCCGCTACTTACTTCTCCACTGCTGCCAGTTTCTTTACAGATGTAAAGCTGGTGGCTGTGGTGGGAGAGGACTTCCCTGATGCACATGTGGATTTCCTGAAGAGCAGGGAGATAGATGTAAATGGGCTCCAGAAGGCAAGCGGGAAGACCTTTCGCTGGAAAGGGAGGTATGACTTCGACCTGAACCAGGCCCATACCCTTGATACCCAGCTTAACGTTTTTGCATCGTTTAACCCTCAGATACCGGAAGGGTATAAGGATGCAGAGCATGTGTTCCTTGCCAACATAGACCCCGTCCTTCAACTGGAGGTCTTGAAGCAGGTAAAGAAGCCGAAGCTTGTGGCATGCGATACAATGAACTTCTGGATAGAGGGGAAGCTTCATGAGCTTAAGGAAACCCTGAGGCATGTAGATATCCTGACAATAAACGAAGGTGAGGCAAGAGAGCTGTCAAAGGAGGCCAATCTTGTAAAGGCAGCAAAGATCATCCTTTCCTTTGGGCCCAAGACCCTTATAGTAAAAAGAGGGGAGTATGGCTCCCTGATGTTCTCGGATACAGGTATCTTTGCAGCTCCGGCATACCCTCTGGAGTCCGTATTCGACCCAACAGGCGCCGGCGACAGCTTTGCAGGCGGATTCATGGGTTATCTGTCAAATACAGGAAATTTGGCTGACGGAAATATCAGACAGGCCATAATATTTGGAAGCGTCATGGCCTCATTCAACGTGGAGGAGTTCAGCCTCAACAGGATGAAAACCCTCACTTACAATGAAATAGAGCAGAGGTACAAATCGTTTAAGAGGCTTACACATTTTGAAGATTTATAGGAAAGATACTTTTTGTGCTTCGACAGGCTCAGCACGAACGGAGTAATATAATACCCCGGTCACCCTGAGCTTGTCGAAGGGTAGGATAGGAGATACTTTGACACAGATAGAAAATGCACGTCAGGGGATAATGACAGAAGAAGTGAAAAAGGCCGCGCTGTCAGAGGGAATGTCGGTAGATTTTATTAGAGATGGCGTCGCTAAAGGGAATATCGCCATATGCAGGAACAAAAAACACGATATTGAGCCTCTTGCCATAGGTAAGGGTTTGAGGACAAAGGTAAATGCAAACATTGGGACCTCCGGCGACAGCTCCGACCTCTCTGTTGAGCTTGAAAAGCTCAGGGTCGCTGTTAAGGCAGGGGCAGATGCAGTGATGGACCTCTCTACCGGCGGCTCTCTTGACGATATAAGGAAGGAGATAATAAAGCAGTCGCCTGTGACTATAGGAACGGTCCCCATCTACTCCGCTGTTGTAGAACTGAACCAGAGAGGTAAGACCTTCATAGACATGACTTCTGATGACCTCTTTAAGGCCATTGAAAAGCACGCTGAAGACGGAGTTGACTTCATCACCGTCCACTGCGGCGTTACCCGGTCCTCTATTGAAAGGCTCGACAACGAAGGGCGGCTGATGGACATTGTCTCCAGGGGAGGCTCCATGACTGCCGCCTGGATGGCGAAGAACGGCAAAGAGAACCCGTTGTATGAACAGTACGACAGGCTCCTCGATATCGCAAGGGAGAATGAACTTGTCCTTTCCCTGGGGGATGGTCTCAGGCCCGGTTCCATAGCTGATGCAACCGACAGGGCACAGATCCACGAGCTTATAACCCTCGGAGAGCTGACCGAGCGTGCATGGGACAAAGGTGTGCAGGTGATGGTGGAGGGCCCCGGCCACGTGCAGCTCGACCAGATAGAGGCGAATATCCTGCTTCAGAAAAGATTATGTCACGGTGCTCCTTTCTATGTCCTGGGCCCACTTGTCACAGACATTGCGCCTGGTTATGACCATATAACCTCAGCCATAGGCGGGGCCATTGCAGCTCGGGCAGGGGCCGACTTCCTCTGCTACGTCACGCCGTCTGAACACCTTAGGCTTCCTGATATAGACGATGTCAGGGAGGGTGTCATAGCCTCCAGAATTGCGGCCCATGCCGGCGATATTGCAAAGGGCGTAAAAGGGGCCATGGATAAAGATATTCAGATGTCGAGATACAGGAAAGCCCTTGACTGGGAGGGCCAGATAAAGACCTCCATAGACCCTGAAAAGGCCAGGAGGTTGAGGGAGAGCGCCAAACCAACG
Source organism: Desulfuromonadales bacterium (assembly GCA_919902985.1). Classification (GTDB taxonomy): domain Bacteria; phylum Desulfobacterota; class JAENJC01; order JAENJC01; family JAENJC01; genus JAENJC01. The sequence continues at coordinate 134 of CAKKSC010000030.1, read as the reverse complement.
GAGTCGGATGTTTGCACAATGTGTGCTGCGCTATGCGCTATCAAAGTCTCAAGTGAGAGGTGTTAAAATAATATTCAGGAATCAGCAATTTCCGGTTAGGGAATTGCATAAGTTTTTTTGTTGAATAAAAGTTC
>CAKKSC010000029.1 GCA_919902985.1 Desulfuromonadales bacterium | reverse complement strand
TAAGGCCCAATTTGCCAGTACTCAGAGAATTCACACAAAACGCTTGACAGTACCCTTATCTTTTATAAGAAGACCGAGACCAAAGCCACGATAGATAATTGTTTACAGGGCAAACAAGACCTAGTTAGAGAACTGGGAAGAAGCCTTACTCCTGAGGATGAAGACTATATATGTCAAATATACGGAATTGATGAGGAGGTAATCCTGGATTTGAAAATTCTCAAGGAGGCGCCTACTGGTAAGCTTGATTGTAGCTTCTATGGGTAAGCTTGATTGTAGTTTCCGTCAATAAGGAGTTTAGGAACATTTAGATGAGAAATGTCAAGGAATGACGTTAGGGACTCATTATGACTAAGAAAAGTTCTTTGGATTACAGGGGCGCAAAGCCTATCTGGTGCCAGGGGTGTGGTGATTATGGAGTCCTGAGCTGCCTCATGAAGGCCCTGAGTGACCTTAATATAGAGCCAAGGGATCTTGCTCTCGCCTCCGGGATAGGCTGCTCCAGCAGGATTGCTGCTTTTGTGAAGTGCTATGGTTTTCATTCCATCCATGGCAGGGCGTTGCCTGTTGCCATGGGGATAAAGCTTGCAAATCCTCAGTTGACCGTTATCGCCGCAGCCGGGGATGGAGACGGGCTGGCCATAGGTGGCGGGCATCTCCCGCACATGGCGAGGCGCAACATGGATATAACGTATCTTCTCATAGACAACTCGCTTTATGGGATGACCAAGGGACAGCCGTCGCCAACCGCAAAAAAAGGGGTTGTCAGCAAGAGTACGCCAAAGGGCTCTCCAGAAGCTCCCTTAAATCCGGTTGCAATGGCCCTTGTATACGGCGCCTCATTCGTGGGCCGCGGATTCCCCGGGAAACCAGATGCCCTGGTTGATCTGATTAAAGAGGGGATATCTCATCGAGGTTTTTCCTTTCTTCATATCCTGTCGCCATGCATTACATTTAATGAGAGGGAGACCTTCAGGTATTACAACGAAAGGACCGAATTGATGTCATCTGATTATCTGCCAGACGATAGGGTAAAGGCCATTACCCTTGCCATGACGGAGGATAGACTGCACCTTGGTACCTTCTGTAAGGAGGAGAGGCCTGTATATTCCGATTATGGTTCTGATATAGAGGTCATGGAAAGAGAGACCCTTATAAAGAACCTTTATGAGAGGTTCAAGTAGCCAGTATCTTAAACCTAAAAACGGCAATTAAACACAGATAAACACAGATAAGCACAGATAAGCACAGATAAGCACAGATAAAAGCTTATGTTCACACAGATATCCTGCTTAGCCTCTTAACCAAAATGGAGAGTCATTTGCTTTTTTAACTCTGTGAAAATCTTAAACAATCTGTGTGAATCTGTGTTGAAATGCTTTTTATAGGTTAAAACAAAGTTATAAGAACCACTCCTATCACCATCACCACGCATCCGAGAAGCCTCTCCCTTATATGCTCTTCCTTAAAAACCAGCCACCCGTATAAAACGCTGAATATCAGGCTCGTCCTCTTTACAGCGATCATGTAGGCTACCTCCACCAGCCTTATCGCCAAGAAATGGGCCATGACCATTATGGCAAATACAACCCCGATCATGAGAAATAGCGGGATCCTTGCCTTTATGATCGCCGCTGCATTCCTTTCCTTAAATATCACGTATGGAAGAAAAAAGACTGAAAAGATGGTCGTATAAGTAACGGCAAAAAACGACGGGGATGAGTGGAGTACTGCTATCTTGCCGAGATTCGAGGTTATGCTGTAGATGAAGGAGACGGCTATCATTAACAGGGAACCTTTCTCCCTCGATATGGCTTTAAGCGGCGCAAGGAACCCTTTGCCGGAGCTGTTCAGATTTAGAAGATAGGCGCCGATTGCTATAAGTATTATTCCTGCTATGCCCGATGAATCCGGGAGCTCTCCAAGCATGAAGAAGGATGTCGCAATAAGAAATACAGGGGTCAGGGCAAGAAAAGGAATGCTCAAAGAGAGGGGAGAAATCTTTATTGACCTGATATAAAAGAGCACTGCTACCAGCTCCAGGGGAAGCGCAAGGATTGTTGCTATCCAGAAGGTAAGGTCAAGGGTAGGTATTTCAATAAACGGAATGGTAGCCAGTAGAAAAGGGGTTGCAAATCCCCAGCTTGACCAAGCGACGACCTCCTCTCCTGAATCCTTAAGGGCATACTTGGAAAGGGCGTCAACCGTGGCCAGGGTCACGGCAGCGGTCAGGGAGAGATAAAACCAGAGCATCCGCTACTCTCCCTTATAAAGGTACCTTTCAAACATCTTCTGATAAGAGGTCCAGCCTGTCTCCTCGTTGGTGTCCTTTGTGATGGCTGCCTGATATGCGTTTACCTTGGCATCCATGTCCTCGATATTATGAAGAAGGAGCGCCTCAAGGGTCTTTGGTCTCTTCGGGGAACCAAACTCAAGCTCTCCGTGGTGGGAGGCTATCATGTGCCTGAGAAGCATAGCTGTCTTCTCGGGAAAATCTTCTATCCCTCTGACCTTCTCATCCAGCATCTGGATACCTATGATGATATGCCCCAGAAGACGTCCCTCGTCGGTATAATCAAAGGCGGCCTTATACGAAAGCTCCTTAGTCTTCCCCATGTCATGAAGTATTGAGCCTGTGAGGAGTAGGTCTTTGTTCACGCCGGCGTATTGTTTTGAAAGCTCAGTAACCAGGTGGGCGACTGAAAGGGTATGTTCCAGGAGGCCTCCAATGTATACATGGTGCATCCCCTTGGCTGCAGGGGCGGTCTTCAGCAGCTCAGCAAACTGCTTATCATTCATAAAGGAATCCATGAGCTTTTTAAGATATGGCTCCTTTATACCGGAGATAATCCCCTTCAACTCCGAAAGCATCTCATCAGGTTCTTTCGCTGAACACGGAAGGAAATTGTCCGCAGATGCCGTTCCCTCAGGGGCCTTACGCACGTCTATAATGGAAAGCTGGATCTTCCCCTGATAAAGGGAACCCCTACCCTTTATAGTAACAATGTCGTTTTTCTCAAAATGGGTGGATATCTCTTCGGCGTTGTCCCATACCCTTCCCTCTATCTCACCGCTCTTATCTATGAGCTTTATATTTATATACGGCTTCCCATTCTTAGCCATGGCAATATTCTTATCCTTGACCAGGAAGTAGCTCTCCACCTTGTCGTTTTCCTTTATCTCTGAAACAAGCATTTTGTTTGACATAGCAACAGCCCCCTTGACACTGATTTACACTGATTACACATGATTTGCACAGATAAGAAAAATGTAGTTATATCTGTATTAAAGCTTTTTTATGAGTTTGGGTAGTTCCGTAATTTCGTCAATTACAAAGTCTGCATCCTTGAGGTACTTCCGTTCCCTGTAGCCATAAGTAACGCCTATAGTCTTTACCCCAGCAGCCTTCCCTGCCGCTATATCAAGGTCGCTGTCTCCTACCATTACAGCATCCTTCTGGCTCAGACCAAAATGCGAAAGGGCATGAAGGACAGGGACTGGAGACGGCTTCTTTTCACTGGTACTGTCGCTCCCGATAACCAGACCGAAGAATCTGTAAAGGTCAAGGGCCTCTAATACCTTAATGGAAAACGCCTCCCTTTTATTAGATATGACAGCCTTCTTGTATCCATTAAGACCTTCGAGGGTTTCTTTTACCCCTGGATAGGGGAAGGTATTGTCTACGATATGCTCCGAATAAAATTCGAGGAACCTCTTTACTACCTCGTCCCGATGATGGAGGTTCTCTTCTCCAATGACTCTTTCTATAACCCTTGTTATCCCCTCTCCTACAAGTGCGCCAACCTCCTCAACGGTCTTGCGAGGAAGTCCAAAGGGTCCTGTTGCATAGTTCAGGGAGTTGGTTATATCTTTTATGGAGTTGACCAGGGTTCCGTCCAGATCGAATATGACAAGCTTTATCTGCATTGGTTAATAATACATCCTGGGGCTGTAGAGTCAAGTTAAAAGAGGGTTTAAGGCATCTGCTCCACGTGGAACAAGGGCCGAAAGATTGCGCAGCCTCAATATCTGGGGTAAGATTCATCACAGACAATACGTACCATTTTCTTAGGAGGTTAATATGACTACAGGACAAACAATAGCGCCATCCTGCCAGAGCTGCGGGATGCCGATGGAGAAGCCGGAAGATTTTGGTACAGGCGCTGAGGGGTTCAGGAACAACGATTATTGCCACTTATGCGGTTTACCGAGCCGCATATATCGGGAGCAGATGATTGACAAGATAGCGGGTATGGCCCCGATGATGAAAATGACTGAAACACAAGCGAGGGAGCTGGCGAAGATGTTTATTCCGAGGCTAAAAAGGTGGAGATAATAAGTCCAAAAAAATATTTTTGCTCGCAAAGGCGCAACCAAAAGTAGGCGCTTCTAAGCGAGACCGCAAATAAATTCATTTTTGACACAGGTCGGCACAGATGATTTATGATACTCATAGTCTGAATCATATTAACAGTGTCAAAATAAAGTAGGAGGTAGTTATAAATGTATCAGAAGGTAGTCATTTGTGTAATTGCCATTCTAATTATGATCTATCCTTTAGCTATCAGTGCAGAAATAAAAGGAGGTAGGGAGATGAAGATAAAGGTAGGAAGTGCTGCCTTTACTGAAGGCGTAATGATACCGAAACAATACACATGCGACGACGCCGACATCTCGCCGCCCCTCTCATGGTCTACTGTACCGGAAGGGACAAAGAGTATAGCCATTATTGTCGACGACCCGGATGCGCCTGCCGGGACGTGGGTGCACTGGCTGGTCTACAACCTCCCTCCAGACCTTAAAGGTCTTCCTGAGAGTGTCCCTGCAAAGGAGACCCTTGCAAACGGAGGGATGCAGGGGATGACAGATTTTCGTCGTATAGGATACGGGGGGCCATGTCCTCCAAGCGGGACTCACAGGTACTTCTTCAAGATTTATGCCCTTGATAGTATCCTTGACCTTTATCCAGGCGCTATAAAAAAGCATATGCTCCTTGCCATGGAAGGTCATATCCTGGCTGAAGGGGAATTGATGGGGAAATACAGGAGGTAATAAAGATGGAAAAAGCATGCAGACATTTCCGCCCCTATCCAAGAACTAAGAGCTGCCTGATTGTGAGCGGACATAAAAAACCTGCTCTCTGCCTTTAGGCCTTTAACACCCTCTGGCCCTATGATAAGCCCCTTAATATAGTGTCTAATTGCATAAATTACTTATAGTATTTCTTAACTGTGAACCTTTAACTTCCCTTTTACGCCATACAAATGGTTTCGCATTGGGCTGATAAGCTTCAATGAATGCCTCGATTGCAGCCCTCAATTGTTCAACATTTTTGAAGCTGGCGTTTTTCAAAGCTTTTCTCGAAAGAATGCCAAACCATATCTCCACCTGATTAAGCCAACTTGCAGAAGTGGGAGTGAAGTGGAACTTAACGTTTGGGTGTATTGCCAGCCATTCATCATTTCGTTTGTGAATGCAGTAATTATCGAGAATGACATGAATTTCTTTCTTATCGCTATCGGGTAAATCCAACAGCAGTTGATCCATAAATGTCAGAAATTCTACTCGCCTTTTTAATTCTGTCGTTTGCGCATGAATATTTCCGGTTGCCACATTTAGCGCTGCAAACAGGTTCAGTATCCCATGCCGCTTATAGGTGCTTTTAAGACCATGCACTACTTTCCCGTTACTTGTACATACATAGCCTGTGGCTCGCTCTAAAGCCTGAATACTCGGCTTTTCATCAACGGAAATGACTATGGCATTCTCCGGTGGCGATAGGTATAGGCCTACTATATCAGCCGCCTTGGGCGCAAACTCTGGGTCAGTGCTGACACACCAGCTTCTTTGCCGTGCAAGACAAATCCCTTCCTTGCGAAGAACGCGCCATACAGCGTCATCTGACGCTTCCAAATGGTTTGCAAGAGAGGGACCATCCCAGATTGCTTGTCCTTTTGGTGGCGGAAGCTCCAATGTCTTCAAAACTATATTACGAAATTCCTTATCATATTTTGGGGGCTTGCCGGAGCGAGGCAGATCATACAAGCCTTTGATCCCATTTGTGATAAAGCGGTCACGCCACTCAATAACAGTATTTTGGGATGTCCCAAGAGTACTGGCAACCTTATTCACCTGTTCTCCATCAAGCAATTTGTTGATGATTTTAGCTCGCTCAACAAGTCGCCACTCTATGCTTCGGCTATTTGCCCATTCGGCAAGAGTCTGCCGGTCTTTCTCAGAACAACAAGGTATTGGAGCTTTTCTTGGCATTGTAGGCCCCCTTTAACAAAAAATAAATCGGAGCCTACTATATTTAAATTACTTTTGCAAGTAAACAGTAGCAACGGGGTATCAACCCTCTTACCTTAAGAGGGTAACAAGAAATCGGGGAGGGGTTCATTTGTCCGGATTCCCTTCTTCAGGCTCAAGAACTATATCTATCTTTGATATTTCGCCTTTGACTGCTGAAATCTTCCTGTCTATTTTTTTAAACCCCTTTGCCCTGACAGTGATCTCCCTTTCTCCTTCAAGGCCGACAAGGTAATACTCTCCATTCTCAAATGGAAGGACTGTCCCCTTTGTCCCCTTCCACAAAACTACTTCACCCTTATCTATCTTTTTCCCTTTTCCGGTGACGGTTCCCCACACGGCGCCGAACTGGAGCGGGCCGGTCTGAACGGCAAAAAGAGGCTTTGATGTCGGAGATGGGAGCTGGTCTATGGGGCGGGTGTCCTTTTCCTCCGCTGCGACTGAAAAAGTCACATGGGCATTGAGTTTACCAACCCCTTCCTCCTCATTAACAAAATCAAGGCTTCCAGCCTTATCTGCCTTTGGGTTAATATCAATCCCGTCGATATATCGGACGAGATGGGCCGGGTCTACAAAGTTCTTGGAGCTCTCTCCGTCTGAGAAGGCCCACCCGATATCAGGGAAGTAAGTCTCATACCACGCATGATAACCACCGCGTGTTATCTTTATCCCCCAGAACTCCTCTGTCGCGCCCCAGCCGAATCCAGGCGGGAGGTAGCCGTGGGCGTATCTGGCAGGGATGCCTGCGGCCCTTAAAAGGGCTATAGACAGGTTAGTGTGACCAACACAGGAGCCCCTCTTTGTCCTGATGACCGATGACGCATCCTGCTTCACCCCTTTCGATGCGTCATAGATGAGCTGGTCCCTCACCCAGTCAGCGACGGCAGAATGCGCCTCAGCTACAGTTTTGGCCTTTGCAGTGATATCCCTTGCCGCCCCTCTTATCTCCTGGTCATCCACCTGGATGTTTTTTCCAGGGCCTAAACCCTTTTTAAGTTCATCGGAAAGCGCAGATGCAGGAAGTGGAAAAGGGGTCTTTGATGCGAGGGGATTTGAGATATCAACTATCACCTCAACCCTCTTGGAGAACTCATCCTCTGAGAGGACCTTCTGAGAGAAAGTGGCATTTGAATAATTAGGAATAGCCTCAATCCCTACAGCCGGGTTATCTGTGATGAGATCGTAGACGACCCTGATTTTACCCCGAAGGACTGTAGTGGCAGCACTCGCGACGCCAGCGAGGAGTGAAGAGTGAAGAGTCAAAAGTAATAAAACTATAAATAGAAAGCTTCTGACTCCTGACCCCTGACCCCTGACTCCTGACTCATCATTTGTAAACAATCATCACCCTCCCTTTCTTCAGATAGCCCAGTGTCGGCTCTGTGGTTGTTATGACCTGGGCATCCCTGCCGGAGATGATAACATCGCTTTTCTTTTCCCCGCTTCCCTTCAGGGCGGCAAGGATTATCGGGGTTTCTGTGACTCTCGGATGTTTTCTGGCTGCGTCCACCTCCTTTGCGTAACCGACAACTCCAGTCTTTACTGCCTCCTCCTTCTGCATGTTGGCAGAGCTGTAAATAACCTCCCCTTTTTCGTTGAGCACCTTCGGCATAAGGGCAGGCTTTACCTCCACCTCCCTGGCGTCTATTATAAGGCCCGAATAGTTGACCTTGCTCAGGTCAATCTTCTCCGGTTTAGGAGCCGCAGGAACCTCTGCTTTTGCTGGTTCTGTTAGCTTTGACTCTTTTACCGGCTCAGTTGGCTTTGCTGGAACGGTTGGCACAGGAGGAACCGGAGGGGTCGCTGTTTTTGATGGTTCGGATACAACCTTCTTTGTGTCCGGTGTGACAACCGGCACCTTTATTTCGAGCTTAGGGGTATCCTTTTTTGCTGGTTTTGGAAGCGGGATGGTCATGGTGATGGAGGGAGCCGCCTTGACCTCTGTAAGCATCACATCCAGAAATGCCCCTGTTATAGGCATCTCCACGGTCACCTCAACAGTTCCGTCATCAAGAAACCACTTACCTGTGACGGCGGAGCCTTTAACGATCCCGCTTATTCTCGATGTAATCACATCGTTCTTTGTCATCATTGAGTTGACAGTAGATGAGGCGTCAACCCTGACCTCTCCAACAGTTTCAAGAAGGTTCCTCCTGGCATCGCTTATTGCTGCCCTCTCTGCCAAAAGCCTTGCCTGAGACTGATTGGCAGCCCCTGAAGGGGCCACGCCTGAGCCCTTTGCCGTCACTGTCCCTTTGCTCCAGTTTATGCTCCCTTTGGGAAGCTCATCCACCACATCCTGAGGAAAGGCGGTATTTGCGAAAAGAAGAAGAGTTGAAAGACAGAGAAGAGATACCTTTTTAACCATGACAAACCTCCAAACAGGTGCAAGTCTTGCGCCTGCCCTTATATGATGGGTCAGTGCCTACGGGCCTGCTATCAACTTTATCACAAGCAGCGGAATATTCAAACCTCGACCAACTCTATGATAGCTCTCCATAACTTGTCCTTCCCTTCCCCTGTAGTTGCGGAGAATGGTATGGCAACCCCATCCATCCCTTTTTTAAATAACTTTAACTGCCTTGCCCTCTCATTTCCAGAAAGCTTGTCCACCTTTGTCAGGGCGACAACGACTGGTATCTCCAAGGAGGCAAGGAACTCAATCAGCATCTCCTCTTCCACTTCAGGAGGCCGTCTTATGTCCATAATAAGGACTACTCCCTTCAGATTCTCCCTTTTTTCCAGATAACCTTCTATCATCGGCTTCCACTCGCCCCTGAGAGAGGCCGCAACCTTCGCATATCCGTAACCAGGGAGATCTACAAAGGTCAGCCTGTGGTTGATCCTGAAGAAATTCACAAGACGCGTCCTTCCAGGTGTGGAACTGGTCTTGGCAAGCCCCTTTCTACCTAAAAGGGTGTTTATGAGGGACGATTTCCCGACGTTTGACCTTCCGACAAAGGCTATCTCAGGAAACTTCTCCTTAGGAAAATCGGTTTCATGAACTGCGCTCTTAATAAATTCTGCTGATACAATCTTCATATTTTCTAATCTCCGCGTACCTCGGCAAATATCCCTTCAATCTGCCTTTCCTGGCACTTTGCAAGGCCCTTCTGAATGCTTTCTTTGTCATATCTTTTATCTTGACATGAATTCATGCCAAAGACAACCTGAGAGGTATCTTAAATGGATTTTTTATTTGCTTTCATATTTATCATATGCGGTTAATGTCCCTCGAAGATTCTTTTCCGCCCGGATATCTCCAACAATACTTCTCTGAAGGTCAAGGTAATCCTTTCTATATAAAGAATTCTCTTAACAAACAGTTAGGTGCTTTTTATATATAATTACTTCATGCCACGTCAAGCGCGATTAAACGTCCCACGCTCATCATTTCATCTGCCGAGCGTGACGATTGTGATCAAAAGGGTGTCAGGCGGGGCGGCTGTTGGAAAGAGTTAAGGAATGGCTTAACTTGAGGAACTTCGTGTGATTCACTGGTTTAAGGACAAAATAGCAGCAATTATTACAGAGCTTTCAAATCTGCTTCAATTGTATCCGGTCCAAGGTCCTGGCCCTCGGCCCAGCCAATACCGCTAAAAAACAGATGGACCTGTTTAAAATAAGCATCGTCCTTAAGTCGCTTGAAAAAGTCACTTTGTATATAAGGAGCGACATCAAATACCCCGGACATACCATCAGAAAAAACAACAGCAACCTTTTTATCCTCAAGGGGCCTGACACTTATAACCTTCTTCATAATCACTCCAATGGTTTTATAAGCATAGGATTTTGGCCGCTGACCGCAAGCCGCCAATCGGTCATGAGATCTTCATTATGTATCTCGATTCATGCCTGAACCAGTTTCTGCTAATTTTTAGGTAATGTCCCTTCCAGAATCTCCTCTTCTTCTATCGAAAAAACAGCATTATCATCTCCGTATGAAGCGTGAATATGCGGGAGTTTATGTTTCTTGTTGTCATAGAAAAACATATAGATAATAATGCCGTAGAACATTAAGATGGTGGGCATATCGCCTCCTCTTTTAATTACCTTAATGAATAAGTATTACGCATGGTTGAATATAGTCAAGAAAAAGAATGTAGTGACATCCATCTAAATCTTGCAAAACATAGCAAGGGTGATAAAGTTATCATAATGGAAATTATGCTCGTTTGCTTTGAGGAGAATTAGATGAAACGAATCTATCTTGACCATAACGCCACAACTCCAGTGCATCCAGAGGTTGCAGATGAGGTGTGCAGGCGCCTGAGAGAAGATTTTGGAAATGCCGGGACCCTTTACAGTTACGGGAGAGAGGCAAAGAAGCTGGTAGACGATGCAAGGGAGATGATTGCATCTGTCGTCGGAGCAAAGAGGGAGGAGATACTCTTTACCAGCGGGGGGACCGAGTCAGACAACATGGCTGTGAGGGGGGTTGCTTACGGAAATATAAACAAGGGAAGGCATCTGATCACATCAACAATCGAGCACCATGCGATACTGGAGACTTGCAAGGCCCTTGAAAAGGAAGGGTTTGAGGTTACATACCTTCCGGTAGATGAATACGGAACAATAAAGCTGGATGAGCTGAAGAATGCTATAAGATCCGATACTACTTTAATTACCATCATGCACGCCAACAATGAGACCGGGACGATCCAGCACGTCTCTGAGATAGGAAGGATTGCCAGAGAAAAGGGGGTGACCTTTCACACAGACACAGTTCAGACATTCGGAAAGATCGGGATAAATGTGGACGGGATGAATATAGACCTCCTCTCTGTATCAGCCCACAAGCTGCACGGGCCGAAAGGAGTAGGCGCCCTTTACATGAGGAAAGGGGTAAAGATGAAGCCTGTAATGTTCGGAGGGCACCAGGAGAGGAAGTTGAGGCCCGGTACCCACAACGTCCCCGGGATTGCCGGCCTGGGAAAGGCTGTGGAGGTTGCAGCAAGGGACATGGAAGGTGAGGGAGAGAGGCTCTTGAAACTTAGAGAAAGGCTCTGGGAAGGGATTAAGGCAAATATCCCCCACATCAGGTTGAACGGCCATCCAACAGAGAGGCTCAAGAATACATTGAATGTAAGCTTTGAGTTTGTTGAGGGCGAGTCTCTTATCCTGAGCCTTGACGACCTGGGGATATGCGTAGCCTCCGGCTCAGCCTGCACATCAGATTCCCTCGAGCCATCCCATGTCCTTCTTGCAATGGGTTGTGTGCCGGAGGTTGCCCACGGCTCCCTCAGATTTTCCCTCGGAGGAGGGAACACGGATGAGGAGATAAAGCTTGTAATACAGGCCTTGCCAAAGGTTGTGGAAAGGATGAGGTCAATGTCACCGCTTTACAGGGAGTTTTTGAAAAAACAGAAAGCCACAGAATAACGCCCCCGCCTTCAGCACCCCCTCTTAATTTAAGAGGGGGTTGGGGGGAGTTAAGCTTTTCTCTGCGTCTCTGTGGTGAAAGGGGCTTAAATTGTACAGCGAAAAGGTAATGGACCACTTCAGGAACCCGCGGAACATGGGTGAGATGGAAAACCCTGACGGAGTAGGAAAGGTCGGGAACCCTGTATGCGGCGATATGATGGAGCTTTATATAAAGGTAGAGAACGATGTCATCACAGATGTCAAGTTCATGACATTCGGGTGCGGTGCAGCCATAGCCACCTCCTCCATGGTCACGGAGCTTGTCAAGGGAAAGACTCTCGATGAGGCGTTGAAGATCTCAAATGCGACAGTGGCCGAGGCCCTGGACGGCTTGCCTCCTGTAAAGATGCACTGCTCAGTCCTGGCGGAGGATGCCCTTAAGGGGGCAATAGAGGATTACAGGAATAAACAGAAATCAAGGTAGGGTTGGGCTAAGTCCACCAACATTGCCAGCACAGATCTGTCATTCCGGCAGTCGTTAAGCCGGAATCCAGAAGGTAGTTAAGGTCTGTTGAAGACAGGCGGATACTGGAATTAGTATCGTGTTAGAACTTACCGGTATGCATTTTAACCTTGCCGCATGACATCATATCTGATATCATTCTTTATAAGGTATAAAGTTGACTAAAAAAGAGAAGCTGATAGACAGGATCAGAAACAACCCGAAAGGAGTCAGGTTTGAGGATGCCTGCAAACTCTCTATGCTATATGGTTTTGAAGAAAAAGGCGGGAAGGGCTCTCACAGGGTATTTGCGAAAAAGGGCGTCAAAGAGATAATAAATCTTCAGAATGTGGGCGGAGAGGCAAAGCCGTATCAGGTAAGGCAACTGTTGATGATTATCGAGAGATACGGCCTAAAGGAGGTCGAGTGAAATGAAATATGCTGTTAAGCTTTTTTACAGCGAGGAAGATGGCGGCTTTATAGCCACTATCCCGGAATTGCCCGGTTGTTCAGCATTTGGCGAAACCGAGGAAGAGGCGTTAAAGGAAGTAAAGACTGGCGAGGAGTTGTGGATCAAGACCGCTAAAAAGGAGGGACGAACCATTCCTCAGCCTGTAGCCGAAAAGAAATACTCCGGGAAATTTTCTCTTAGAGTGCCGCCGGAGCTTTATAAGAGGTTGGTTGTAGAAGCCAAAGAGGAAAAGGTTTCCATAAATCAGTTGATTGTATACAAACTGGCGGCTGGGTAGAGATGCCATTGGGCCTAAAAAACATTGTAGAGTGGAAGACGCCTTTAAGATATCAAATGCGATCGTAGCGGAGGCTCTGGACGGCCTTCCTCCTGTGAAGATGCACTGCTCGGTATTGGTTGAGGACGCCCTGAAGGGGGCGATAGAGGATTACAGGAATAAACAGAGATCAAAGGTAGGGTTGAGCTGAGTCCATCAACATTGCCAGCACAGATTTGTCATTCCGGCAGTCGTTAAGCCGGAATCCAGAAGGTAGTTAAGGTCTGTTATAAAGTCATATAATACGCAGATTTATAAATTCTACTGGAACCGTAGAAAAAGCACTATTATCTTTTCAAAAGTGGTGTTAACAAACTTTTCTTGTTAACATCACAAACCGCATGAAGTAGAGAAAAACTTGTTAAATATATAGTTAGCGGATTCTTCTGAACGAGCATACGTAGGCACGTCCAAGGCAGAGGAGGTGTTATGGGAACGCGGGGAAAATACATCTTGGTGGTGGCACTCTTAAGCCTAGTGGCAGGTTGCGCAACCCAGAAACCTACCTACTACATGCATTTGCCCGAGTATGGCTACCTCCCTGTCATAGACAATGGCCACACGAAAGACATAATGATTTCGTACGTGGAATATGACTGGTATGCCTACGACGCCAGTACTAAGGGCGAGCACATCGGGAAAGTAGGACTGATGCGGCGGGATTCGCTGCCTAAGACCAATGAGGAAGCGGTCGCCATCGTCGAAAAGAACTTTGCGCTGGAGAGGAAACAACACCAATCTGAGGTAATCAAGACAGTCATCCTGGCGCCGGTCTTGTTTCCTATTACGGTCATTTACTGGGCGCCGGGTATCGCAATGATCTCGGAATATTACGCGCATCGCCCTACCAATGGCAGCGCACAATATACGCCCCCCGAAAGGCGCACTGCTCCAAGCACCCCGGGCAGAGAGGAGGATCGGGGAATCGGCAAGCAGATTCAGATTCGAATAACCGATCAACAGGGTCGGTCGATTCCGAAGGCGGAAATTCTGCTGTTGCTGTCACCAATTTCATTTTCAGCGTACGCAGACGAAAGCGGGCATCGGACATACCCGAGACAGACCACGCACTCGTTTCATATATCGTCGTCGCTCGCGGCTCTGCTTGCAGAGCACATAGGTGCGCAAGATGCGCCCGCCGGTAAGCTTGCTGGCGAGAATGGTGTCGCGACGCTCACAATTGAATATCTTGGTAAAGATCCGGGCGACGCCTCGGTATTCGTTCTCGTGAAAAGAGCCGGTTATCGTTCAAAGGCCGTCAAGATTCCGCTTGCCCAATTTCTATCTGGCGGTGCAGGTACCAGCATCGTGCTTGACAAGCAAGGCAAAGATGTTTCGCTGGACAGCCCCAATCCATGGGTTGTTGCACGGCAGCTTGAACAACAAGTGCTGTTTTATACAAGAGAATACGAAAAGCGTGTCTATTGGTATCTACCTTCCTTACCTTCCCTCTCATGGGCTGAGTTCGAGAAACTGGTTGTATCTGCCAGCGAAGTTGCCCCGGATTATCCAATCGTCCAATCCTCAAGATTCTTCTATGAGGTGGAGAGTGGCCGACTGTCGGAAGCCAAGAAACATCATCGCTTCATCAGAGATGATATCTACGTTCGGGCTGTATACGGAATGAACTGGGAGAAGGGACTGAGAATAAAATAAACGGGGTGAGGTTGAGGTTACGTAATTCCAATCTCATTATTTCGCGCAGTAAAGAACCCTTCGACCGCGGCTATGAATTCGCCAGTGCTAACAACTGGCTCGTGCGGACGCCGGGGACAACGCGCCATGTTTCCTGACACTTTTGTGGCCGGCGCCGCACAGCCAAGCCGTTAGACGGACCAACAACAAAACGAGAGAATCATATGATAAATAGCTCTGTTCGTTTCGGAGGCGGATATACTACTTCAATTTACCATTTCACGACTAGTTACACCGCGTCTGATCTTCATAAACCGGAGTCATGGAAGGCTTACAATAATTTATTTGGCAATATAACGGCTGAATTTGATCACGATTCTAAGCCGGCATTACCTTCTAATAATGGAAAGCCTTTAATTCGAGATTATCACGCTAAAATTTATGTTTCTAGCGATGGCCTCATGGTTACCGAGGTCCCTGCCTTTGCAAAAACGGAGGAAGAGGCGCTTATCGTTTTGTCACATCACTTAAATTCTTTTCTTTCTGCACTAAATTTTGGAGGATTTCACCAAGCTCCTTTTGCGGAAAAAGATATTGCTCATATCGCTGTCGAAAA
Source organism: Desulfuromonadales bacterium (assembly GCA_919902985.1). Taxonomy (GTDB): domain Bacteria; phylum Desulfobacterota; class JAENJC01; order JAENJC01; family JAENJC01; genus JAENJC01. The sequence goes on along the minus strand of CAKKSC010000029.1, from coordinate 148 downwards.
TAACCAAATTTCGCAAGTCTCGAGTGGTGGTGATCAATACTCAGAAACAAAACTAACACGAGCATTGCACCGCTATCAACCGCCTTTGTTGATGCGATAGAGTAAACTGCGTTGTGTGAATTTTTAGGGCTGTAAAAAGGGTGTACCT
>CAKKSC010000028.1 GCA_919902985.1 Desulfuromonadales bacterium | reverse complement strand
GCCCAATTTGCCAGTACTCAGAGAATTCACACAAAACGCTTGACAGTACCGAAACGCCACTTTCAAGGACGACGAGGATTTTACGAAGTATGCGGCTGGGGCAATTGCGTCGGCAATTCGAGGAAAGTAACCCATGTCGTCGAACAATCGCTTCCAGCCGACGTCGGCGCTAATGCGCCGCCGCTGCTGAAGCGAAGCGTTATGCCCCATAGTCACCAAATTCGCGACGCTCCTCAATGTCAAATCAAGGATTGATAACCGAAATTAATCAGCTTACCGAGTCGGTGCGAAACCACATCAACACGCACCGCTACCAGGTCGTTCTATTGGGAAAATACAGGGACACTTCCCGCATTTCGATTTAGTCGATAAACGAAGGGATTCTTTCTATGGATGCGGCGTTATTGCGATAACAGCGATTTGGTTTGGGCTGGTACCGTAGTACCAAAAGATTCGGTAAGCTGCCGGTGTGGATTGTTCAGCATAAGCCTCAAAGACTTTCTCTCCTTTCGGACCTTTAAGGGATATGTACTCATGCGTTTGCAGACCGGGGTGTCTTGGGTTTGTAGAAAGATAGAGGAGGGTCTTTTTGACTGCCTTGTACCTTTTAGAAAGTCCTTTGTCTGTCTTGAGTCTGTTTAACTGCACTTGGGCTTCATCAGTGAGATAGATATCAAACAATGAGTCTCCTACAGTTCATCAATGTTGAGCTTAGATACCCTGCCTTTGGCTGCGTCTTTAAGCCCTCTGTTCACGCTCTCAAGCGCTTCTCTGTTTTTGTAAAGCCAGGCTTCTGAGGCGGGGATAATGTTTGCCATTGCTTTAAGCCGGATAAGTTCCTCAATGCCGATGACCGCAGCCACCTTATGACCCTTGGTATCGGTTATATATTGTTTAACCCTGATTAGGTCTTCCTTACGCTCTTTTATAGCCGTGCCCATGCCGTCCTCCTTTTTCCATTTTATTTAAGGGTATTATATCAGATTGAGCGTATTATAAAAATCAAATTGTTTAAAGAAGAGGGAAAGGGATCAGACTTAAGGAAATTATAAGAAAATTGGGACTGTGTCCCATTGCAGAATTTAGGCTGCAATTTACCTGTAATCCCCCGTCAACCCGAACCCTGCCCAGTATGCCGGGTGCGGGTAGTATTCTTTGACGGCCATCTGGGCAAGGCGGATCGATTCGGCAAGGTCGCTGTTTTTGGAGTACCTGTAAAATCGCTTTACAAGCATGGCTGAGGCAGCATCATTCACGCGCCATAAGGTAGAAATGATGGACGGAGCTCCAGCATAGATAAAGGCCCGGTTGAGTCCTATGATCTCATCACCTGTGGTGAGTTTACCAAGCCCCGTCTGGCAGGCGCTCATCATGACTATGGAGGCCCTCAGGTTAAGGGAAAAAACCTCATTGGCGGTCAGGTTCCCGTCATTTGCAAAGTCCCTGGTCAGCTTGAGGCTTGAGAACAGAGGGGTTGAGCTGTCATATATACCATGTGACGCAAAGTGTACACCTTCAAACCTTCCTATATCCTCCCTGACCCTGGTCTCTGTGGCCTCTTTTCTCACAAGGATCTCAGACCCTTCAAACTCCCGGCCTATGCTCCCAGCCTCCCTTTCTGCAAATGGAAGGTCAAGGGCGCTGTCGCCCAGATCAGGGTTCCCTATGACGAGCAGTTTTTGCAGGGGCGTATCGCTATACGCCCTTACACGGCGATCAGAGATCATCTTCATCACGCTTGCGCTTGGAGAGTAGAAGATGGGATGGGCCTCCATGAGATACTGTTTGCCGTCAAACAGGGATGAGAATGATAGATAGTGCAGCACGTCATGAGGTATTATCCCGATGTATTTGGTCCCTGAGATAAGCCGTTCTACAGGTCTTATCAGGAGGTTGTAAAGTTCAACCGATTCCTTTTCCAGAGGCGTGACCTGTTCCATCATCTCCCTGTATCTGACAACCTTTTCTTTGAGGAGTTCCCTTGTCATAGGCACTATTGATGACTCTATCGTTTCACGGTCTATTGTCCATATAACGATACCGTCCTTTGTGACCATGTATTCAAGAAGGGCAGTATCATTCGGGATGGTCTTCTGTATATCAGGAAGGGTAGGGGGTTCGACCGTCACAAAGGATGCCAGCTCAGGTGATTCCTCCTTTATCTCTATCAGCAGCCCCTCATAATCCTTCCTGGCCCTTATAAGCTCTTCCAGAAGCGAGCTATTTCCTCTGGCCCTCTCTTCAAGGCTATCGATCCTTCCCCTCAGGGCCCTTTCCTTAGACAGGAGGTTCTGGTTACCAGCGGACTTTAGATTCAACTTCTGGTTTCCAAGCATGTCTATGAAGTTCCTTGACCGCCCCCTCTCGGAGTAGTTAAAGGCCTCCTCACTTCTACCCATCCCGAGGAGGAGAATAACCATCTCTTCGTAAAGGTCGGACTTGTTCTCAAGGAAGCCGGTCTTGTACTCATCTACCTTGATCCTACCCCTCATCTTTTCAACGAGGTTGATGGCCTCCTTAAGCTCCTTGTAGGCATCGGCAGGTTTACCAGTCTTGGCATAGAGGGATGCCTGGGCCTTGAGGGAACGCCAGGTGACCTCCGGGACGTTCAGTTCCTTACCTATGTGGTAGGCCTCTTTCAGGGTCCTTGATGCCTCCTCCTCTTTCCCTGTCTTCATGTAGAGCGTACCGAGGGAGTAAAGGGTCATGGCCTCATTGTTCCGTTCGCCTATTTCCCGCGACAGGGACAGGGATGACCGGAGGTTCAACAAAGCATCATCTACCCTCCCCATCCTTTCATAGCTTATCCCCAGGTTCCTCATGTCATAGGCCATTCCCCATTTTGTCTTCAGCTCCGTGTCAATGGCCAGGGCGTTCTTGAAGCTTTCTACGGATTTATCAAGGTTCCCCAGTTCTCTCTGGACAATCCCTATGTTGTTGTATGCAGCGGCTGCATCGAGTTTGTCGCCTGTATCTATTGAAATAAAGAGAGATTTTGATAAGGCCTCCAGCGCCTTTTCCAGCATGCCAAGATTCATATAAGTAAGCCCAGCCAGGTTTTGGGCCATGGCCTCCTGCTTCCTGTCCTTTAGCTCTATGGCGACCTCCAGGGCTGTCCTCTGGTATTTAAACACCTCCTGATAGTCGCCCATATGCCAGGCAACGTTTGCGAGATAAAGCGTTCCTCTTGAATATGCAACCCTGTCATTTATCTCTTCCGCGATCTTGATCCCCTCGAGGTAATTGGTCTTTGCGGAGTCGTATTCCCCTCCCTGCTCATAGACAAGGCCTGTGTCCAGAAGGACCCTGGCGGTCTTTTCACTGTTTCCAAGCCCCTTGAATACGGAGAGGGCCTCTTTATAAAACTTCATTGCTTCGTCAAGACTGCTCAGGCGAAGGTAGTATATTCTTCCTGTCTCCCAGAGGTCCTGCCCTGCCGATTCTCTGTTTCCTATCTCCCTGTCAATGCTAAGGGCTGTGTTAAATGATTCAATAGATGCGCTATAACTTCCGCCTTTTTCCTGCAAGAGGGCAACGGTGCGGTATCCTTCGGACAGGCTCTTTTTGTTTCCTTCTTCCCTCCATATCTTCAGGGCCTCTATCAAGCCCTCCTCTGCCTTTTTGTCTTCACCGGCTCTGGAATAAAGAACTCCCAGACTCCTGTACCCTTCAGCAAGCTCTGGTTTGGAGAGCTTCCCTGAACCGGCCTTTATGAATTGATCCTGGTAAGAAGCCCCTTTCGCATACTCCCCTGAGTTTGCGCAGGCCTTTGCCAGTGCCTGGTAAATGTTCCCCAGGTCTTCCTTTGCCCCTATGGTCCTGAGGAACAGGAGACCTTCTTCAAATCTCCTGATGGCCATCCTCCAGTTCTCCTTGGAATAGGCCTCAATGGCTGCGTCCATGATATCAGCCACCTTCCGGGATGCATACTTCCTTTCCTCTTCCTGGTTCATCCCTGTGTAGCCGTATAGCGCATAACCTGCCCAAATGCCGGGGCTCATCCCCTTTGCCTTTAGCGCCGTCTGTGCCCTTGAAAGCGCCCCTGAAGCAGATTCCTTCCTGAATGCACCATAGAACTCCTTCATGAAGAGCTCCTCTGTATCCTTGTCGGTTGGAGTTGTCTTTACAAGGACGGAAGGGGCGCCTGCAAATAGCAATGGTTGCATGGCGTCAGAAAGGCTGATCGCTGAAGGCTGACCGCTGACAGCTGTAATCACCACCAGGTTCGGATTCATCTTCAATGGGATCAGCTCTGAAAGGAAGAGCTTGCCGTTCCTGAAATCAAGCGATGACCTGAATGGGGCTGTTTTGTTGATAGAAAGGGAGTCTGTTATATGAATCATCCCATAGTTGGATGCCATATCGAGGAACTTTGTCCTGTCGCTCTTCAGCGCCGCGAATATCGGCGTACTGGAGCCTATACCCTCAACATAACTATCAGGATAATCCTTTCCCTGGGATATGAGTATATTTACCTTGTTGAGGTTCCTCTTCTCGTATGCAGCATTGAGTATGTATGCGCTTGGCAGGTAAGAGAGCTCGAAGGTATCTATAAGAAAAGGGGACAGTCCCGATTCTACGACTTCGCTTCGCTGCGTCCGTAAATCCGGGACAGTCCCCTTTTTATTATCAATCTTCAGCACAGCAAAAGGGACAGAAAAGAGGATTTCATCCGGCATGATATAAACCCTTTTTTTGTTGGCCAGTAGAGGGGCAATGGGCCTGATGACAAGTGGTGAGAGGTGATCATTAATATCTTTCTTGTCCAGGGATGACAACAGGTCATCTACCCCTTCCCTCAACTCTTTCTCTGAAACGTTTACGACCTTACCCTGGATATTATCGGCATCAATCAACCAGATCAGTAGGCCTCTATCCGTAAGCAGATACCTGACGAGGGCCGTCTTCTCGTCCAGAAACCATTGAACATCCCTTGCTGAGAGAGGTGCTTCCTCTTTTGGCAGGGAGAACCTTGCCATTGATGCCTCGTGCTTGGTCCTGCTCCCAGCCATCCGTTCAGCGTAAGTAAAGGCATCGTCTATCTTGCCGTTTGAAAAGAGGAGGTAAATCAGTTCCTTGTAAAGGGTTTCGGCATCCTTAACGGGGGGGCGAGATGTTCCTTCCAGAACAGCCACAGCATCCTCAAGGTGTTTCCCCTTGTTCTTCCAGTCTATATCAGCCAGCAGCGACAGGCAACGCCATTTCAGGTCATTAAAGGGGCCTTTATTCGCAATTTCCATAGACGAATTGAGATGGACTGATGCATCCTTATCATTGCCGTGATGATAGAGGGATCTGGCGAGGTTAAGCTCCAGGACTGCCTCAAGCCAGAGGTCTTTATCCCTTCCAAGTGCATTCAGCCCTTCCGAGAACTCTGCTGTGGCCTTTTCCAGATGGTCTCTGTCCTGGCTGATGAGATTTAAAGAGTTTTTCACTAAAGATTCCAACTCTCTGGATTGTTTACTGACCCCCGGCCACTGGCCACTGCCCCCTGCTTTTAGATGCAGCAGCCCCAGATTGTTCTTCAGGTAAGGCAGGTACTCTTTTCCCCTTTTTTCCGAATCTATAAGGCTTATCCCTCTCTCCTGAAGCTTTATCGTTTCTTCAATTCCGCATTCCGCATTCTCCACTCCGCATTCGCTCTGTGTTGCCAGCAGGCCGATATTTATGATGTTCACCATCTCGCCTGTGAAGTTTTTTGCCTTCCCCGACACTTCCAGAGAATTGTTGAAGTAACGATAGGCATTTCCCGCATCCCCCATCTGATAGTAGAGGAACCCAATGTTGTTAAGTACAATGCCTCTTTCTGTATCTCTCCCTTCCGGTATTCCCTCCAGCTTCTTTAGAAGTTCGTTCAATGCAGATTCGTATTCCCCTGTTTCTGAGTAGGCGCTTCCGAGATAGGAGTGAATAAGCTTTTCCTCCCCCGACTTTTCAAAACCCATGAATGCCTCGGAGCCTTCCTTCCCCAGGGCCAGGGCCTTTTTGATGGTCAGGAGGCCGCCGGAAGATGATGAGATATCCTCTTTTACGTTAAGGGCATCCAGGCTTTTGTTGAAGTATCTGATCCCCTCCTCTATCTTTCCCGCGTGATAGAGGTTGTATGCTATATTTCTCAATATGACAGCCCTTGATTCTGCCATATTTGCCTCTTCAGCTATCTTCAGCGCCTGAGAAAAATATTCGGCTGCCTTCGCATAGTCTTTGGCCTCCTGATACAGCAGTGCCATCTCCTCGGTTATCTTCAACTCCCATTTCCTGTCCCTGACCTTTTTGGCATAACCGAGGCACTTCAGGTAGTAAGGAACCGCCTCCGTATATTTACCTGTCCTGGAGGCCGCATTCCCCAGGTTTTCGTAAAAGAGCGCTTCCCTCATCCGGTCATCAAATCCAACTCCGGTTTCCACCCTCTTCTTGTAGAATTCATATCCCTTTTCATGGTTTCCGAGGGCGGAGTAACCGTTTCCGATATTCAACAGGAGGTCGGATGCCTCCTTTTTCTGCTCCGGTGGAAAGAGGGCAAGGGCCGCCAGATATTCGTCCACAGCCAGTCCCATGGTACTGCTGTTTTCCGTCTTGTCCTTGATTTCATATATCCAGCCAAGGGTCTGGTGGGCAAAGGGTAGGGAGTAATTCTGAGACAGTGCCGTTTTTATTTCCGACTCCGCCGAATTTAGAGAAGGAGGGTTAAGGTAGGTATAGGCAAGGCCAAGGGCATAGTGGGCTGTGTCGCTGTCACCAAACTTCTTTACCTCTTCCGTATATATGGCTACAGCTCTTTGAGGCTCGCCTTTAGCTGCATAAGCCTCTATCAAACCTCTGTGCGCCCTGATATCGCTGTAGTCAAGGTCTATTACAGACTTATAGCTTTTTATCGCCTGGGCCGGTTCCTTTCCGAGAAGCTCCATCCTCCCCTTTTCAAGCGACGTATTTATGAATAACCTCCCGGCGCGGAGAACCCCCTTTTTCATCAATCCTTCATAGATGGAGAGGGCGTTGCCGTGAGATCCCTTTGATAACCAAACCTCTGCCATAGCGATAGATGCCTCATCCGCAATGGATGTCTCTGAAGGGAAATCATCCAGGACCCGCTTGTACTCTGAAACGGCCTCCTCATATCTGCCCCTGACATGGTAGAACTCCCCGACCTTGTACTGAGCAAGGGCAGGGAGGTACGGGAGCCCTTTATATTTTGAAATAATCTCCCTGTAGCTTGCGACGCGTTCTCTTTCATCCTCGATCCTTTCTATAAGCGAAAGGACCCTCTGGGACCCTGTCAGGCACCACTCTAAGGACTCCGGGTAATCTTTAATAATAGACAGATAGGTGTCTATAATCCTCAGTTCGTCGCCGTAGGAAATATATATATCAGCCATTCTGAGTCTTGCCTGAGCTACTGCTGCGGCTTTAGAGGAGTAAAGCGCACGGACCTTTTCATACTCCTTCAGCGCCTGGACATCGTCCTTCAGTGATATATATATATTGCCTATCTCCAACTGAGCCATGGCCTGAGAATATGCCTGGTCCTTGTATTCGTCTATGATCCCCTTGAGGGTTTTTACTTCTTTCAATGCCCTGTCTTTGTCACCTGCGGATACTGCATCTGCGGCTTTAATTTTTGCGAGTTCGACCCTGGCGAGAGATGAATATCTTCTCTCTTCAGGGAAAGACGAGATGACGGATTCAAGCTCCCTCTTCGCATCCTTTTTGTGACCCAATTCCATATATGTAAGGGCCACCTGGTATCTGGCCTCTGAAAACAGCCCATCGTCCTTGGGAAAGCCGGAAAGGTAGACCTTCCTGAACGCCAGGAGCCTGTGCAGGGCGTCTCTCTGCCGATATGCGAGGTCAAGCTGTTCCCTGGCCGTTTTTAGTTTTGGTATCTCCCCATTTCTCTGAACCCTGTATATATCCATATCCTTCCCCTTGCTTGCGGCGTATATGACGCTGTTATCTGTTGCGGACGGGAAGAGTTCGTATGAAGAGCCGGAGGTGAGTTGAACGGCAAATTTTGAGTTCTGAGTTTTGAGTTTTGAGTTGTCTGATTCTGCACTAAATTCAATCTTCCAGATTGAGGGATTGTCTTTTATGTCAATCAGGCCGTCGTTGTTTGTATCCTCGGCAAACCTTGAGAAATAAATCTCCCTTCCATCGGGTGACCAGGATGGGAAGGCGTCTGAGAATTCGCCGGAGGTGAGTCTTGTTATCTTATTGTCGGCTGTTTTGTAAAGATATATACTGCCCTTCCCTCCAGAGGAGGGTAGGGACTCTTTTTCTGCCTCCTCTCCCCTGGCGGGAGAGGATTGAGGTGAGGGGGAATCGTCTAACGATATGAAAGCTATATATTTCCCGTCGGGTGAGACAGAAGGATAGAAGCCGTTAAACAGGCGTTCTTCTTTATGGGTCGGCAGATCGATGCTCCAGATCCCTTCACCTCTTGAAAATGCAATCCTTTTCCCATCTGGAAACCACGATGGATATGATTCAGCGCCCCTGGAGTCTGTTATCCTTGACTCTATATTCCCTTCCAGATCCAGCACCCATATATCACCTTTTGAGTCCTCCCTGAGAGAGGCAAAGGCAAGCCTTTTCCCGTCCCTGCTCCATGCCGGAGCTGAATCGGATGCGGTATGGAATGTCATCTGGCTTGCAGGGCCGCCGTTTATGGGAACGAGCCAGATGTCGTTGTTCCCGCTTCTGTTGGATACATAGGCCACCATCTTCCCGTCTGGAGAAACGGCGGGTTGAAAGTCGTCAGCGGTGTGGGTGGAAAGTTTTAAGGGAGTGTTCAGTGTTGTAGTTGCTGCTAAGGATGTGGAAGGAAAGGCTGCTGAAACGAATAAAAGGGAGAAGAGGGCCAGGAGAGTGGTTATTCCTGTTCTGTCTTTATACATTGATTGCTCTTTATCCTGCTTCCCAGTACCTGTCCGGTTACCGTTGCAACAAGGAATACCGGTATGAATGTATAACCTACCATTGCAAGCTTTCTCATAAGTATACTTAAAAGAATCGGTATATAGATGCATCTCCCCCATTTTCTTGAGAAACGGGGCACAGTGGAGCGGACCATGCCGAATGGTATGTTGATTAGAGCCAGGAAGAGGAATATAAGCGATATGATAATTATATGAGAGTTGTCCGGCATAGATACTTTTTACCAACAATTCAGGCTTCTGTCAATGATTCACTGTATAGCGTACTATATTTAAAGCTGTATTGGGTCATCAGTCATTTCTTTCTGGCGCGTGCGGCGAAACGGGAGATAAAGGTACATCGACGGCATAGAGGTTCAATGAGCATTCTTTCTTCGAAGCCTTTGAGCATGGCTGAGGCGCGGGGTGTTTCGAGAATCGAGCTCAGTGATTGCTCCCGGCAGTTGCCAAGGGCGGTGACCCCATTGTGGTCCAGGCAGCATGGGACTACTGTCCCGTCAACAAGGATTGCGAAATGGCTGCTTAGGGCATGGCAGAATCCGCTGGTATTTTGGAGTTGTGATTCACCTTCTCCCGGCCAGGTAAATCTGGTGTCCAGGTGAAGATAGAGGCGGTTGAGCAGATGCCTGCTTTTTCTCCCGGAGGAGTGCCCGTGGGAAGGGATGGCTATCCCGAATGCATCTTCAATCCTTCTGCAAATCTTCCGGTTGCTGTCTGAATCCAGACCGTCAGCATGAGAGGCCAGGTTCCAGAGCCGGTAGTTGATATAGAGATCGGCCCTCTGCTTAAAGGCCAGCTGAGTAAATCTGAGAATCTGTCCGAGCTTGTCATTTCTCTTGCTATCCAGTTCATTTGGCTGTAGAGAGTCCAGGGAGAAATTTATTCTGCAAACTATGGGGTTCAGCAGGCTTTTGGCTGATTCGGGGTGGATCATGCTGCCGTTGGTCGTGATAGCAAGCGGCATTGCGTTATCAGCAGATATCTGGATAAAATGCGTAAAGTCAGGGTGCATAAGCGGCTCGCCCATGACATGGAGATAGACCTTGTCAGTCAGTGGTTTTACCTCCTCCACAATCCTGGCGAATAAAGCCGCATCCATGTCGGCCGGAGGGCGTCGGGTCCTCGGGCAGAAAGAGCAGCTAAGATTGCACTTATTGGTAATCTCTATGTAAACCTGCCGGAAACGCTTGGTTGTTGAGTCCGTTATCATTTTAGATTAAAACTATAACATTTAACTCATCAGAAAACCATCTTCCTCGTCAGCCTTAGAAAGACCTTGAATTCGAGCACTCAGACAAAATACTTCTGCCGCTTATGCGATATCTCCTTTGAAGAATTTAACGGTCTCACTTAATCCTTCTTCGAGGGATATAGTTGGTCTCCAGCCAAGGACCTCTCCTGCCTTCCTGTTGTCTATGACGCTCCTCATCTGCTCCCCTGCCTTAGCTGGGGCATGAACCTCTTGCGCCTTTGACCCTGTCAGTTTTACAAGCTCTGAAAAAAGCCTGTTTACATCGGTCTCCCTTACGGTGCCGATATTTACAGGGCCGCAATAGTTTCTGACTGTGGCCTGCCAGTTGGCCTCAACAACATCCTTGACGTATACGTAGTCCCTTGTCTGCCTACCATCACCGTTTATAACCGGCTGTTCCCCCTTCAACAGCTTTGTGGTAAATATGGCTATAACCCCTGCCTCTCCATGGGGGTTCTGTCGTGGTCCATAGATGTTTGCATATCTCAACGCCGTGTAATCAAGGCCGTGAACCTCTTTGAAATAAAAGAGGTATTTCTCCCCTGCAAGCTTTGATATCCCGTAGGGGCTTAGAGGGTTTGTCTGGTGAGTCTCAGAGGCAGGAAATGTATCCTGCTCTCCGTAAACGGCTCCACCTGAGGATGCAAATACAAACTTTTTGACGCCGTGATTTGCTGAATTCTGCAACAGGTTCAGCATCCCGAGTATATTAACGTCCGCATCAAAGACAGGGTCTGATACTGAGCGTCTCACATCCATCTGGGCTGCGTGATGGTTTACTATATCAGGCCTCTCCTTTTCAAAGACTGCCGAGAGCCCTTTGTCCCTGATGTCTATTTTGTAAAACCTGGCCTTTGGATTAAGATTCTCAGCCTTGCCTGAAGATAGGTCATCAACAATTATAACCTCATAACCCTCCGATAGATATCTGTCAGCTATGTGAGAGGCTATGAATCCAGCCCCTCCTGTTACTAATACCTTTGGCATGTTTTTATCCCCCCCCTTATTTTTCAACTACAGTTGCTGCTATCCCCTCATTTTTCTCTATTTTTGCTGCCTCTTTGCGGGCATCTTCCTTGCTTGAAAATGTCCCCAGCCTGACTTTGTGCCAAGTCGTTCCTGACGATTCTGATGAAGCAATATAGGCAGAGTAACCATTTTTTTTAAGCTTTAATACCATCGCATCTGCCAATGAACTGTCTTTCATTGCCCCTACTTGGACAGCATATACCTTTATGGATGATTTATCAATTTTGGTTTCGATTTTATAATCGCTATGTGCAGGTTCCTTTCCATTTTTTCCAGGTTTTGCGAGGGTGTCATAAAAAGTCATGATCGGTTTTGACGTGGGATTGTTCATGATTGCCGCTTCCTCTTGATGGTAGATTGTTATATCAGAGGGTTGATCCAGCGGAGCGGACTCGATCTTCATCTTTACCACATCGCTCCTGACCTCTCTGTCAAAGAGCTTTAAACCCACGATATCACCTTTTCCGACCATGACTCCGAAGATAAATATCAGCAATAGGGTTGTGGCTCCTCCGGTCAGGAGGAGCAGCGCCTGCAATGTGCTGAGAGAAAATTCCATTCTTCTGTCCGCCATCATTTCCTCACATCGATTTTGGCGCAGATACTCCGACAAGCCCAAGGGCGTTTCCAATTACAGTCTTCAGGCCTTTGATCATTACCATCCTTGCCTGAGACAATGGGATATCATCGGTTACAACCCTGTTTCCCCTGTAATAGCTGTGGAAATGACCGGCCAGTTCCTGAAGGTAAGCCGTTAGCCTATGGGGTTCAAAGGATAGGGCGGCCCCTTCCACTACCTCCGGATAAGCCGTAAGCGCCTTTATTATCCTGATCTCTTCAGGAAGCTTTAAAAGTCCAAGATTCACTTTTGATGCAGGGAGGATAGTCAGATTTTTCTCCTCCGCAAATCTCTCTATGTTGCAGGCCCTGGCGTATGCATACTGCATATAATAAACCGGATTCTCGGACGACTGGCTCTTGACTATTTCCAGATCAAAATCCATCTGGCTGTCAGGCCTGCGGGTAAGGAATGTATACTTCGCGGCGTCTGCACCGACCTCATCCATCACCTCTTTAAGGGTAATGAATTCCCCGGACCTCTTTGACATGATAACAGGCTGTCCGTTCCTCAAAAGGGACACCATCTGCACGAGAAGGACTTTCAGTGACTCCTTGTCATGCCCCAGGGCCTGGACAACGGCCTTCATTCTTGGGATATATCCGTGGTGGTCTGCACCCCAGATGTTTATGAGTGTGTTAAAGCCTCTCTGGAACTTGTCGTGGTGATATGCTATGTCTGAGGCGAAGTAAGTAGGTTCGCCGTTTTCCCTTATAACCACCCTGTCCTTGTCGTCTCCAAAGTCGGTAGACCTGAACCAGAGGGCGCCATCCTTATCATACATGAGTGCCTTTTGCTTGAGCCAGTCTATGGCTTTCTGCACCTTGTCGCTATCATAGAGTGATTTCTCGCTGAACCACTTGTCGAAGGTCACATTGAACCCTTCGAGATCTCTTCTAAGCCAGCCGAGGATTTCATTAAGGGCATATGGGCCTGCCTGTTCAACTATGATCTTCCCGCCCTTTTCCAGAAACTCCTGGGCAAGATCATTTACATATTCACCCTTGTAAAGGTTTTCTGACCACTCCACCTCTTCGCCTTTTATCTCCCGACACCTGAGAAGAACGGACAGGGCCAGGTTCTGAACCTGGGAGCCTGCATCATTGATATAAAACTCGGTTGCTACATCGTATCCAGCAGCCCTTAATATCCTTGAAAGAGAATCTCCAAGGGCGGCTCCGCGTCCGTGCCCTATATGAAGGGGACCTGTAGGGTTTGCGCTAACATATTCGAGAAGGATCTTCTGGCCCTTACCTATGCTGCATTTACCATAATTTTCGCCAAGGGTCTCTATCTCTGAAAGGGTCTTTAGCCAGTATTCGTTGCTCATAAAGAAGTTGATAAAACCTGGGCCCGCAATCTCCGCCTTATCTATTATGGGATGCCCGGTAATCCTCTTTATGATGGTTTCAGCTATCTTTCTCGGAGGCTTCCCCTCTGTTTGGGCCATCTTCATCGCTATGTTGACTGCAAAGTCTCCATGTTCAGGTTTTTTGGGAGCCTCCAGGTAGAGGGGAGGTAGTTCCTTTGTCTCTATCTCTCCTGCTGTTTTTGCCTCAGTAATGGCGTTCCTGATTATCTCTATTAGGATTTCCTTCATTTCTTTTCCTTTACCTCTGCCTCTTTTTCTGGTCTTTCTTTTATTGTGACGTCCTTGCTGTAGTCCGGGCAATGGAGGGCGTCTTGAGATAGTGAAAACTTCTTCTGGCAGGTACCTCGCCATGCGCATATCCCGCATAATTTTGCGTAATCTAATGTCATCAATTACCCCTTCGCCTTTGTAATTTCTTCATACATCTCCGGCCTTCTGTCCTTCAAGAAGCCCCATTCCTTCCGCACCCTGTCAACCATCTTAAGGTCTACCGAACAGAGTATGACCCCTTCCTGGCCTCCGCTTGGGCTTCCAACCATGTCCCCTTCCGGGTTAACACAAAAGCTTCCGCCGTAGAACTCCTGCTTTTCCTCTTTACCTACCCTGTTTACCCTGAATATATATATCCCGTTTGCTATGGCATTGGCTGATATAGACTTTTCCCAGACTGGCCGTGATGATGCAGAAGCTGCAGCAGTTGGCGATAATATTATCCGTGCCCCTTTAAGCGCCAGTATCCGCGCTCCTTCAGGGAAGAGGTTGTCCCATCCAAGCTGGACACCTATTTTTGCCATGCCGATATCAAATACAGGGAATCCAAGGTTTCCGGGAGTAAAGTAATGCCTTTCCTCATAAAGCGGTATATGGGGGATATGCACCTTCCTGTAAACCCCAATCAGCTCTCCGTCCGAGCCGATTGCTGCAGCAGAGTTGTAAAAGGTATCAGCGTTCCTCTCAAAGAACGGAGCGATAACTGCTATGCCGGAATCTTTTGCAGCCTTTCTAATGGCCAGTATGGTCTTGCCGTTTATATCCTCAGCCATCTCCATATGTGCGTTATTTATCTCGAAAGGGAACCAATGGGTATTGAATAGTTCCTGGAGACAGATGATCTTTGCCCCCTTTTTCGCCGCTACCCCGATCATCCTTACGGCGGTTTCAATATTTTTGTTTTTATCCGGCGAGGCATCCATCTGGATACCAGCGATCTTGAGCATAACCGTCTCCAATAGTGGCTTTTTAGAAGTGGCTAAACTATCATACCAAAGGGTTTTCCGCAACCCCCATAATATGAAAGGAAAAATGAGGAGTACTTCCCTTGTTTTAGAAAAACAAACCGGAGATTTCTTAATATGGGGAGAGTCAGGAAGGGAGTGGTGACTTGCACTATTCCTTTTTCATCTCAGAGCGCACCTCTACGCCGCTCTTCAGCATCTTGTGGATGGGGCATAGGCGGGATATCTGAAAGAGCTTTTGCTTCTCCTCAGCGGTGAGATTGCCGAGGAAGCGAAGCTCCATAGTTATGTATTCTCTGTATTCTTTGACCTTCTCGCAGTTCTCGCAGTCCTTTTTATAATCCCTTTCATAATCCAGCTCTACCTGGACCTCTGCCAGGTCAAGGCCATGGTTCATGGCATAAACCAGAAGGATGTCTGTAGTGCAGGAACCCAAACCTGCCAGCAGCAACCCGTAAGCATTCAAGGCATGAGAGACGCTCACTTGCGCCATCTCGCCTGATTCCTCATCTTGCGCCCATACTGACACTTCGAATTTGTTGTTTTTATGAAGGATGATCCTTTCAGACATTATAGTACCTCCACATTTGTTATTGTCTTCGAGAGAATATCATAAGTTTAATGCAAGAGAGGCTGTTGTCAAGAAACCGTGCGCATTAATAGGGGGAACCCTATATTTTCCTAAAATGCGTATTATACTGCATAGAAAAATATCAACAGAAAATTCAATACAAACATACTTGACAATTATAAAAGATATAGTAAGTTTTGAATAATTAGTTTGTAGATATATTCAAAAAGCTGCATAAAGTTGTGTGATACGCAGATATGTAAATTCTGCTGGTGCCAAGAACAAACACTGTTCAGTCCAAGGGATAATGAAAAAATGAAGACATCATGGCAGGTCGCAACGGCCGCTGAAGCTTTTGCGGCGGCATAATTTGCACGATGCGGCTGGGATGTCTCCGTTCAGTACGGTGCTAACCAGCCCGAGTACGATTTGGTTGCAGTCGATGGCAACAGGGTTCTAAAGGTCTCCGTCAAAGGCAGCCAGGATGGCGGATGGGGACTCACGCAATCATTCATAAAGAACGCCGACTATCATGGTGCGGTGGACAAGTGGCTTTCCAGACACAGCAACAAAACTATCTTCTGCCTTGTTCAGTTCAAAGAAACCTCGATCGAGACCCTTCCGAGAATCTATCTTGCCACTCCGCAGGAAATAGCCGACTGGCTAAAGAAAGCGGCGGCAGGCCGAGGAGATACAATCCTGTACGAAAAGCACGTATGGAGCGCTAGGGGGTATGCAGCAGGCACAACTGATGTCATCCCTGAGTCGTGGAAGTTCACAGAAAAGCGACTTAAGGAAATAGCAAGAAAGACTGAACAAGTCGCTTCACCGTATAGCCGATAAATTCGATTCCCAGAGAGCCTTTGCGTTCGCCTGCGATATTCCATAGAATTAAGAACCCAGGGGAAGCGACCGATTTTTCCTAAACTCCACGAACTCCTTCATCCTCCTTACTCTCTTCTTGACATTTGCTGTCCTTAAAATACAATGTAGCGCATAATAATGCCTTTAAATCATGGAGGTGCAATGAAGATCCTTAAAGAAAAAGAGTATAAGGTTACTGGTTTTCTTGTCTCTGCGGTAAGGTGCGGGATAAAGAAGAAGGCCGGCGCAAAAGACCTGGCCCTTATATACTCCGAGGTTCCCGCATCGGCCGCTGCCGTATTTACAAAGAATGCAGTAAAGGCCGCTCCTGTCATTCTTGATATGGAAAGAATCAAGTCAGGGAAGGGGAGGGCGGTCATAGTAAACAGCGGCAACGCCAACGCCTGTACCGGGGATGACGGCCTCAAGAAGGCAAAGGAGATGGCAAAGGGGATCGCAAAGGCCCTTAAGATAAAAGAGGATACGGTGTATGTTTCATCTACAGGGGTCATTGGAGAGCCTCTTCCGGTAGACAGGATAACCTCTTCTATCCCTGAGCTTATACAAGGTCTTAAGCCGGACGCATGGAAAGATGCTGAAGATGCAATAATGACAACGGATGCATTCTCTAAAATGGCGGGAGTAAAGGTGGAGATTGGCAGCAAGGAAGTGACTCTTCTTGGCATAGCCAAGGGTGCAGGGATGATTCATCCCAATATGGCCACAATGCTCTGCTATATAGCGACAGACTGTGCCGTCTCACCCTCTCTTCTGGATAAGGCCTTGAGAAAGGCCGTTGATCTTTCATTTAACAGCATTACCGTTGACGGGGACACATCCACCAATGATACAGTCCTTGTCCTTGCCAACGGTGCAGCAGGAAACAGCCCGCTGACTGCAAGGTCAAAGGATATGGAGGATTTCCAGTCTGCACTTAATCTCGTGACACTCGAACTGGCAAAGATGATTGTTCGGGACGGCGAGGGGGCTACAAAGGTCATAGAGATCAATGTCAAGGGAGCGGCCAGTAAAGGGAGTGCAAAAAAGGCAGCCAATGCCATAGGGAGGTCAAACCTTGTAAAAACAGCCTTTTTCGGCATGGACCCTAACTGGGGCAGGATTGCCGCTGCTGTGGGATACTCCGGGGTCAAGGTTGTGCCGGAAAAGATGGATATATATTTTAACGACGTTCAGGTAGTAAAAAAAGGCCTCTGTGTTGGAGGGGACTGGGAGACACGTGCAAGGGAGGAAATGAAAGGGGCGGAGGTCAGGGTCACGGTAGATCTGAACCTTGGAAAGGCCGAGGCCACAGTCTGGGCATCTGACCTCACCTATGAATATGTGAAGATCAACGCGTCTTACAGGAGTTGAAGGCTCCATATGCTTCGACAAGTTCAGCATGAACGGCGTTCGCCCTTAGCCTGTCGAAGGGTGCGGGAACGAGTTTATATGATCCCTGATTGCCAGAATTTTAGATTTCACCATGGAGTTTGTGAACTATGTCGTGAACGTTATCAGTTAAGAAATACAGGGCCTACGTTAGTTCCGCATCAAAACTTCTATAGCTTGAATTTATTTAGATTGAGGAGACAGTGAAATAAATCTGTCCCCTTTTCTCTGAACCAAGTTTATTTCGACTTCTGAAAGTAAATCCCGCTGCTTTCTTGTAGCGGAGGGTTCTTCTCATACTCATTGCACAGGGCTATATAAGCTTCCGAAGGCCCGTCTTCAGGGGTTATTTTAAGTGATTCCTGAAAATATTTCTTTGCGCCTGCAAACATGGCGTCCATAAATAAATCCAGGGCGTTTTCAAACTTTTCTATCATTTCAAGCGTCTTCCCATCAACTTCATCCCGGAGCCCTATTAATTCATATACTGCCAAAGGCTTGCTTCTCCCTTTCAGGACAACTCTTGCGAGGCGACGAAATACAAAACGTCCAGGATGAGCTTCTTCAGCCTTCACGCGTGTGTTTTCTGATACAATTATTCGCGTGCCGAAGTCCTTGTTCAGCGGTTCCAGACGCGCTGCTGTGTTGACCTCCGCGCCAAGCACCGTGTAATCGAATATCTCCCTTGACCCCATATTACCTACAACCATTTCGCCTGTATTTATCCCTATTCGCACATTAAGGAGTGGTCTTTTCTCTTCCTCCCACTTTTTCCTGAGACGGCCTAATTCCTTCATCATCAAGAGGGCAGTATCGCAAGCCAGGTATGCGTGGTCTTGTTGTTCCTCCGGCGCGTTCCAGATCGCCATGACCGCATCCCCGATAAACTTGTCCAGCGTTCCCTTTGTTTTCATGATGCACTGGATCATCGAAGAGAGGTATTCGTTAAGAATGACGCTGATCTCTTCCGGTGAAAGCTCTTCGGAAAGAGAAGTAAACCCTTCCACATCAGAAAACAGCACCGTCATATATTTTCGCTCACCCCCCAATTTGAGTTTTTCCGGGGACCTGATGATATCTTCAAGAACCGCGGGGGCCACATAATGACCGAAGGCTGTTTGCAGGTAGCTCCTTTCCCTGTATTCAGAGATATACTTCAGCAGGAGTATTCCGAGATATGTGGCTGTTATGACGAACAGAGGGCTTACAATGGGAAGTATGAACCCCTTTTCAAAAAGCTTCCAGTGGATGCCAGTGACTGCGGCCACGGACAATAGCATGGCGGCAAATCCCCGGTAGGGTCCTGCAAGATGGCAGATTACTGCAATGACTGCACCGAGAAAAAAGATGTATACCCTTTCATAAAAGCCGTTCAAAGGCTGCAAGAACTTGTTCGACAGGATATTGTCTATGGCATTGGCGTGTATCTCAATTCCGGGGGTCACAGGGCTGAATGGCGTTGACCTTAGGTCAGAAAGTCCTGATGCGGAAGCTGATATCAGAACAACTTTGTCCTTGAACATTCCTTTCGGAAGCACGGGTTCCTGGCCTGTTTCAATAAGGTCTTTGGAGGCCAACACATAGTCATAAGGAATATATTGATAAAACGACCGGTAGATTTCCTTGCCCGTTTTGTCCTGCGTGATTTTACCTCCCTGATAATATATGAAGAGGCTGGTATCGGGAAGGATGGGCGGAACAACATCTCCGATAAGCAGCTTTCCTTTTTCAACTTTTACTGAGTCCAGAGTGATACCCTTTACATGTGCTGCAATCAGCAGCGGCAGGGAGGAGAAGGCTTTGTCCTTGTCTTTAAAGAATAGGAATGGATAGTATCTTCTGCCAACCCCATCTCTGTCAGGGAAAAAGTTTATGTGGCCTATTCCTCGGGACGCAGCCGCCAGATCTGAAAAAGGAACGGTTGCATTGAAATATACATTTGCATGATTGTTCCAGGAAATTGGGATCGCAGATTTTGAAAGGAGCGCCTGAATATGCGATGCGGTATTATCATCTGCATATGTCCCTTGCTTAAGGAGGAGGTCGTTTTCATCTGCATACAATACCGAGGATTGAAATACATTGCCCGCCTGCTTCACCGCAGAGACAAAATCGGTGTCGCTGGTTTCCATCTTTAATGAGTCGAACCGGCGCAGCAGTTCAGCCCTTACTTCAGGGATGTCCGCATTCCGGACAAAAGAGCTTAATTCTGAAATAAGTCTTGAATCAAATTCTTGCCTGACGGAATGTTCAGAAAAAATAATATCAAAACCGATTGCCTTAGCGCCATCGGCATGGAGATATTCTGCCACTTCACCATGCACAGACCTGGGCCATGGCCAGCGCCCGTAAATCGGCTCGAGCCTTTTTATGGATTCTTCAGAAATATCGAGAATTAGAATATCGTTTGTGCGGGATGTAGGTCTTGCATAAAAGCGGTAGCGGGTGTCTATGGTCTTATTTTCAAAGGTGGATAGATTACCACCAGGGTCAAAAGCGGCAAGCAAAAATACAACAACAACTATTGCAAAGGAATAGATTTCTCCCAGTCTCGTATTAGTTCACCTTTCCCGCCGGCCACATGACAGGTAAAACAGAATTCAAAACCGGCGCTTTGTTTTTCCAGCTCAGGCTTGGCAGGTTTGGTCTTTTCAGGTAGCGGCTCGCCGCCTTTAAACCAATAAAATTCACCGGCCGGTATCCTTATTGTCTTCCCGCTGCTCAGCACAACCTCTACCTCACCAATGCAGGTACAGGCACAAAAGGCCTTTCCGTCATAGCAGACGGTAAACTTGGTCCCCCGGACGCCGGCTGTTGCGAGGGAAGTGCTTATCGAGACCTTCCCATCTTTTGGCAGCCTGGAGTTCAGCCATACTGCGCCTCGCGCCAGATTCCCTTTGATGTCCTTGCTCTCTTTTCCTAACTCAATTTCAGAATCCGGGCCTATTACCAGACGACCGACATTGGGCATTTCGACAACAGCCAGAGCTGTTTTATCGGTCCTCACTCTGGCGCCGAATGGGATAGCGCTCCCTTTCTTGACCTCTTTCCATGCCCCGTCAATCAAATGTTCTAATTTCCCATCCCGTATACTGATAAGCTTGCCTATCCTGTCTTCCGCCCAACTACAATCCTTTATAAAGAACAGGGATACAGTGAAAGTGATAAAAATAAAAGAAATGATATATTTTCTCATACGTTGGAATGGAGTATAAGCCTTACAAAGAATGGGTGTCAAGTAAAAGAAAAGGGGACAGATTTATTTATTGACATCGGTTGATTAGGTTTAGTAAAGAAAAGGGCAAGAAAAGGGGACAGATTTATTTATTGACATCGGTTGATTAGGTTTAGTAAGATTGTTTCATGCCAAGAACATCAAGGGTCGTACTACCAAACTATCCCCACCATATAATCCAGCGGGGCCATAACAGGCAGGCAGTTTTTGCCACTGATGATGATTATCATTACTATCTCGACAATCTGAAGGGGTGGAAGAAGGAGCTATGTTGTAAGGTATATGCCTATTGCCTCATGACAAACCATATCCATCTAATAATCGACCCTGGTAAAGATGTTGAGAATTTGGCATTGCTGATGAAGCGTATTTTCGGGCGACAAACTCGATATGTAAATAAAATAGAGGGAAGAAGAGGAACATTATGGGAGGGGCGCTACAAGTCAAGTCCTGTCGATAGAGATGAGTACCTGTTGGCCTGCTGTCGCTATGTGGAACTGAACCCTGTCAGGGCGGGCATGGTGGATGATCCGGAAAAGTACAAATGGTCCAGCTATAAAGACAAGATCGGTTTATCTTCA
Organism: Desulfuromonadales bacterium; assembly: GCA_919902985.1. Lineage (GTDB taxonomy): Bacteria > Desulfobacterota > JAENJC01 > JAENJC01 > JAENJC01 > JAENJC01. The sequence continues at coordinate 34,289 of CAKKSC010000028.1, read as the reverse complement.
ACCTGGCTGGATTTTGACCCCGGTTATATGCGTTTGGGCAGAACAGTCAAAGAACGACAAGAGAGATATAAGGAATTCGTAAAAAGTCCGATTTCGGAGATGGAAGAAGGCATAATACGGCAGGCAATACAACGTGGTCAATTGACGGGAAGTAATCGATTTGTTGAAGAAGTTGCTAAAAAGATCGGGCGTCGCGTGGAATTCAGAAAGCAGGGAAGGCCAAAAGAAGATAGAAAACAAATCTGTCCCCTTTTAAGAAGTTGACTGTTTTGACTAAGGTTGTGAAGTATGCTATAAAAGACCGATTGGAAAGACTTTTTGATTACATTGCATATAGACGGGATGCCGGTTTTTTTTGCCGGATACTTTTTTATCCTTTGTATCTCCTCTCAATTCTTTACGGGGCTGCAATAAGGATCAGACTGGCTCTCTATTCGTCAGGCTTATTCAAGGCAAGAGAGATTGGCTGCAAGGTTGTATCTGTTGGGAATATAACCGTTGGCGGGACAGGAAAGACGCCAACGGGTGAATTCATTGCACGCAGACTGAATGAGCGTGGAGTTAAGGCAGCGATACTAAGCAGGGGGTACAAAAGAAAAGGTAAGGGTATAGGTGTAGTATCTGACGGTCATCAACTCCTCCTTGGGCCGGAGGAGGCAGGGGATGAGCCCTACATGCTGGCAAGGAGGCTCAAGAACGTCCCAGTATTTGTTGGCGCAGATCGGTATGAGGCCGGCAGATACGCCCTGGAAAGGTTACCTCTGGATGTCATTATTTTAGATGATGGTTTTCAGCACGTAAGATTAAAGAGAGACTTTGACATACTCTTAGTTGATGGAGAGAAGGGTTTTGGGAATGCCCATCTCCTCCCGAGAGGGCCTCTGAGGGAGCCTTTGACCGGTATGAAGAGGGCCGATATCTTTTTGATAACAAAGGCCTCTTCCGATACTGGCCGGATAGCTGACAGTATCACGGATAAGCAGCCCGAAGCTGCCGTATTCAAAAGCAGTTACAGGCCTGAACGGCTTGTTTCGCTCAGGGATGGCGCAAAAACAGGTTTAGATGCCATTTCGGGGCATAGGGTGACAGCTCTTTCGGCAATTGCAAACCCGTCATCATTTATTACCCTCCTGTCATCTTTGGATTGCACTTTGGTCTCTGAGATCTCTTTTCCTGACCATTACAGTTATACGGCGAAAGACATGGAAGGAGTCGAAAAAAAGGCAAGGGCAGCAGGCGCGGAATTTATATTAACAACAGAAAAAGACGCAGTGAAAATTGAGCGGTTTAAGGATAAGATGGGTATGCCGATATATTACTTAGAGATAGGCCTGAATATGAATGGAAATGAAGAAAGGTTTATAAATGCCATCCTTGCCGGGATTCAGGGTTAGAGATGACTCTAAAGATGGTGAAAAGAAGGACAGCGGTTTTTCTTGACAGGGACGGGACTGTTAGTGAAGAAGTGGATTACCTCGACAACGCTGATATGCTCAGGCTAATTCCGAGAGCTGCAGAGGCGGTAAGGCTTATAAATGAGAGCGGCCTTCTGGCAGTGGTTGTTACAAATCAGTCGGGTGTGGCAAGAGGATATTTTACGGAACCTGTTCTGAAAGATGTCCACAAGAGGATGAAGTTATTGCTGAAGGCTGAAGGCGCCCACATTGACAAAATTTATTACTGCCCGCACCACCCGGAGGTTGGACTGCCGGAGTATCTGCTTGATTGTGGCTGTCGCAAACCAGGGACAGGTATGATAGAAGCCGCAGCAAAAGACTTTAGGATTGATGTTAAAGGCTCTTATGTAGTTGGTGACAAGATAATTGATATCGAATTGGCTCATAACACCGGGGCCATGGGGATATTGGTCATGACTGGATACGGAAGGGAAGAGCTGAAATCCCTGAGCAGCCAGCGTAAGGTATGGCCCGACCATATTGCCGATGACCTGTATGACGCAGTGAAATGGATACTGAGTCAGAAAGAGGCAGGATGAAGATGAAGTCAAGAGCTTCCTTTGTTTCGGCTTTAACCTTTGTTCTTATCTTAACCTTAACTTCATATACAACGGCAGGGCCAACCGCAGATCAGACTGATGTTCCCTGGAAAGCTGAAAGACTTGTATTTGAGATTTCCTGGTTCAACCTGAAGGGAGGAACCGCAGTTATAGAAGTTTCGGAAGGCGCCGAGCTTAATGGCAGGAAGTTGCATCAGATCAGCGCAGTTACCAACTCAAATTCGTTTGTAGATAAATTTCACAAGGTAAGGGACAGGGTTGATTCGTTTGTGTATGCCGATAACCTTTCTTCAGCCGGATTTAAGGTGCACCAGGAAGAGGGAAGCTACAGGCAGGACAAAGAGATATCTTTTGACTATACCAAGGGGGTTGCTACTTATAAGGTAGATAAAGAAACCTCCATATATCCGATCCCACTTTTTCTTCAGGATGCCCTTTCGTCATTGTATTATCTCAGGACAAGGAAGCTTGTAATCGGGGAACCCGTTATCATCGATGTTTTTGAAGATAAAAAGCTATGGCAGTTGGAGGTTCAGGTACTTGGTAATGAAAAAATCAGCACTCCCGCAGGGGAGTTTGATACTGTATTGGTGAAGCCGCTCCTCAAGTTTGAAGGGATATTCCAGAGGAAGGGTGAGGTCTATGTCTGGCTTACAGATGACAGCCGGAAGATGCCTGTAAGGATGAAGAGCAAGATAAAGATAGGTTCCGTTTTCGCTGATCTGGTGGAATATAGAAACAGTAGTCAGGGGCCGGCAGTCAGTGGTCAGTAATAATGATAGGCAACCTGCTACTAACAATTTTTTAAGGAGGTAAGATATGGCGATTGACAAAGAACTTCTCGATATCCTTGCATGTCCGAAATGCAAGGGAAATGTAAGGCTGACGGAGAACAGGGATGCTTTGATATGTGATGCCTGCAAGCTCAAATATCCGATAAAGGATGACATCCCGGTAATGCTGACAGATGAGGCGGAGAAGATCTGAGTATCAGATGTCAGATGTTAGATGTTAGATTTACTTCTAACACTAACATCTATAATCTAATGTCTTTTGAAAATTATGCAAAAACTCTCCGTCACAATAATAACTCTGAATGAAGAACAAAATATCCGGGACGCCCTTGAAAGCGTGAAATGGGCCGATGAGATCGTTGTTGTAGATTCAGGGAGCACCGACAGGACCGTTGATATCTGCAAAGAGTATACGGACAAGGTGTTCTATAATCAGTGGCCTGGTCATATTGCCCAGAAGAACCTCGCTATAGATAAGTCAAGTCATCAGTGGATACTCTCCATAGATGCCGATGAAAGGGTCACTCCTGAACTTGCAGCTGAGATTAAAGATGTGCTGAAAGGGCCAAAGGCAGACGCCTATTCTGTGCCCCGTCATGTATTCTATCTCGACAGGTGGATAAACCACTCAGGGTGGTATCCTGACCGCAAGATCAGGCTCTTCAGAAGGGACAAAGGGCGGTGGGGGGGGATAGATCCCCATGACACAGTGATTGTAAGTGGGGAAGTAAAATATCTGAAAGGAGATCTTATACATTATTCCTTCAAGGATATAGCGCACCATATCAATACAATGAACAGTTTTACTACGATAGCATCTAAAGAGTATATCAAATCAGGGAAGAGATTCAGGTTCCGTGACATGATTTTCAGGCCTGTCTTTATGTTTATTAAGAGTTATATCCTGAAACAGGGTTTCAGGGACGGGTTGCCGGGGATCATAATTGCGATAACCGCCGGTTATCACGTCTTTATGAAGTATGCGAAGCTATGGGAGCTGTCCCGAAGACAGAAAAGAGATGGATGAATTCAAAAACATCCTGGTTGTCCAGACAGCCTTCCCTGGCGATATAGTCCTCACTACCCCTTTGTTTAAAGGCCTGAAAAAGAGTTTCCCTGAAAGCTTATTAACGGTGGTCACAACGCCGCAAGGGTGTGAACTGCTACAAGATTTAAAAGAGATCGATTCCCTCATTTCCTACGATAAGAAGGGGAAAGACAGCGGAGAATTAAGATTCTTCGGCCTTATCCGGAGGCTGAGAAAAGAGGGATTTGATCTTTGTCTCTCTCCTCACCGCTCCTTCAGAACGGCGCTGATGGTGTATGGAAGCGGGGCTGGTGAGAGGATAGGCTATTCGGACGCCGCTCTGTCAGTTGTTTATACCAGTAAGGTCTTTAGAGATACCGACCTCCATGAGGTTGAAAGGGTCCTTTCTCTCCTTGATCCACTGGGGATAGAGAGCGGCAGATTGGATAAGATGCCGTATCTTGAGATATCCTCAGAGACATGGGTGAGGACAAAGAAGATATTCGACGAGGCCGGTATATCCCCGAGCGATACGGTGATAGGGATTGCCCCCGGTTCAGTGTGGGGGACAAAGAGGTGGATTCCCGAAGGTTATGCGGCCCTTATAGACAGGCTAATTGAGAGGTACGACGCCAGGGTGTTCCTCTTAGGCTCCCCAGCTGAAAGAGATGCAGGGGATAAGATAATATCACTTACCGGCCAAAGGCCGGTTGACCTGATAGGGAAGACAACTCTCCGCGAGCTTATAGCGGTCATAGACCGTTGCAGTTTGCTTATAGGAAACGACAGCGCCCCCGGCCATATAGCCTCAGCCAGGATGGTCCCGGCCGTTTCCATATTCGGGCCAACTGTAAGGTCATTTGGTTATTACCCATACGGGAAGGACATTGTAATCGTGGAAAAAGAGCTTCATTGTCGTCCCTGCCATCATCATGGCCCTGATAAATGCCCTGAAGGGCACTTCAGGTGTATGAGGGAAATAACGGTGGATGATGTGATGAAGGGTGTCAAGAAACTGATGCAAAATAAAAACTAAATTTACCGCAGAGGAGCGGAGACGCTGAGAAATGGGATTTAAAGTATTCCTCTGCGCCTCGGCGTCTCAGCGGTGAATAGGTATTATGAGTCAAATGAAGATACTTGTTATAAGAATTGACCGCATAGGCGACCTGATTGCCTCAACCCCTGTCTTTGAATCAATAAAAAAGACCTATCCAGACTCTCATCTTGCCGCTATGGTCAGCCCGTATACAAAGGAGCTGTTGAAGAACAACCCCTTTGTTGATGAGGTGATTGTCTATGATGGTGATGGTCTTCACAAGGGGGTTAAAGCTCTTTTAAATCTGGCAAGAACCCTCAGGGAAAAACGGTTTGACGTTGTCATGACCCTGTTTTCCAATTTCAGGTTGGGGCTGCTGGTCTACATAGCAGGGATACCTGAAAGGATCGCCCCTGCAACCAAGATAGCCCAGATATTTTATAACAGGAGGGTCTTGCAGAAACGCTCCCGGTCACTCAAGCATGAAACAGATTACAACCTGGACCTCTTAAAGACTCTGGGAGTGGAGCGGACAGTCAGGAGAGTCGGGCTGTGGACTGACAGTGAATCAGAAGAGGCAGCGAACCGACATATAGTCGCTCAGGGGCTTTCAAAGGCATCGGAAGGACATAGACTGATAGGTATCCATCCCGGGAGCGGAGGATCGGCAGGGAACTGGAGACCGGAGAGATACGCCGAACTGGCGGATAAGCTTATATCTGATTACGGTTACACTGTTTTGCTGACAGGCAGCGTAAAGGAGAAAGAGCTGCTGTCAGCAGTCAAGGATACTATGCGGAACAAACCATCTGTCTACCTCTCCGACAACATCCTCAATTTTGCGGCCCTTCTTAAGAAGCTGAGTGTCTTTGTCAGTTCGAGCACTGGGCCTATGCACATGGCGGCAGCCCAGAAGATCCCAACCGTTTCTATCTTTTCCCCTGTCAGAGCATGTACCCCGGTGAGGTGGGGACCGATAGGGAACAAGCAACGTGTCCTTATGCCGGACGTGCCCCAGTGCGACAGGTGTATTAGAGAGAGGTGTGTCTATTATGACTGTATGGAGAGGATAACGACTGAATCCGTTCTTCAGGCTGTGAATGAGATGGTGGATAAATATTGAAGATCCTTATAATACGCCTTGGTTCCATCGGTGATGTGGTATTGACTACGTCTGTTATAGCTGCTCTAAAACTGAGTCATCCCAATGCTAATCTGGATTTTCTCGTAAAAAAAGAGTATCATGAACTTCTTTTAGGGAACCCGAACTTAAGAAGGATAATACCTTTTGACGGCAGCAGGCACATGGGGCTAAAGGGGTTGCTTGAAATAGCAGGGGAACTCAGGAAAGAAGGTTACACACATGTCATAGACCTTCACGGCAATCTGAGGAGCAGGGTCATTTCTGCCTTGATTCCAGGTTCAAAGATCCTTCGTTATGATAAGCAGACTCTCAGGAGGAGGCTGCTACTTCATGGTTTCAGACCGAATACGAAACATACTCTTGATGCCTACTTATCTGCATTGCCCCCGCCTGGGGTAAGGGATTCATTCAAAATCCCCCATAATCCTCCTTTTCCAAAGGGGGAGACTTTATCCCCCTTTTTTGAAAAGAGGGGTGATGGGAGATTTTTAAAATCTGAGGCAGTTCCAACTATTTATCTTTCCCTTGAGGAAGAAAAGGGAGCCGCGTCGTTTATTGCTCAGCATTCTGTATCTGAAGGCTCAACCATCGTAGGTCTTAATCCTGGCGCCAGATGGCAGACCAAAAGGTGGCTGGAAGATGGTTTTATTGAATTAGGCAAGATGGCTGTAGCAGAACTAGGTGCAAAGGTCCTGATCTTTGGCGGACCTGACGAGGTTGAACTTAGTGAGAGGGTATCCGGTGGTATAGGTATAGATGCCTTTTCTGTCGCTGGAAAGACTGGACTAAGGGAGACCGCTGCCCTCATAAAGAGGTGTAGTGTCTTTGTCACAAACGATTCCGGCCCTATGCACATGGCGACGGCAGTTGGTACCCCGGTAGTAGCTATCTTCGGCCCTACAGTCCGGGGATTTGGTTTTTCCCCTCTTGGAAAGAGTGTTGTAGTTGAAAGTGAACTGAAATGCCGCCCCTGTACCCTCCATGGTAGTGATCGTTGCCCAAAGGGACATTTTGAATGTATGAAGAAAATCACTGCTGATAGTGTTTTTGAAAGAGTTAAGGGGATGGTAAGACCTTAAATATGCGTATCAAGCTTATTGCCAATCCTGCTGCCGGAAGTGGAAAAAAGAAGACGATTGAGCGGGTCCAAGAGTATCTTGAACGCAAAGGGGCCTTTGTCGAACAATACCTTACCGAGAAGAAGGGAGACGCTGTTCTTGCCGCCAAAGGGGCTGCTGATGCCGGATTTGATCTCGTTGTCGCCATGGGTGGAGACGGGACTATCAACGAGGTTGTAAACGGTCTTGCAGGGTCTTCAACCCCTCTCGGTGTTGTCCCTCTGGGGACGGTCAACGTCTTTGCTCTCGAAACCGGGATACCGATGGATCCTATGAAGGCCTGCGAAGTCGTACTAAATGGAACTCCCAAAAGGGTCTCCATTGGCAAGGTTAACGACCATTACTTCCTGCTTATGGCCGGCATAGGTTTTGATGCACATGTGGTCTATGGCCTTGATCTGAGGCTCAAACGTCTCTCAGGCCGTCTGTCCTATATAATCTCAGGCATCGGCAACATATTCAGTTACTCAGGTCTGCATTTACAGATCGAGCTTGATAACGGTGAAAAGCTTGAAGGATACGGGGCTGTGGTGGGAAACGGGAAGTATTACGGAGGCAGGATGTCCATTACTCCATTTGCAGACCTTGAGCGTGGGGACCTGGACATATGCATATTCGAGGGCAAAAGGCCTATAGACATACTCAGATATACCTGGGGAGTGTTGCGAAAGAGACATCTAACTTATCCCGATGTTCAATATCGGACTGCCAGGGGACTTAAGGTGACATCTCTGGGAAAGGGTTATATTCAGGCGGATGGAGACATAGTGGGGTCGTTGCCGGCGGTATTCACAATCGTAAAGGATGGCCTCATGGTCATCCTTCCGGAAAAAGGAACACCAAAACCGTGACCAGATGGAGAAAGAGCTTTTTATTTATAGGTGTCGGGCTGTCGGTGTTTTCGATGGCGCGGGCAGCGCTATATTTTACATATAGAGGTACATTTTCAACCATCTCCGGCGGAAAGCTGGCTTTTTCAGTTATTGACGGGGTCCGCTTTGATTTGTCAATCCTGCTGACAGCATTTTTAGTCATGCTGTTTTTCTTTAACCTCCCCCTTCGCTTTGCTAATGCCAGTATCTGGCAGAGGATATGGGGATGGGGGATGTATGTCATCCTCATCCTTCTGACCCTTCTTCTTGCAGGGGATGTAATCTATTTTGGCGATGTAAAGCGTCACATGACGAGTGAGCTACTTGTGATAGGGAACGATGCTGGTTTTATTTTTGAGTTTGCTTTAGGCAGCTATAAGCCTCATCTGGCGCTTTTCCTGCTCTTTGCGGCAGCGCTCTTTTTGTTGTGGAGATTTATTCTGGAAAGGGATACCAGGGAAAGCCGCCTCATGCCAATAAAATTCCTTCTCTTTGCAGGGTTCATGGTCTTAGGTATAAGGGGGACATTTTCAGATAAGCCCATAAACATCATCGATGCGTTCGAGTCCGGCAGTACGGCCCAGAGCAACCTGGTGCTCAACGGGGTGTTTACCCTTTACCACCATGCCAGGGCTGCAAAGAATACCGTCAACCATCACTTTTACACCTCTTTCGAAGAGGCGCAGCGGATAGCGAGGACGCCGGTTAACGATGGGAAAGAACCCCACCCTCACCTTAATCCTCTCCCTGAGGGAGAGGAAGCAACTTCTCTCCCTCCCTTTCAAGGGGAGGGTTGGGGTGGGGATGGGGCACACAGTCGCCATAACGTAGTCCTCATGCTTATGGAGAGCTGGAGCCCGTTTTACATAGACAGCTTTGGCAATAACAATTTTGGGGTTACACCTAACTTTGACCGCCTGGCGAACAACGGCCTCCAGTTTACAAATTTTTATGCCGTAGGACAGCGCAGTATCGAAGGGATACAGGCATCTCTTACCGGGTTGCCGCCTCTTATCGGTCTTCCCAATCTCGGTTTTGGCCTTGAGGCCGGCAATTTCCCGAAGATCGGCAATATACTCAGGGACAACGGTTACGAAACCATCTTTACCCAGAGTTCCAGGCGCCGGTCTTTCAGGGTAGACGCCATTGCCAGGGCGACCGGATTTGAATACTATTATGGAATGGAAGATATGCCTATGCTGCTCGACTATTCAGGGCAAAAGTCCGTATTTGGATGGGATTACGAATCGATGATGTTCCTTAAATCAAAACTGGATGCAGCAAAGAAGCCGTTTTTCGCGTTCCTGTTTACCGGCACCACTCATACACCATACATACGGCCGGGAAATGGGCTTGAAAAATACCCTCATGGAGAAAACACGGAGAACGGATTTTTGAACACACTCCACTATTCTGACTGGAGCCTGGGACAGTTCATGAAGGCAGCGGCTGCGGCCCCGTGGTTTGACGATACGATATTTATTTTCACAGCAGATCACAACTTCGATGCCTACCGTTCATTTCAAAATCCGGAGCGCTATCATACCCCGCTGGTTATCTATTCCCCTAAGCTCTTTAAACATAAAACGGTTTCAACTATAGGTTCCCAGGCAGACCTGGCGCCGACTGTCCTTGACCTGCTCGGTATAAAGGAGCGTTTTGCAACCCTCGGAGTTTCGTTATTCCAAAAGGATGATGAATTCGCTTACGTGTGCGATAAAAACTCGGTCGGCATTATCACCGCTCGCGGGTATCTCTATCATTCTCTTGGAAATCGTCTGGAGGCACGCTCTTTTTATGGAGAGGACAGCGATGATTATCTGCAGCGGCTGGAAAAGAAGTTGCTGGCCATAGATCAGGTTACCTATGAGATGATAGTTAACAATCAATTGGAGAGATGAAGTGCGACCTGGCAAGTCAGATTTATACTGCTTTTTTTGTATGAAAAATCTATACTATGGATAAACTAAGTGAACCATGGAGGGGAACATGCCTGATAAAAAGGGACATTTTGGAATCTACGGCGGGAGATACGTCCCTGAGACCCTGATGCCTGCTCTCATTGAGCTTACAAAGGTGTATGAGAGGTTTAAGAAGGATAAGGAGTTCAGAAAGGAACTGGCTTACTACCTGCGGGAGTTTGTCGGAAGGGCCACTCCTCTTTATCATGCAGAGAGGCTTACAAAGAGGCTTGGAGGGGCCAGGATTTATCTTAAACGCGAAGATCTCTGTCATACAGGGGCACACAAGATAAACAACGTTGTCGGCCAGGTACTCCTTGCCAGAAAGCTTGGAAAGAAGAGGATAATAGCTGAGACAGGGGCAGGACAACACGGTGTCGCAACAGCCACAGGGGCCGCCATGTTCGGCCTTGAGTGTGAGATATATATGGGGGCCGAGGATGTAAAGAGGCAATCTCTCAATGTATTCAGGATGAAGCTCCTGGGCGCGAAGGTGAACAGGGTAGATATAGGGACAAGGACACTTAAGGACGCCATAAGTGAGGCCTTGAGAGACTGGACTACAAATGTAAGAACGACCCACTATATTATGGGCACGGTCTTCGGACCTCATCCTTATCCTGTTATGGTCAGGGACTTCCAGTCCGTGATAGGGAAAGAGGCAAGAAAGCAGATAATGGAGCTTGAGGGGAAGCTCCCTGACCTGCTGATCGCCTGTGTTGGCGGAGGGAGTAATGCCATGGGGCTGTTCTATCCCTTCATGAAGGATAAGGGAGTCAAGATGACTGGAGTTGAGGCAGGAGGGGAGGGTATAAAGAGCGGCAGACATGCTGCAAGGTTTGCAGGTGGCTCTCTTGGTGTTCTCCAGGGGACGAAGAGCTACCTCCTTCAGGACGAAAACGGCCAGGTGCTTGAGACCCATTCGGTCTCCGCCGGGTTGGATTATGCCAGCGTCGGGCCTGAGCATGCGTATCTCAGGGACCAGGGAAGGATAGATTATACGTACGCCACGGATGATGAGGCCTTGAAGGCCTTTGAGCTCCTTTCTAAGGAGGAAGGTATCATCCCTGCCCTTGAGAGCGCTCATGCAGTGGCTTATGCAGTTAAGGCAGCCCCGAAGATGAAGAAAAACCAGGTGATAATTGTTAACCTTTCGGGCCGGGGCGACAAGGACGTGATGCATGTGGCAAAGATAAAAGGGGTGGAGCTCTGAAAAGCAGGGGTCAGTACCCTCAAGGGCATAAAGGGTCAGGGGTCAGAAAGGCCTACCTCTCAGAGGTTTTTTCATCCATCCAGGGTGAGGGGCTGCTTGTAGGGTTAAGACAGATATTTGTGAGGTTCTCCGGCTGCTCCCTTACCTGCAATTACTGCGACACACCGGAGAGCAGGGTTCGAAGTTCAGAGTGCAATATCGTAGGGGCGTATGGCAATACGCCCCTACCGAATCCTGTTTCACCTGAAAAACTCACAGAGATCATCAACTCCTATCAGACACATCAAAACCTGCATCACTCCATATCTCTTACAGGAGGTGAGCCGCTGGAACAGTCTGATTTCCTGAAGAAGTGGCTTACTGAGTTCAAAAACGGGGACAGTCCCGATTCTACGACTTCGCTGCACTCCGTCCGTAAATCTGGGACAGTCCCCAAGCTAAAGATATATCTTGAGACCAACGGCCTCCTTCCTGCCCATCTTTCTGAGGTTATCGATCTCATAGACATAATAGGCATGGATATCAAGCTCCCTTCGGTTTCCGGCGTGAAGCCTTTCTGGAACCTTCACAGGGACTTTCTTAAAATGGCATCCAAGAGTGAGGTGTTTGTCAAGGTCGTAGTGGACAGTATGGTCGCCGAGGATGAGCTAATGTTGGCTGCTGAGCTTGTTTATTCTGTTGATGTCAATATCCCCTTTATCATTCAGCCCCGGACACCTATTGATATGGATGCCGGGAGTCTTCTTAGATTACAGGAGATTGTAACCCGCAAGCTCTTGGATGTAAGGGTAATTCCACAGGTACATAAGTTTCTGAACCTGAAATAGGGGTCTCAAATAAAATTTCTTGATACAGTTTCTTTCATGTGGTAAATTTACCCAGTATTTTGCAAATAGGGTATTAATAATAATTCGCATTCAAATAAAGATTTTGAATGCCCTGTATAATACCTATCCGGGTATAAATAGAGAAAGCAATAAAGCGGGTTGTCAGGAGGGTATACCAATGAGCGGGCATGGAAAAGATGAGACTGAAGGTGGGCAGATACATTCCGGCGAGGAGAAGGGACCTCCTTTAAAGAGTGGTGATGAGGTTCTTCAGATAATTAAAAAGGGAGCTGAATTCACCCAGGAGCTTCTTAAGGAAAATGAAAGGCTCCGCTACAGGCTTGTCCAGGCAGAGGAGGAGAATTTTTCTCTGAGGAAGGCATCTCTTGAAGGGGTTTCAGGCGATGAGCTTTCGAAGCTTCAAAACAGGCTGGAATCACTTGAGACCGAAAAGAAACAGATACTTGAGAGGTTTAAGCGGGTAGAAGATGAAAACAAGGACTTTGCCAACAGATACCTTGAGATTGAAAATGAAAACAACAACCTTGCGAACCTTTATATTGCAAGCTATCAGCTCCACTCCACACTCGACTTTAAAGAAGTCCTCAGGATAATATTAGAGATAATAATAAACCTTATCGGCGCGGAGCAGTTTGCTGTAATGATGCTTGACGAGAAGACCCATCAACTCAATGCAGTCGCTTCGGAAGGGATTGAAAAGGAGGACGTTCCTCCAATATTTCTTGGGACGGGTGTAATTGGCAATGTCGCCAAGACCGGCGAGAGCTACTTCAAGGAAGACCTGTCACACAAGGGGACAATAGACCCTACGGACCCGATAGTTTGTATCCCGATGACGATAAAGGAAAGGGTCATAGGTGTAATAGTCATATACAGTCTCTTACAGCAGAAGGATAAGTTTACCAATCTGGATTACGAACTGTTTACATTGCTTGCCGGGCATACGGCGACAGCAGTATTCAGCTCCAAGCTTTATTCTGAATCAGAGAGGAAGCTTTCTACTATCCAAGGGTTTATTGACCTACTGACGAAGTAATACCAATTCGCATTCAAATAAAAACATTTGAATGCAGTGCAAATACCCATCCGGGTATAAATACCAAGATGGCAATAATTATATCTTTGAAAACAACTTGGTATAAACAGGGGGGAATATGGCTCGCTTTAGAATATTGGTGGTAGAAGACTCTCCCACCATGAGACAACTGATAACCTTCACCCTGAAGAGGCTGAAGGATGTTGAAATAGTTGAGGCAAGCGATGGTGTCGACGGGCTAAAGAAGATATCAGCCGGCAAATTCGATATTATCTTCACTGATATTAACATGCCGATTATGGATGGCCTGAAGCTCGTCAGCCTTGTAAAAAACGACCCGGCAAACAAGGATATCCCTATAGTTGTAATAACCACAGAAGGCGGACAGGAGGACAGGGACAGGGCATTGGCACTCGGCGCCAACTCTTATATTACCAAACCGATACAGGCTACAAGCCTTTTGGCAACAGCCACGCAGTTGCTGAAGATATGATGAAAAACTTCATGAATAGATAAAAGATAAAGAGAATAGAGATGCACCTGCATTGGAATACGAATCGCCGTTCCATAATCCATCTGCTCAGTTGACCAATGATGAATAATCCTATAAAAAGCCCAAGAGATAATTATGAATAAACCCCTTATAGTTGAACGACCTCCATTGAAATGCCGATGAGCGGGGCAGCCGATTATATTCAGAAGCCCTTTACAGTGGACTTGAGGTAAGCTGGTCTGATTGGCAGGAGATATATGTACGCAGTAATAATGGCAGGCGGGCAGGGTGCCAGATTCTGGCCCAGGAGCAGGAAGAAGAGGCCAAAGCAGCTCCTTGATATAGTCGGTTCCGAGTCCATGATAAGGCAGACAGTGGACAGGCTGCTTCCTTTTGTTGACCCTGAAAATGTCTATGTCGTCACTGGCATAGAGCATGTCGAGGAGCTTATCGGTCATATCCAGGATGTGCCGTCTGAAAACATTATAGCTGAGCCTGTTGGCAGGAACACGGCGCCCTGCATCGGGCTTGCGGCAATGAGGCTTAAGAAAAGGGACCCTGAAAGTGTGATGGCTGTCCTTCCTGCCGATCATGTTATCCTTGATAAAGACATATTTCTTGAGACCTTGAGAAATGCCTGCGAAGTTGCAAAGAGCGGGGATTATATAATAACCCTTGGAATGACCCCTGACAGGCCGGAGACGGGATATGGGTATATAAAGAAGGGGTCGGTGGTCAGAGAGGGGACTGTCCCAGATTTACGGCCCTCCCCCTTTTGTCCCCCCCTTAATAAGGGGGGGACAAAAGGGGGTGTAGAATCGGGGCTGTCCCAGACAAGGTTTGAGGCATACCATGTCGAACGATTTGTAGAAAAGCCCGACAGGGCAACGGCTGAACAGTATGTAAAGAGCGGCGAGTACCTCTGGAACGCCGGTATGTTTGTCTTCAAAGTATCTACCATACTCAAGGCCATTGAAAGGCATATGCCTGACCTCTATTTAGGCCTTCTGAGGCTGGAACCGGCCCTTGGAAGAGAGGAGCAGGAGAGGGCGCTGAATGATGTTTATGGGGAACTTCCTTCTGTCTCCATAGATTACGGGGTAATGGAGAAGGCCGACAACGTCCTTGTTATTCCTTCAACCTTCGGTTGGAACGATGTCGGGAGCTGGACTGCCATAGACGACCTCCTTCCGAGGGACGAGCAGGGTGTCGTTGCCCATGCGGAGCATATATCAATTGACACTAAGGATTGCATAATATATTCTCCGAAGAAGCTTGTTGCAACTATCGGTGTAAGCAACCTGATTGTAGTGGAAACAGAGGACGCCCTCCTCATTTGCGATAAGTCAAGGGCGCAGGATGTAAAGAAGGTGGTTGAAATGCTGGAAAAAGAGGGGAAGGAACAGTATCTATAAAGGCAATATTTAGATGCCAAAAAGTTATTGAAAAAAGTTGAGTTATTCTGAGCCTCTTGCAAAAGTCCGAAATTACCCTTCGACAAGCCTTCGCATAGATCAGGCCAGGACTCAGGGTGAACGGTGGCAGGGTTAAAATCGTTGACTTTTCCCCGTTCGTGCTGAGCCTGTCGAAGCACAAAAGATAGTTTTGCAAGAGGCTCATTCTGTAACGTAAATCAATGTGTATCAAACTTCCGATATGAAGGAACCCATGCTTACAAAGGGCAGAGTGCTTATTGTTGACGATGAACGTCTAAATGTTACTATTGTGGCGGATAGTCTTGCCTCTTCAGGGTATGAGGTATTAACTGCATTTAATGGAGAAGAGGGCCTCAGGGCCGCTCACGATTCGAGTCCTGATGTGATCCTCCTTGATGTGATTATGCCGGGAATGGACGGTTTTGCGATCTGCAAGAAGCTTAAGGAGGCTGATGCAACAAGGCTTATCCCTGTAGTCATCCTGACAGCTCTGACAGACAGAGAGTCCAGGCATAAAGGCCTTGAGGCAGGCGCCATTGATTTTCTCAATAAGCCTGTGGATATGATTGAACTCACCATAAGGCTGAGAAATGTAATTAAACTCAAGGAATATCATGACCACCTTAAAAACTACAATGAAAAGCTTGAAAAGATCGTTCAGCAGAGGACCCTGGAACTCCGAAACTCATTTACTGACACTATATACAGACTCACCCTGATGGCTGAACATAAGGATCTGGGTACCGCATCTCACATAAAAAGGACAAGTCATTATACATCCCTTCTTGCGAGACTTCTTGGACTGTCTGAGAAGGAGAGCGATATAATATTCCATGCCAGTCCCATGCATGACATAGGAAAGATAGGCATACCTGATGACATACTTCAAAACCCCGGAGAACTTACCCATGAGCAGTCTGAGATAATGAAGCAGCACACCACCATGGGGGGAAGCGTCCTCTGCGGTTCCAGCTCCGAGTACCTGAAATCTGCCAAGAGGTTTGCGCTTTATCATCACGAGAACTGGGATGGAACAGGTTATCCCTACGGCCTTAAGGGAGAGGAGATCCCTCTTGAGGGGAGAATCATGCTGATTATAGACAGGTACGACGCCCTTCGCAGCGCGAGACCATATAAGCCTTCCCTTGACCATAAGACAACCATGAGAATACTGCTCGAAGTTGGCGGAAGATCAGCACCTTCCCATTTCGACCCTATGGTACTTGATGCCTTCAAGGAGCACCATAGTCAGTTTGCGGAGATTTTTGAGGAACACAGGGACACGAAGGCTTGCATAGAAGAGGACCTTTCATGACAAGGCAAAAGATACTTATTGTTGACGACAGCGATCTGGTCCTTGAGATATATTAAGATGGATGTGGTTCGAAAAGTGCAATCATGGATTGCTGTCTAACTTCTTAGCCCTTTCGTCTCAGATATTTTTTTGCCAATCCTTCCTTTGTTAGCTGTCTGACCCTGCTCAAGACCAGCGAGCCTTCCGGGACATCCTCAGTAACAGTGGTTCCTGCTCCGATAAGAGAACCTTTTCCTATCCTGACCGGCGCCACAAGCTGGGTGTCGCTTCCTACAAAGACATTATCCTCAATCATGGTCTGATGTTTTTTTACGCCGTCGTAGTTGCATGTTATGGTCCCTGCGCCAATATTAACTCCTTTCCCGATAGTGGCATCCCCGATATATGATAGGTGGTTGGCCTTGGAGCCTATGCCTATTTTTGATTTCTTGACCTCGACAAAGTTCCCTATATGGGCTCCCTTCTTAATCACCGATTCAGGCCTCACATGGGCCATAGGGCCAATAAATGCTCCATCTTCGATCTCGCTTTTATCTATTACTGAGTAGGCCTTTATATTTACATCATCTCCAATCTTTGCATCGGATATTACGCATCCCGGTCCTATTATCGTTCCCTTGCCTATAGCTGTTTGTCCGCTTATCATGGAGCCTGGGAAGACGATGGTATCCGCTGATATCCTGACTGAGGGGGAGATATAGGTGCATGCTGGGTCTATGATTGTGACACCGTTTTTCATCAGCTCACCCAGAGTCCTTGTCCTCTGTATGAGCTCGGCCTCCGCAAGCTCTAACCGTGAGTTTATCCCCATTGCCTCTTTAAAATCGGCAGTTTTGTAAGTTGCTGCCTTCTTCTTGTTTTTTACAGCTATCCTGACTATATCCGTGAGATAGTATTCTTTCTGAGCATTTTTGGGTTTTATACCCTTCAGGGCTTTAAACATAAACTCTGAGGCCACACAGTAAATCCCTGTGTTTATCTCTCTTACCTTCCGTTCTACAGCCGATGCATCCTTTTCTTCAACTATCTTTTTGATGTTCCCTCCGGCGTCCTTTATGATCCTGCCGTAGCCATAAGGGTTTTCAGGTTCAGCTGTCAGTACAGTGAGGGTTGCCTTCTCTTTGCTGTGATGGTCCATCAACCCTTTCAGTGTCTCAAGTGTAATAAGGGGGACATCTCCTGAGAGGATGAGTATGTTTCCCTTAAACCCCTTAAGGGCCTTCTCAGCCTGCATAACGGCATGACCTGTGCCGAGCTGTTCTTTCTGTTCCACAAAGACAAGGCCTTTACCGGAAAAAACCTCTTTAACTGTATCTGACTGGTGCCCAACTACAACAATTGTTTTATCTGCCTCTAATCTTCTTGAGGCATCCAAAACATAATAAAGGATGGGTTTCCCTCCAATCTCGTGCAGCACCTTTGCCTTTTCTGATTTCATCCTGGTCCCCTTGCCTGCTGCAAGGATTATGACAGCCGTTTTCAACCTGCGTACCTCCATAATTTAATTGCAAAGGATTATCTCACAGACCTTCGAGTAATTCAAGGGGGTGGGAATAGGCTTGAATTCCCTGCATGAATAAAGTATTATTGCCGAACATCATGTAAGGGAAAGGTGTTTTATGGCTGAAGAAAAAAAGGGTTTATTCCAGCGTCTGAAGGAGGGGCTTTCAAAGACCCGCAGGGGGCTGACTGACAAGATAGACCAGGTCGTTCTAGGAAGGAAGAGGATTGACGAGGACCTCTATGACGAACTGGAAGAGATACTGGTGACCTCGGACCTTGGCGTCCAGACGTCTTACAGGCTTATAGAAAAGGTCCGGGAGAGGTTAAGACGCGGGGAATCGGATGATGCAGGACTTGTAAAGGCCTACCTGAAGGAAGAGATACTGACAATACTTAAAAGTACCGGTAATGCGATAGATACGGGTAGGGGAAAGCCTTTTGTCATTATGGTTGTTGGTGTGAACGGCGTAGGAAAGACGACTACCATAGGAAAGCTTGCTTCAAAATACAATGCGGAAGGGAAGTCGGTCCTTTTGTGCGCCGGAGACACTTTTCGGGCTGCAGCCATTGAGCAGCTTGAAGTCTGGGGGGAGCGGGCAGGGTGCGGCATAATAAAACACAAGGAAGGCTCAGACCCCTCTGCAGTGTTATTCGACGCCATTAAGGCTGCAAAGAGCAGAGGAACCGATATACTCATAGCAGATACCGCAGGAAGGCTCCATACAAAGACAA
This sequence comes from Desulfuromonadales bacterium, assembly GCA_919902985.1. Classification (GTDB taxonomy): domain Bacteria; phylum Desulfobacterota; class JAENJC01; order JAENJC01; family JAENJC01; genus JAENJC01. The sequence goes on along the minus strand of CAKKSC010000028.1, from coordinate 15,741 downwards.
ATTTAATGGAGGAGCTAAAAAAGACCAGGAGGGTGGTGGAGAGAGAGGTGTCTGGTGCGCCCCATGAAATATTACTGGTTCTGGATGCCACTACAGGGCAGAACGCCGTTTCCCAGGCAAGGCTCTTCAAGGAAGCCGTGGAGATAACAGGTATAGTCCTTACAAAACTGGACGGCACAGCCAAGGGCGGCGTTGTGGTAAGCATAGTTGACGAACTTAAGATACCCGTGAAGTTCATAGGGATCGGCGAGGGAGTTGAAGATCTGCGGCACTTTGAACCGTCGGAGTTTGTGGAGGCCCTCTTTTGAAAAGCCAGGAGTCAGGAGTCAGGAGTCAAGAATCCTTTCTTCAGAATATAAACTCTCCTAAAGACCTGAAAAGGCTGAGGCCGGAAGATTTAAGTCAACTTGCGTCCGAACTCAGAGAGACTATAATTTCAACTGTCTCAAAGACAGGCGGACATCTGGCCTCATCCCTCGGCGTCGTCGAATTGACCGTTGCCCTCCATTATATCTTCGATACCCCATCAGACAAGATCATATGGGATGTGGGACATCAGGCGTATGCCCACAAGCTTCTTACAGGGAGGAGGGACTCCTTCCATACCCTGAGACAGGAAGGCGGAATAAGCGGCTTCCCCAAAAGGGAGGAAAGCGAGTATGACTCCTTTGATGTAGGGCATTCCAGCACATCCATATCTGCGGCCCTTGGGATGGCAAAGGCAAGGGATTTACGTGGAGGGAAAAACAAGGTAATCGCTGTGATCGGCGATGGCTCCATGACAGCAGGGCTGGCCTTCGAAGGTTTGAACCATGCCGGCCACCTGGATACAGACCTCATAGTCATCTTAAATGACAACGAGATGTCCATTTCCCAGAATGTCGGAGGGCTTTCATCCTATCTGAACAGGATAATGACCGGGTACTTCTACAACAAGTTCCGGAAGGAGACGGAGTCTTTTCTAAAACACATCCCTAAAATAGGCGGTTCCATGGCTGATCTGGCAAGGAGGGCCGAGGAGTCATTTAAAAACCTGATAGTTCCGGGGATGCTATTTGAGGAGCTCGGATTCAAATACTTCGGGCCTATAGACGGCCATGACCTTGATTTCCTCATGGATACCCTTAACAACATAAAAATCTTAAACGGCCCCATCCTGCTTCACCTGGTGACAAAGAAGGGGAAGGGTTATAAACCTGCGGAGGAAAAGCCTGACGAGTTTCACGGGGTCGGCTCCTTCGATATTGCTACAGGAAAGGCGGCCAAGCTTGGCGAGAAACGTTCCTATACAGACATATTCGGTGACAGATTATCAGAACTGGCCAGGAAGGATAACGACATTCTGGCAATAACAGCAGCCATGCCTCAAGGTACGGGACTTGACAGGTTCGAGAAGGAGTTTCCTGAAAGGTTCTTTGATGTGGGGATCGCAGAGCAGCACGCCCTGACATTTGCGGCAGGACTTGCCTGTGAAGGTTATAAACCTGTTGTAGTGGTATATTCGACCTTCATGCAAAGGGCCTATGACCAGATACTTCATGACGTATGTCTACAGAAGCTTCCTGTGCTCATTGCCCTTGACAGGAGCGGGATAGTTGGTGCAGACGGCCCTACCCATCATGGCCTGTTCGACTTTTCTTACCTGAGACATATTCCCAATATGATTGTCATGGCTCCGAAGGATGGGGGCGAGTTGTCTGAGATGCTTAAGTGCGCATTTTCGTGGGGAGGATCTGTGTCCATAAGGTATCCGAGGGGATCTGTCCCTGACCTTAAGATTAAGGATAAGGTTGAGGTTACAAAAGAATTGGAGAAGGGTAGGGGGGAGACCCTGAAGGATGGCAAGGATATCTGCATAGTTGCAATAGGTTCGACTGTCTATCCTGCTTTATCGGCTGCCGATGAGCTTGAGAAGGACGGGATAAACGCCTCGGTCATAAATGCCAGGTTTGTCAAACCACTGGATGCCGAACTTATACTAAGTGAGGTCCATAAGAGCGGAAAGCTTCTTACGGTGGAAGAGAATGTGCTTCAAGGAGGATTCGGGAGCGCGGTACTTGAGATGCTTGAGGAAAATGGTGTTACCGGGATAAAAGTGAAGAGGCTTGGAATACCCGATAAATTCGTGGAACACGGCGGACAGGATACCTTAAGAAAGAGGTATGGTATTGACAAAGAAGGAATAGTTAAGGCGGTCAGAGAACTCCTCTTGCGATAATTATAGTGAACGATAATGCAGTTCGTAGGGTGCGTCCCACGCACCATTAACAGCTATGATGAATTAAATTTCCCCCTCGGTTATCGTTTACTGAACACAAACCAGGTTTCTTCCATTCCTCTTTGCTTCATAAAGTGCTTCATCCGCCCTTTTTAGGATGGTCGAGTTGTCATCAGCTTTACAGTATTCCGTGACCCCGAAGCTGCATGTGAGGCTCCCGGAGGAAAAACTGGTCGATTCTATATCCTTTCTGAGCTTTTCAGCAAAGCTCTTTGCGTCTTCAACATGGGTCTCTACAACCAGTATGACAAACTCCTCACCTCCCCATCTGGCGAACATATCAACTGCTCTGATATGTACTGAGATAATTTGGGCCAGCTTCCTGAGTACATTGTCTCCCGCCTCGTGGCCAAAGGAGTCGTTTATCTTTTTGAAATGATCGATATCGAACATTATGAGCGAGAAGATCCTATTATGCCTCCTGGCCCTCTGGATTTCTGCATGGAGGACATTTTCGAATTTCAGCCTGTTGAATATCTGGGTCAAATGGTCTGTCACGGACAAGCGTTCAAGGGCTGCTTCTGCCTGTTCGCGCTCAAAGATACTTACAAAAAACTCTCCAACAATCTTAAGAAGTGATATCTCTTGTTCCGTCCACTTTCTTTCAACCCTGATTGAATTAAATCCCAGAAATCCGATGGCGGTCCCGTGGTATCCCAGAGGAATGATAAGCATGGAATTTACACCGGTGGCCTGCAATAGTGCTTTTTCTGCCCATGCATCAGGAGGAAGATCTTCCACACTCGTTACATTGAGGTTTTCGAAATTCTTAAGCTTTCTTGTTGCCCACGGGAGCTTGTCAGCGGGTAGTTGTCTGTAAACGTCTTTTTGAGGCTCGATCCCTTCAGAGCACCATTCGTAGAGCATGTCTATCTTGAGACCGTCGCTTGAGAAGAGGGATACATAACACGTATCAACATGAACAAATTCACCGATCTTTTGCAATGCCTCGCTCATAACACTCACTGAATTGCCGTTCGAAGTATTGAGAAACCTGGTTGAGATGGAAGCAACGAGTTTTTCAAATTCAACCTGGTATCTCAGATGGTCTCTAACAGCACCGAGACTGACCGTACTTCTTGCAAATGCGGTGAATAGATAAAGAAATATGGCAGATATACACAAAGAGATGGCAAGTAAGATATTTTTTTCGGCCTGATATCCGGATATGCGCTCCTGCAAGAGATTGTCCAAAGAGGGGTATACCGCGTCATATACCTTAAAAGCTGCGTTTAGCGCCTCTGTAGCATCCCTATAATAGGCGCCTTCTTTAATTTTTATTTTCGGCGCATCAATGATCTTGTTATCGATTTTTCCAAGGAAACTATTTACTTTAGCATCAAGTTCATTAATAGCGCCCTCCAATGGAAATATAATACCCGGATCGCTTAAGACGGCCTTTTTAACCCTAACCTCGGTTTCGGCCATTGAGTATATTATCGATCCAGTCAGGACTGTGAGCTGCCTTTTACTATTCGGTGTAATCTTGTGGCTGATCGCTGCCATCACGCCAAGTATCCTTGATTGGCCGAGACTATCTATCAGTCTGGGGAGGTGGACCGTTATAGAATCCATCAGGTAGTAAGTTGTTATATGGGGGTCGAGGATCAGATTGGATGTCTCGCCAATGTAGGAAATTAACTCTATGGTATTGTCAATTATCTTTGTGTGGGTGTCAGAGCTCTCTTCTATTGCCAGGGTGTTCTCTGTAAATTCTAATTTCTGCCATTCCTTCTTAAAATCTTCCCATCTGTCCTCTATTTTTAATGAAGTGCCATATCTCTTACTCAATGAGTCAATGGCCTCAATCTCTGTTGCTATTAAGGAATGTTCATTCTCAATATCAGTTTTGAAAGAGGTGTCGCCTGTAAGATATGGCACCATCATCCCCCTGTGATGCAGGAGATGCTCCATCAATCTTCTTAAGGACCTGTTGACCTCTGCTCCCATCCGTTCTTTTTGAGTAAAGTCGATCCGCCTGTTTACCTCTTTGATCTCAAGGAATAGCAGTACTGTTAAGGGGACAACAAACAACAGGAAGAGCACGGTCATTACTGATTTGGCATATCGTTGGGTCATTTTTTACAATGCTATCATAGAAGCAGCAAATTTGCCAGAATTTATCGGGGGTCTCGCCTTATTTATTTATTATATAGGCTAACCTTATATATTTATGTCTCCATCAGCCTGTTGTTCGTCTGTCGCAGCCTTTTTGAAAGAATCCTCGTCATGTTTATCAAGAGGACTATAAAAAGCTCCCTCTCCGTCTGGAATATATCGCCAAGGGCGGTGTTCATAAGGAAGATCACCTCGGTATCCTCAGTAGCCCTGATGGTTGCAGATCGAGGCTCTACGTTTATCAGGGTCATCTCGCCGAAGAATGCCCCCTTTGAGCAGGAAGCAAGTATAACCTCGCTCCCGTCTTTTTTCTTTTTAATGAGGTCTGCTTTTCCTGAAACTATGATTACGAGGGAGTTGCCCATTTCTCCTTCACGGAAGATGGTCTCTCCTGTGCTATATCCCTTTTCTTCGGCCACATCTGCCAACATCTGAAGCTGTGTTTCGCTAAGACCAAAAAGCAATTGATTATTTAAAAGCGCATTCAAGTCTCTCATAGGCCCGGACACCTCTCCATTGTTATAATGAAAAAATAGTCGTATCAACCGTATTTCAGGGATGCCACTATCTCAAACTTCAGATTACTTAGGACAATATACATACAATAACATCGCTCAGTCAACGATTAGATATTAGACATCTTCCGTTATTTCATTTATATTACCTGCAAATACAGTTGCAGAACAAAAACACCGACAGGAGACAAAAAAACTGTCAGAAAGCCAAGTAATGATCCTGTGTCCTATCTGCGGCAATCAGTTTCAGTTCGGACCACATATATACAACGGATATCATATTCCCCGCTATCAAATTACTGTCTGCCTGTCTTGTTGGAAAACCAATTCGGACGGGTGGGCGCCTTATTTGGAAAATCGCCTTATCCTGCACCTGGAAGAAAACTATCTGCCAATCCCGGAACGCAACGAAAGAGGGTTGTTGCCACGCGAATAGTTTTTATACCAAGTTGCTTTCAAACATTAAATAATCGTAATCATAGAAAGCTTACTTGGCATTTATACCCGGAGGGTATTATACCTGAGCCTTCATGTCTTATCATTTGAAGGCGAATTGGTATTAAATCTCACTTCAACTTCATCTCCTCTGACACCTAATCTTGTCACAAGTTCATCTACAGTCATAGATTAACAATTACCAGATAAGGGGGATAAAGGCAAGGAGCATTGATACAATTCAATGCCTTTTCCTTGACAAGATTGCCAGCATAAACAATAATGAAAAGGATTATGACTGTAAAAGCTGCGAAAAGACAAAGCAACCAGCTCTCCACACGCTAACCATACCTTTTTGAGAGGATAATATGAAATTTGAGAGCTTGGACCTTAACCCGGAGATATTAAAGGGGATACAAGATGCCGGTTTTGAGCAATGCACCCCGATACAGGAGCAATCCCTCCCTGAGTGCCTCGCCGGAAAGGATGTGATAGCCCAATCCCAGACAGGGTCAGGGAAGACCGCCGTCTTTCTTCTCACGATATTCAGCAGGCTTTCGGCAGCCAAACCGGGCAATTCTGGGAAAGCAAGGGCGCTTGTGATGGTGCCGACACGGGAGCTTGCCACGCAGGTCATCGATGACTGCGAAAAGCTGTGCAAGCACTTCCCGTTCAGGTCGGTGGCCGTATACGGCGGAGTGGAGTACGACAAGCAGATAAAAGCCTTTAAAAGCGGCGTAGACCTTGTGGTGGCCACTCCAGGACGGATGATAGACCTTTACAAGTCAAGGACCCTTTCCCTCGACAACATGGAGATATTCGTCATCGATGAGGCTGACCGGATGTTCGACATGGGGTTTGCCCCGGACATAATGTACATAGCTGGCCACCTGCCGAAGAATAAGCCGAGGCAGACGCTGCTCTTTTCCGCAACCATAGATGATAACGTCAGGAGCCTTGCCTCCCGCTACATGAAGCCCGACCCTGCGATGATCGAGATAGAGCCCGATCAGGTGACCGTAAACACCATAGACCAGAAGGTGATTTACGTCTCCAACGAGGAGAAGCTTCCTATGCTGATGACGCTTCTTAAAAGGGGAGAGGTGGAGCGCAGTATCATATTCACGAACATGAAAAGGACGGCCGAGATGCTCGGATGGAAGCTTGCAGCCAACGGCTTCCCTGCAAAGGTTCTGACCGGGGACGTGAGCCAGGAACGCCGTCATAAGATCATTGAGGGGATGAAGTCCGGGAATATCAAAATGCTGGTTGCAACCGACGTGGCCGCCAGAGGACTGCACATAGACGGTATAACTCACGTCGTCAACTACGACCTGCCAGAGGACGCTGCTAATTACGTCCACCGCATCGGGAGGACGGCAAGGGCTGGGAAAAGCGGCAAGGCATACAGCCTTGCGTGCGAGGACCACGTCCTTAACCTCCCTGAGATAGAAAAATACATAGAGCGGAAGATAGAGAATGAATGGATAGAAACCTCGGAGATGGTAAAAGACACAGCCCCGGCGTATACCTATGGAAGAGGAGAAAGGGAAAAGGGCTTCGAAAGAAAGGCCGGGAAACCTGGTGGCCCCGAAAAGCGCGGAAAAACCTTTTCAAGGGATGGCTCAAAAGAGAGGCCAAAAGAGAGGGCGGCACACCCTAAGCAGGAGAAGCAGGGCGCTAAACCCTCCAGCCAGCCGAGGCGCCATGAAAGGCACCCCTTCCCTGCCGGGGGAAAAGAGGCCGGCGCTGAGTTGAAGGCAGAAAACCCTGCTCAAAAGAGGTCAAGGCCCGATCACCATCGGGGAGAAAGGCCCCGGCCCGGCAGCCACAGTCCGAATGAGCGAAAGAGGGAATGGGCCGCTCATGCCGCACCCGACTCAGCAAAGCCTCAGCCAGCCGCAGAAAGCAGTGAAACTGTCACAAATGAAACTAAAGAAAAGGAGGGGATACTAAAACGGTTTTTTAAAAAGATACTTAAAAAGTCCTGATGTATGAAAAGGAAAAGGGGACGCAAACAGCATCCCTGAATGGCATTGTTCAGTCCTGCAAGTTTTGACATGATTCCTTGCTGTTTCTGTATTTCCTGATATATTTTATCATATGGAGACGTCAATGACCGGGAAGGAGAAAAAAGGGAATGCCTTGCCATTCAAAAGTGGCCTGGGGAGGAAGTTCCTGCTGACCGTCGGCAGCGTCGTAACCATGACCGTTACCCTCCTCTTCATCTTTATATTCTGGCAGTCGGAGCGGGCCATCATCGACCAGGTAGATCAGCAGAGCCGCGCGCTCCTTCAGCAGGTGCTGATAACCAGGGCCTGGATCTCTGACCATAACGGGGTCTACCTTAAGAAGGGCCCCGGCGTGAAAGAGAACCCCTATCTCCCCGGTACTACAGTGACAGACGACAAAGGTAACGAGTATGTCTTTCATAACCCGGCATATGTGACCCGGATCCTCTCGGAATATGCCGACAAACAGGGGCTCTATAGTTTTCACATGTCAAGCCTGAAGCCGCTCAACCCGAACAATACCCCCTCCCCCTCTGAAGAGAAGTCCCTCAGGGAGTTTGAACAGAATGGTTTCGAGGCAACCAGGGATGGTACTTCCACCGTCATAGATGAGGGAGGGAAGAGGTTCTATCAGCGTACCATACCCCTGAGAGTTGAGCGTTCCTGCCTCCCCTGCCACGCGAAGCAGGGATACAGGGAAGGAGAGATACGCGGAGGACTGAGCGTTACGATCCCCATGGCCCTGACCGAAGCCCAGCTCATGCGAAGCAGGATACTTCTCAGTATAGCCGGCGCAGCTATCCTTGGGATTGTAAGCATCTCACTTTATATACTCCTCCGCACGGTGGTCCTGGCCCCTGTCTCACACCTGCATCAGGTGGCCTCTCGCCTGATGGCAGGCGACTACTCTGCCCGGGCTGCTTTGGAGACAGGGGATGAACTGGAGGGGCTGTCAAAGACCTACAACGCCATGACCAACCATATAATAGACAGCTACCAGTCGATGGTAAAAACCCTCGCCGCTGCTGTGGAGATGAGGGACCCATATACCGCCGGCCATGTAGAACGGGTGTCCAGATACGCAAAGGCCATGGCAGAGGAGATGGGGATAGAACCAAGGCTTATTCATCAGATAGAGATGGGGGCGATCCTCCACGACATCGGCAAGATCGGCATACCTGACGATATCCTACTTAAACCTGGGGCGCTTGATGACAGCGAGGGGAAGGAAATGAGAAGCCATCCAGAGAAAGGAAAGGAGATCATCTCCTCATCGTCCGACTTTTCCTCCCCTGTGCAGACAGCTATTCTCTATCACCACGAACATTTCGACGGTAATGGTTATCCATTTGGCCTGAAGGGGGAGAATATCCCGATCGGCGACCGGATCATTGCCGTGGCCGACGCCTTTGACGCCATGGTCACAGATCGCCCTTATCGCAAAGGAATGCCATGGGAGACAGCTATTTTGGAGCTGAAGAATCTTGCGGGGATGCAGTTTGATCCAAAGGCTGTGACGGCTTTCCTCAAGGCCTATGAAAAAGGGGCCATCGGCACGAAGGGATAAAGGAAAAATAAGAAAAACCTTCCCTCAGCTGCCTTTTATTGCGTAAATCAAGAACTCCCTGTTTCCTTTCGGCCCCAGTATAGGCGACTCAACTACTCCCATAACAGACAGACCTATGTCAGTACAGAACCCTTTTATCTTCTCCACTACTGCCTTCTGTTTGGCTTCGTCCCGAACCACTCCACCCTTCCCTACTTCGCCCTTCCCCACCTCAAACTGGGGCTTTATAAGGGCAATCAGTATGCCATACTTACCAATAAATTCCAATACTTTTGGGATTATCTTAACAAGCGATATGAAAGATGAATCAATGGTTACGAAATCAATATCTTCAGAATTTTCTTTCCTTTCGAGGTAGCGGATGTTTTGTCTCTCTATATTAATCACACGGGGATCGTTTCTTAACTTTATATCAAGCTGGCCGTACCCCACATCCACAGCATACACCTTTTTTGCACCCCTTTGAAGAAGACAGTCTGTAAACCCGCCCGTGGATGCCCCCACGTCCATGGCAACCTTCCCCACAACATCTATCCTGAATTCATCCAGGGCCTTTTCGAGCTTGAGCCCTCCCCTGCTCACATACGGGATGTCTTCTCCTGCAAGAACGATATCGGCATCGGCCAGAACCATCTCGCCTGCCTTATCCACCTTCTTCCCCTTGACCATGACCTTCCCTGCCATTATAAGGGCCCTCGCCCTCTCACGGCTCTGGACAATCCCTTTATCTACCAACAGTTTGTCGAGACGTTCCTTGGATAGTTTTTGCAATTTGCTTCCGTCCTTTGTAAGTCTCGTCATCTAATAGTATTCCATCTTACTTCTCAAGGTATGTATATATTGGATTCTTTCTTAAAAAAGTTGAAATAGGTTATGTGGGTGTTTAAGGATTCAGCAATAGCAATACTTAAAATAAGTGCATCGAATTTCAGCCGTGTCCGGTATAGTTTTACTGACAACAGAACATACCGGAAAATACGGAGGTAAGATCCGACGCAGCTAAATACTATCACAGAACTACTGGACATACCAAACTTCAAATTAGCAAGTGTAGTGCATAATTGGGTGATGAGGTTGTGTGCAGGATGGATAAAGGGATGCTGGAAGAGCTGGCAGCGGAAAGTGATCTGGAATCATGCTGGACATGGGAAAACAGTGAGGGAATGCGATAAAGTCAGATATCCCATCGTTTGTGGAATTGGGTTACAAGTTCTTCAGGAAGAGGCATTATATACTGAACTACTTTGTTTGTAAGATAACAACTGCAATATCGGAAGGGATAAATAGCGGCTAAAGCGTATGGCTTAGGGCTACTGAGACGTTAAGCACTTCTTACTCAAGATATATCGGCATTGCGGACTACTGTACCCTAAGATTTCAACTGTACCCTAAAATACGAAAGAATCGATAATATTGGGGTGTGGGTTGCAGAAAAAGTCCATCACACTTGTAAATGGTCATTCTGAACAAAGCTAAAAACTCAAATTATACTCAATTCAGCGTACTTAAGCAATGCGACCTCAGAACTCGCTTGAATCGTTCCTGAATAAGTTCCTTCAAATCCGCACCCCATTGTGCTAATATCTATCCTCTATGCATCACTCCGATTTCGTACACCTGCATCTACATACCCAGTACTCACTCCTTGATGGTGCAAACCGCATCAACGACCTGATGGAAAAGGCCAGGGAGTTCAAGATGCCTGCTATCGCCATCACGGACCACGGGAACATGTTCGGGGCCATGGAATTCTATGAGTCTGCCGTAAAGCACGGGATAAAGCCTATCATAGGTTGCGAGGTCTATGTCGCGCCAGGGAGCAGGCTCGAGAAGAGCGGGATAAAGGGTGAGTCCGAGGAGGCCACTGCTTATCATCTCATACTTCTTGTCAAGAACGAGACCGGATACAAAAACCTGATGAAGCTTGTGTCCATTGGGTATATCGAAGGGTTTTACAGGAAGCCAAGGATAGACAAGGAGCTTCTGAGGCAGCACAGCGAAGGGCTGATAGCCCTTTCTGCCTGTCTGAAGGGCGAAGTCCCTTATCTCCTGACCAGGGGGAATAGGGAAAAGGCTTACCAGGTCGCAGAGGAGTACAAGTCCATATTCCCTGACAGGCGCTTCTTCCTTGAGATACAGGAGAACGGGATAAAGGAGCAGACAATTGCCAATAAAGGGCTTATGGAAATGGCAACTAAGCTTGACATCCCGCTGGTCGCAACCAACGACAGCCATTATCTCAAGAGAGAGGATGCCAAGGCCCACGAGGTTCTTCTCTGCATACAGACAGGAAAGACCATGAAGGACCCTGACAGGATGGCGTTTACCACCGACCAGTTCTATGTCAAGTCGCCGGAGGAGATGATAAAGGCGTTCGATTACTGCCCTGATGCGATAAAGAACACCATAGAGATCGCGGAGAGATGCAACCTGAAGATGGAGTTCGGGAAGTACCACCTTCCTCATTATCACCTCCCTGTAGGGTATACCGATATGGACAGGTATTTTGAGGAGCAGGCCAGAAAGGGACTGGAGGGCAGGTTTTCAGTCATGAACCTGTCCGATGATCAGAAGGAGGTTTACCGGAAGAGGCTTGAATTCGAGATAGAGATGATAAAGAAGATGAAGTTTCCTGGTTATCTCCTTATTGTCGCGGACTTCATCAACCATGCAAAGGAGAGGGGAATCCCTGTCGGACCTGGTAGGGGCTCTGCTGCCGGAAGCCTTGTGGCTTATGCCATGAGGATCACGGACCTTGACCCTCTACCTTACAATCTGCTCTTTGAGAGGTTCCTGAACCCTGAGAGGGTATCCATGCCTGATATAGACGTCGACTTCTGCATAGACGGGAGGGACGACGTTATTAGATACGTCAGGGAGAAGTATGGAAGGGAAAATGTCTCCCAGATAATAACCTTCGGTACCATGAAGGCAAAGGCTGCAATAAGGGATGTGGGAAGGGGGATGGATATCCCTTACGGCGAGGTGGACAGGATAGCAAAGCTTGTTCCCAACACCCTCGGCATAACCATAAAAGACGCCCTGAAGCAGGAGCCAAGGCTCAACGAGCTTTACAAGTCATCTCCTCAGGTAAAGGATCTCCTGGATATCGCCCAGGCACTGGAAGGTCTGACAAGGCATGCATCCAAGCACGCAGCCGGCGTTGTCATAGCAAACAGGCCTCTTGTCGAATATACCCCTCTGTACGTCGCGGACGAAGAGGTAACTACCCAGTACGACATGAAGTATATAGAAAAGCTGGGGCTCATAAAGTTCGACTTCCTTGGGCTTCAGACCCTGACCCTAATAGAGGATGCACTCAAACTGATAAAGGATGTAAGGAGTGAGACGATTGACATGACCAAGCTCCCCTTAAACGATGAGGCCACCTACAGGCTCCTCTCTTCAGGGGACACAACCGGGGTATTCCAGCTTGAGAGTTCTGGAATGAAAGACCTCCTGAAAAGGCTCAAGCCTTCTACATTTGAGGACATAATAGCCCTTATCGCACTTTACAGGCCTGGGCCTATGAATATGATCCCTGAATTTATAGACCGTAAGCATGGAAGGGTAGAAATAAAGTATGAGGCCCCTGACCTTGAACCGATCCTCAAGGACACTTACGGCGTTATGGTCTACCAGGAACAGGTAATGCAGATAAGCCAGGCTGTGGCTGGATACTCCCTTGGTGAAGCCGATATCCTGAGGCGCGCCATGGGCAAGAAGAAGGCAGACGAGATGGCGAAGCAGAAGGAGAGGTTCCTGGAGGGTGCAAGGCAAAAGAAGGTCAATCCCAAAAAGGCAGAGAAGATATTTGACCTTATGGCCAAGTTCGCTGAATATGGTTTCAACAAGTCCCACAGCGCCGCATATGCACTGATAGCCTATAACACTGCCTATCTGAAGGCCCATTATCCGGTGGAGTTCACTGCTGCCCTCCTGACCTGCGAGGTCAGCAACACTGATAAAATAATAAAGTACATTGGCGAATGCCGCGATCATAATATTACGGTCCTTCCACCGGATGTAAACGAAAGCCAGAGTAATTTTTCCGTCATAGACGGAAAGATAAGGTTCGGCCTTGCTGCTGTTAAGGGAGTTGGAACTTCCGCCGTTGACATTGTGATAGAAGAGAGGGAGAAGGGAGGGGATTTTGCATCCTTCATTGATTTCTGCGAGAGGGTTGACCTGAGAAAGGTCAACAGGAAGGTCATGGAAGGTCTTATTAAATGCGGGGCCTTTGATTCTATAGGCGCAGCCAGGGCCCGGATGATGGAGGGGCTCGACAGGGCGATGGAGGTCGGGCAGTCTCTGCGGAAGGACAAAAATGCCGGGCAGATGGGGCTGTTCAGCGGTGCGACATTGAAGAGTACGACCGACTTTAACCTCCCTGATGTCCCTGAATGGCCTGAAAATATCCTCCTTGCCAACGAGAAGGAGGCCCTCGGTTTCTTTATAACCGGTCATCCCCTGGCAAGATTCAGTGATGACATAAAGAAACTTGCCAATGCATCAACAGTGACCCTTTCCGAGATGGCTGACAGGTCGGAGGTCAGGGTAGCAGGGATCGTCGCTGCATCAAAGGAGATAAATACCAAAAAGGGAGACAGGATGGCGTTTATCACCCTTGAAGACCTTGACGGGTTTGTGGAGGTCATTGTCTTGCCGGAGATTTTTAAAAAGGCCTCCCACCTCTTCTTTGGAGACGAACCGATACTTGTAAAAGGGAACCTTGACGTCGGAGAGGATGGGAAGGATGAAAACGGCGAGGATGAAGGGAACGGGAACAAGGCCCCGAAGAAGGGGGCAAAGATAGTTGCCTCGGAGATAATTTCCCTTACACTGGCAAAGGAGAAAACAGTTAGGGCCGTGCACTTCAAACTCAGTTCCCTCGGTCTGACAAAAGAGCAGTTGTCAAAGCTTAAGGAACTACTTGAAGATTGTACCGGTAACTGTCCGTCATTCCTGCATATTTATATACCAAACGAAGGTGAGACAGTGATCGCCCTGCAGGATGCTGTTTCGGCAACTCCTGCCCTTGAAGAAGGGGTGGAGAAACTGTTTGGGTATAAGGCGATGGTTGTGGAGTAGGGGCAGCCCTATGTGGCTGCCCGAATAATAGAGGTTTTAATGGAAAATAATAAGACGGTTAAACTAATAGGCATCATCCAGTGCGATTTTGCAAAGGAGCGATGCAGCGGGTTCGCCTGCGTTAACTCCTTTCAAGAGCGGATAGACGCATTTACCGGCTATTCAAAGGATGAGAATATAATGGTCGTTCCCTTCAACTGCGGCGGATGCCCCGGTAGAAGGATTGGCAGGGTCACCGAAAACCTTATCAAGAGGGCAAAGAAGAAGGCAAATATAGAGAAGGACGAGATCGTTATACATCTATCATCCTGCATGGTCGCTGACAGCGCCCATTACCCGCCGTGCCCGCACCTTGACTATATTGAAAAGATTTTGAGCCGCAAGGGTGTGAAGGTCAGGAAGGGGAGTTACAAGAGCAAGACGGCGCAGAGGAGAAGGGATGAGGGGATTTATGAGGCGTTTGAGTGGGAGGAATAGGTCAAATACTGCACTTGTTTGATTGACTCCCTTTATCCTGTTTGATATTCTTTGCGAAGTTGGACTTTTTGAATTGCTGGAGGTGAGCAGATGAAGGCGATATGCGCGGAAGTACCGGACCGGATGTATGGAGAGGTGAAATCGCTTGTGGAGAGCGGCTGGTTTCGAAACGAAGACGATCTGATTTTAGAGGCCCTTCGACGTTTTCTGGATACCCATAAAGTTGAACTGATGGAGCAGTATATCCGTGAAGATGTAGAATGGGGCCTGCATGGAAAAGATTAAAGGGTATAATGCTGCGGTTTGTGATGCAGGCCCAGTTATCCACCTTGATGAGTTGGGAACTTTAGACCTCTTATCCGATTTTCATCCACTGGTGATTTCAAAGACCGTTCAGTCGGAAATAATTAAACACAGGCCAACGGCATTAAAAAGTGCCGGATTTGAAATTAAACTCGTTGATCTAATCCCCTCCCAGGGACCGCGCCTGTCAGTCCTTTCCAAAGCGTTTTCACTTGATCAAGGAGAGCTGGAATCATTATCAGTTGCGCAGGAAATGCCCGGTGTATTTTTTCTTACAGACGATGCGGCGGCACGTCTTGCAGGGGAAGAGCTTGGATGTAGGGTGCATGGAACCATCGGCATTATTTTGAGGGCGATTCGTAACAAGATGAAAACTCCGCATGAGGTTGTCGGGCTGCTCAGTCAGATTCCGAATAAAACAACGCTTTTCTTGAGACCGGCGTTATTAGATGAGATTATTCAAAAGGTTAAAAAGGAATATTCTTTATTGTGACGTAGGGTGCGTCCCACGCACCATTTAACTGCAACAACCTGTTGGCGCGTAGAACGCACCCTACAAGACTAAACAGAGGAGATAGCGACAATGGCAACGCCAGTAGAATTGGTGCATGAAATTGAAAAGGTTATGGGCGAGGGAGGCATCAGCGCGTTGGGACGCCTATAAAAGAGGGGAAATTAAGTCGGTTCCCTATGAAGAAGTAATGTCCAAGTATAAAAGATAATGAAGATATCCACAAACGGAGCTTGATGAGGCCTTTTTATGGTATGAGGAGCAGGCTGTCGGCCTTGGATATGAATTCCTTGACGAGTTTGATCAATCTGTGAGGCTCATTGTTTCTTTTCCTCAGTTGTTTGAACAGATAGAAGAAGGCGTTAGGCGTTGTCTTATAAACCCAGCCTTGTCCGGTTAGGGAATTGCATAAGTTTTTTTGTTGAATAAAAGTT
>CAKKSC010000027.1 GCA_919902985.1 Desulfuromonadales bacterium | reverse complement strand
TAAGGATGAAAAGGCCAGGCAAAATACCAGTATCAATGATACTGATGTTCTAAGAGGATGTTTCATGGACAGCTCTTTTCATAAATACGGCATCCTTCGCTACTCCTCGGTTACTGATTATTTAAAAAAGACCCTGGTTATGTCGTTGTAAAAGGCAAAGACCATTAAGGCGATGAGAAGGAAGAGCCCCACCTGCTGGGATATTTCCTTGAACTTGTGGCTCAGCGGCCTTCTGATTATTGCCTCTATGGTGAAGAAGGTAAGATGCCCTCCGTCCAGGATTGGGACAGGGAGGAGGTTCAGGACTCCCAGGTTAATACTCAGGAGGGCCATAAATGATAAGAGCGCCAGAGGCCCTGCCTTGGCCTGCTCACCTGCCATCTGTGCAATAAGTATCGGTCCGCCTATTGTCTCGGCCGGGACTATCCTCTGGATAAGCTTGATTATCCCCAGCAAGGTCAGTTTAGTTACATTCCATGTAGAGATGATCCCTTTCCCAACCGCCTCCACAGGGTTGGACCTCTCTATAACATAGTTCTTTGAGGCCCTTATCCCGATGACCCTTATCTCGGTGTCCTCTCCGAATATCGTCTTTACCTTTGTTACCCTCGGCCTTACATCAAAACGCAGGTTTGAGCCGGACCTAAAGATCTCGACAGATATAATATCCTTTTTTGTTGTCTGGATCTTCTCCGAGAGCTCATCCCATTTGGAGACATGGATGCCATCGATAGACATGACTTTATCCCCGGTCTTTATTCCTGCCTCAAAGGCCGGGAATCCGTCCTTCACGTCACCGACCTCAGAGGTCATGGTCGGTACGCCTACCATAAAGGCCAGCGTAAACAGGAATGCTGCAAATCCGATATTGAATATCGGCCCTGCAGCCACAATGGCCATCTTCTTCCCTGGTGATTTATGGGAAAAGGAGCGGGCTTTGTCTTCAGGTGTAACCTCTTCATCAGGGTCTTCACCTATCATCTTCACATATCCGCCGAGAGGAAAGGCTGAGATCAGGTATTCCGTATCACCTATCTTACGCCCGATCAGCTTAGGCCCGAATCCGAGGGAAAACTTCAAAACTCCCACACCGAGCTTCTTGGCCAGAAGAAAGTGGCCAAGCTCATGAACAAATACAAGCACACCAAGGACAACAACTGCATATATTATCGTTATCAAGAATCTCTCCTTTTAATCAGTTCTTTTGTTTTACCTCTGGCCCACAGGTCTGCCCGAAGTATGTCGTCTACATGTGATGCCGGCCCATTCGTGTGAGAGGAGATGACATCTTCAATCAACCCGGGAATATCAGGGAATCCTATCCTTCCGTTCAAAAAGGCGTCTACTGCAATCTCATTGGCTGCATTAAGCGCCGCTGTCATAGTTCCCCCGGCCTTTAATGCCGTATAGGCGAGGTTGAGGCAGGGGAACCTTTCATGGTCAGGCTTCATAAAGGTCAGCTTTTCAATCTCAAGTAGGTTAAGAGACGGCAGGGAGACCGGAAGCCTTTCAGGGTAAGAAAGGGCATAGGATATCGGTATCCTCATGTCCGGTATCCCCATCTGCGCCATGACAGAGCCGTCTATATACTCAACCATGGAATGTATTATGCTCTGAGGATGTATATGGACGTCTATCCTGTCTGGAGGAATGTCAAAGAGCCATCTGGCTTCGATTACCTCCAGTCCTTTATTCATAAGGGATGCGGAATCAACAGTGATCTTTTTACCCATCTGCCAGTTGGGATGGTTCAGGGCGTCGCCTGGAGTTGCTCCCCTGAGTTTTTCAATCGGATAGTTCAGGAAGGGGCCGCCTGAGGCTGTGAGGATAAGCCTCTTTATCTCACTCCTGTTGTGACCTGTGATCGACTGGAATATGGCTGAATGCTCACTGTCAACAGGAAGGATGTTTACACCGGACTCCCATGCCTCTTTCATGACGAGCTCGCCTGCCATGACGAGGGTCTCCTTGTTGGCCAGGGCTATCTCTTTCCCGGCCTTTATTGCTGCAACAGTAGGAACCAGCCCGGCAGCCCCGACTATGGCGGAGACCACCATCTCTGCCTCAGGGGCCGTTGCGACTATTATGGCTCCTTCTATGCCGTGGAATACCCTACAATCCATCCCCTTTAAGGAAAAGGCAGCCGACTCCTCGGATACGGAGACATACTTCGGCCTGAACCTTTCTATCTGCTGTTTCAGAAGGTCTATGTTCCCGCCGGCGGCAAGACCAACTACCTGAAACTTATCAGGGAACCTCGATACGATGTCAAGGGTGCTTACACCGATGGAGCCTGTGGAGCCTAAGATAGAGATACGCTTCAATTGGGACCTTTCCAGGATCAGAACCTATTATAAAACTGCCCCTAAAAATAACTGAGGGCTGTGAAAAGTTAACACAATAAAAGGCTCTTTTCAAGAGGAGTTTTGTCTCCTTTGACTTTTCAGATAACCTCAGGTAGCATCCATAGCCATGGATATAAAACAACTCGAGATATTTACCAAGATCGTAGAGCTTAAGAGCTTCTCTAAGGCCGCTGAGGCGGTATACCTTACCCAGCCTACAGTGAGCGGCCATATCCAGTCCCTTGAGGAAGAACTTGGGCAGAGGATCCTGGATAGGCTTGGAAGGGAGGTTGTTCCTACCAAGGCGGGGAAGGTCCTATACGAATATGCGAAGAAGATGGTTGGACTCAGGGATGAGGCGGGACAGGCGCTTGACCAGCTTATGGGACGAATGAAGGGTGAGATAGTGATTGGCGGCAGCACCATCCCTGGTGAATACCTGTTGCCTTCAATAATAGGAAGGTTTCGGGAGAAATACCCTGAGATAACAGTGGTTCTAAAGATTGGGGATACGTCTGATATCGTGAACAGGGTTTTGACCGGGGAATGCGAGGTCGGGATAGTTGGCTCCAGGGTCGATGACAGCAGGTTAGAGTACAGGGAATTCGTAAAGGACGAACTTGTCCTTATAGCAAGTCCTAAATATCCGCTCCCTAAGAAAGGCGATGTTACAGCAAAAGAGCTTGCTTCCATCCCCTTCGTCATGAGGGAGAGGGGATCAGGTTCCAGGATGACCATAGAGAAAAGGCTTTCAGAGATAGGGATCGATCCCTCTGAGATCAATATAGTGGCTGAGATGGGAAGCACTGAGGCGGTAAAGCAGGCGGTAAAGGTCGGTCTCGGCGTATCTATAGTCTCATCTATTGCAGTGGCTGAAGACCTGTGCCACAACTCTTTGAAGGTTATCCCATTTAAGGGAAAGAGGTTCCTTAGGAGCTTTTATATCTCAACCCACAACGGAAGGACCATGTCTCCGATAGGACAGGTCTTTCTTGATTTTTTAAAAAAGGAGTAACTCGGTCACGCTCTCTATATGATATGTCTGGGGGAACATGTCGAAAGGTCTTGATGACTTCGTTGTATAACCCAGAGTCTGAAAGCGCCCCAAATCCCTTGCCAGTGTGGATGGGTTGCATGAGACGTAAATGATCTTTTTGGGCCTTAGTGCCGCAATCCCTTCAATCACCTCCTTAGAACACCCATCTCTTGGCGGATCAAGTAGTACTAAATCAAAGTTTTGAGTTTTGAATTTTGAGTTTTGAATTTCTTTTAACCCCTTCTCTGCCGTTGCCTGAATGAAGGTTGCGTTCCTGATATTGTTTATCCTTGCATTTTCTAAGGCATCGGAGATTGATGCCTTGCCGACCTCTATCCCAATGACCTTCCTGGCCCGGTCTGCGATGGGGATAGTGAAGTTTCCTCCTCCTGAGTAAAGTTCAAGTACGGTTTCCTCCCCCTTTAGATCTGCCAGGGAAAGGATGTAATCCCTCATGTTGAGGTTCTGCTGATAGTTGACCTGTGAGAAGCTTCCCTCAGAGGCGCGAAACCTGAATGCTCCCTCCTGAGAAAAGAGGTATGAAGAGCCTGATACCTTTTCCTCCCTGCCTGTATGAACAATGAGGCCAGTGATCTCAGGAACCGACGTGGTCAGCCCTCTGAAAAATCGATTAAGGTCAAAATTTGACCTTTCACTTAAGTATATACTGACAATACCATTCCCGTCAGAAGGGGAGACGTTTATATCCACCCTCGCAATGGAAGAAGCGGTGGGCGGCCATACATCCCGGAGTCCTTTCAGAATCAGGTTTATAAGTGGATGGGCCAGAGGGCATTCCGGAATCTCCACCAGTTCATGGCTCTCCCTTTTGTAAAAGCCGATACTGTTTCCCGATACCTTGAACTGGACGCGGCTTCTATAGTTAAATTCGAGAGGGGAGGGCTGGGCAGGCAGGACAATAGAAGGGTCTATCTTTCCGATCCTCCTTAGTGTGTCTTTAAATATCGCTTCCTTTGCCTTTAACTGTTCTTTGTATGGGATATGCAGCCATTGACACCCGCCACAGATGGAATGGAGAGGACAGGGCGGCTCTTTTCTGAGAGGTGATGCAGAAATGAATTCAACAATATCTCCCTCTGCAAATCCTTTGGCGTCCTTAGTTATCCTGACCTTGATATCATCTCCAGGGGCGGAGTAAGGGACGAATACGACCTTTCCTGAAATCCTGCCTACACCGCTTCCCCTAAACGAAAGAGAGTCGATTTTTACTGAAACATCCATATATCACAGGATACAGGATAGGAGACGCGGTATGCAAGTGTAGAATGGGCTGACAGGCAATAAAAATATTGACAATGTCCGGCTTACATGGTAAAAAAAACAATGTTTGAAAGCAGTGCTGGAGAGGGAGGGTTGCAGGGCCTTTGGAATAAACTCCTCTCTATGTTTAATACCGGCAAGGAAGAAGTCGTCCGGTCCTCAAGGGTCAGCAAGGCGAGGCTTGATTTATCTTCCCTGAAAAAGGATAGGGAACGGGTCTTTGAAAGGCTTGGAGAAGAGGTATATAAAAGGCACAGAGAGAAAGGCATCTCCATTCCAGGTCTTGCCCCATTTTTCACCGAGATAGAGATAATAGGCAACAATCTGTCCGCGAAAGAGCGCGAGCTGAAAGAGCTTAAAGGGGAAGCAGTGATTCTTCCTTCAGTCGCTGAAACCGCAACTGAGTTTAATAAGAGGCCGAGGAAGAGGCATCATAGACCGGATATGATGGCTTCTGAGGCAATGCAGAACGTTAAGTAGGTTAAGTAGAGAGTATCATGACATGGGGCTGTAGCGCAGCTGGGAGCGCGTCTGACTGGCAGTCAGGAGGTCACGGGTTCGATCCCCGTCAGCTCCACCAAATAATATCAAGGGGTTAGGCAACAGGCTTAACCCCTTTTTTATTCCGTCTATGGTCTATCTTTTTTGGTCTGTCTGGATTACTCCCCCAGTATTCTTTCCGCTTCTTCCCTGTAAGCATCCATTACATAAGGGATCCCTGATATCTTTGAGGCCTCCTCAGTCAGGGCCATAAGGTCCCTGCGGGAGATGCTCGACAATCTGAAATTGCGGCTCCCGGCCATCAGCTGCTGCAACCCTACTCTTAACTTCTGACACATTGTATAGACGCCTATGGCGCCGAGGGGCATCTGGTCTATTTCGTTTCCATACTTCCCTTTGAGTTCCTCATAACAGACAAAGATATCTTCCTTCTTTGTCCCGTGTTTTGATACCGTCTTTGGCAGGGTCCCTTCACTCAACCACTTTCCGATATTCTTTCCTACCATTGCAGGTATCATCAACGCCCTTCCCATGCAGACCGCCTTTATATACGGACTCCCCATGGCCATTGCCTTGAACACTCCGTCCTCGGAAGAAAAACCTCCGCCTATGGCAATGTCAGGGACCTTCAACCCCCTCTTCGCCAGCTTTTCACAAAACTGATATACGAGGGATTCTATATAGAAGGTAGGTATCCCCCACTCGTTCATCATTGGCCAGGGGCTCATACCTGTGCCACCCCCTGCGCCGTCAATAGTTATCAGGTCCAGCTTCGCTTCCGCTCCATAACGCAGGGCCATGGCCAGATCCGTCTGGGAATATGCCCCGGTCTTTAGCCTGATCCTTTTAAAACCGAGGCTGCGCAGGCGCTCCACTTCCTTTAAAAAGCCATCCCTGTCCACAAATCCCATACGGGAGTGTCTTTCGAACTCCCTGATCGCTCCGGCATTGTATGCTTCCTGGATCCCCTTGTTGCCCGGATCAGGGATGACTATATATCCTTTCTTTTTAAGGTCAACGGCAACCTCTATCTTGTTTACCTTTACCTCTCCGCCTATGCACTTGGCCCCCTGTCCCCATTTAAGCTCAATGGTCTCAAGGTCGTGCCTCTCACGAAGATACTCTGCGACTCCCAGCCTTGTATCCTCTACATTCAACTGGACGGCAATCTCACCAAAACCTTCATGAAACTTTCTGTATGTCTCTATCCTGCGGTCCATCTCAGGGGACCTCCTGACTTTGCAGTTGTCGTCCAGTTCAAGACCGGGATCAACGCCGCAGACGTTTTCTCCGACCACAACAGTTATACCTGAGATAGCTGCGCCAACAGCGATATGCTCCCAGTTCCTCCTCGCTATCTCAGTGGAGCCCAGTGCGCCGGTAAATATAGGGAGCTTCATCTTGACCTTGTTTTCGAAGCCGTACTCCGCCTCAGTGTCAACCTTGGAGAATATTGCCGTATCAGGTCCGGCTTCAACCCCTTCCGGCAGCCCCTTGGCGCCGGAGGCATATCCCTGGATGTTAATATGGGAATAGTCGACCGGATAGTTTTTATCCGCGCCGGCAGTTATATCGCCAAACGGTTTGGGATACAGCATCTCACGTCCTCGGAAGGTGGACTGGAATGCTTCGCACCCACCCATGCATCCGTCAAGGCACGCAACGCATATCCCCGACATGGGGACAACGTCCTTTATTCGGTTGAAGCTGCCGGTTGCGTCACTGGCATTGGGTTGTCTAAGGTTTGCCATAATCACCTCTCATATACAGACTTTTGCTAATTTTATATGATAATTGCCTATGCAAATCAAGATATTATTGAAACTATGAATCTAAAATTCTGCCTTACAAAAAGATACAATAGGTTTAAATTTTATAGCAATGTATAGCAATGGGAAAAGCAATGGGGTCAAGTCTTGAAAAATTAGTTTGTAACAGCAAAAAAACTCTAAGCCGCCATTCATGGCCCTATAACACCCTTGCCGTCAATAGTTCATAATAATCCGGATCACAAAGACATTCACCGCAAGCAGCGCAGTCAATGCCTTTGCAATAAAAAAGTTATTTTGCTATACTCTTTGAGGCAGTAACACAAAAGGAGGTTGTCATGCTCAATGCTACGGTTAAAAAAGAGATAATTAATGAGGTCGGGAGGCTGGGTTACGAACAGCAGCGACGTGTTCTTGATTTTGCCCGTGCCCTTGTTATAAGCGGGCCAAAGGGTGTCCCGGGCAAGCAGCTTCTCTCATTTGCGGGTGCTATCCCTGCCGATGATCTTAAGGAAATAGAGCAAGCCATTGAGGATAGCTGCGAAAAGGTAGACCTTAATGAGTGGTAAATATCTGCTCGATACCAATATCGTGATAGCCCTCTTTGCAGAAGACCCTTCTGTCAACAAACACATTGCAAAGGCAAGTGAGATATTTATCCCGGCCACTGTTATTGGAGAACTATTTTTTGGCGCCTTCAAATCAGGACGGCCAAAAGCCAACACTTCACGCATTGAAGAATTTGCGTCCAACAACACCGTGCTTGCTTGTGATATTGCCACAGGCAGAGAATACGGACAAATCAAGAACCTCCTGCATAAAAAGGGGCATCCAATACCGGAGAACGATATTTGGATTGCTGCTATAGCAATGGAACACGGCCTTACTCTGGTTTCCCGTGACGAACACTTTAAGAATATTGACGGACTAAAAAGAGAGGCTTGGTAAATCTCAAACTCCGCTATTCACGTCTCTATAACACCTTCTCCGTCAAGGGGAGAATATTGGGCCAGACTTAAAGATTGAATTATCCCCACCCGACTATGTGTGAGAGACAGGCAAGAGCAAGATGACTGTCTCACTATCATTCTTCTTGGCCTCTATGACAAGCCTCATGTAAAATTCGGTTTACGTTTCGAGTTCCATTTTTATTTAAGATTTCTCTTTTCCTGAAAAGTCAAATCTGGTATATTGCAAAAACTTGCGATTTAAGCAAACAACTTAGATTTGTAACTACAAAACATTAAACAGAGAGGAGATTTATGAGATTTGAAGTAGAGAATATTGGAGCAGTGAAGAGGAAGATAAGTGTTGAGGTCCCTGCTGAGACTGTCAACTCTGAGATAGAGGCGGCCTACAGCAAGCTGAAAAACCAGGTAAAGATAGATGGGTTCAGAAAGGGCAAGGTCCCCCGCTCAATCCTGGAGAGGTATTATAAGGGGCATGTGGAGTACGACGTAGCGTCCAAGCTTATAAACGACGGCTTCAACAAGGTGTTGTCAGAGAGAGATATCTACCCTGTTTCTGAACCTGAGGTGGAACCGGAACCATTCGTCGCCGGGAGCGCCTTCAAATTTACGGCAACTGTTGAGGTAAGGCCTGAGGTGGGGATAAAAGGTTATGACGGCCTTAAGATAATGAAAGAGAAGGTTTCTGTAACTGATAAAATGGTGGACGAGAGCATCGATGCCATAAGGAAACAGCGCATGACCTTGAACGATGTGGATGGGCCGCTGAAGAATGGCGATACGGCCATAATAGATTTTGAAGGGTTTATAAATGGTGCGCCGTTTAAAGGCGGAAAGGGGGAAGCGGCTCCTCTCAAGATAGGCGACGGTAAGTTTATTCCTGGTTTTGAGGAGCAGCTCGTGGGTCTGTCAGTTGGGGCCGATAAGGAGTTAAGGGTCAGGTTCCCGGATGATTACGGGCATAAGGAGTTTGCGGGAAAAGATGCGACCTTCAAGGTCAGGGTGAAAGGCGTTAAGGAGGAGATACTCCCGGCAGCAGACGATGAGTTTGCAAAGGACCTCGGATTTGAGACTCTGGATAAACTCAAGGCAAAGGTAAGGGATGGGATTGAGAAGGACGAAGAGGCCAGAATAAAGGCAAAGATGAGGGAGCAGGTCATGGACTCCCTCATAGCGACTAATCAATTTGATGTTCCTCAATCTATGGTTAGTAAGCAGAGAGATTTCCTCCTTGAAGAGTTAAAGAAAAAATACAAAAGGGCCGGGCGCGAAATAGATAAAGAGATTCAGCAGGGCCCAGCATTGGCGGAAGACCTGGAGAAAAGGGCGCTGCAACAGGTCAAGGGCGCCATGATATTGATGGAGATCGCAAATAAAGAGGGCTTAAAGGTAACAGACAGCGATCTCGACGAGCGGTTTAGTTACATGGCAGCAGAAACCAATATAGACGTTGCCGAGGTAAAGAGTTACTATGAAAAGAACAAGCTTATGGATGCCATACGCCGGGAGATCCTGGACGACAAGATATTTGACTTTGTTACCAGCAGGGCAAACGTAGTAGAAAAATAAATTAATCTGTAAGGGCGAACGGCCGTTCGCCCTTACAGACAATATAGGAGAAACTTATGACACTGGTTCCAATGGTTGTGGAACAGACAGGAAGAGGGGAGAGGGCCTATGATATATATTCCCGCCTCCTGAAGGACAGGATAATCCTCCTCGGTTCGGCTATTGATGATAATGTAGCCAATCTTGTGATTGCCCAGCTTCTATTTCTCGAAGCTGAAGACCCTGAAAAGGATATATTTATTTACATTAACTCTCCGGGAGGGAGCGTGACTGCCGGCCTTGCCATATACGACACCATCCAGTATATTAAACCTAAGATATCAACGATATGCATGGGACAGGCTGCCAGCATGGGGGCTGTGCTACTCGCATCAGGTGAGAAGGGGAAGAGGTTTGCCCTTCCCCATTCCAGCATTCTCATCCACCAGCCGATGGGAGGTGTAAAGGGACAGGCGACGGAGATAAGCATCCATGCAAAGGAGATCCTCCGGCTTAGGGAGGAGCTGAACGGCATCCTTGCCAAACACAGCGGCCAGTCTGTTGACAAGATACAGCTTGATACGGAGAGGGACTTCTTCATGAGCGGAGAAGAGGCGGTGAAGTACGGGCTGGTTGATGCCGTGATGGCGGCAAGAGGAGAGGTCAAATGATGAAGAATCAGAAGAAAAGCTGTTCGTTCTGCGGGAAGGGTCAGGATGAGGTAAAAAAACTCATAGCAGGCTCTACTGTTTATATATGTGATAAGTGCATAGCCCTGTGCAACGATATCCTTAACGAGGAAAAGGAGTTGGACGATACGATATCAAAGAGGACTGATCTCCCGAAACCGATGGAGATAAAGGAGATTCTGGACTCTTATGTGATAGGGCAGGATGGGGCGAAGAAGGTACTCTCTGTTGCCGTGCATAACCACTACAAGCGGATAGAGGCCGGCCTGAAGACCGACGATGTAGAACTCCAGAAGAGCAATATCCTCCTTATCGGCCCTACAGGCTCAGGCAAGACCCTCCTGGCCCAGACCCTGGCGAAGATACTAAATGTCCCCTTCACCATTGCAGATGCAACAACTCTTACGGAGGCAGGGTATGTGGGAGAGGATGTGGAGACGATAATACTGAACCTCCTCCAGGCTGCAAACTATGATAAGGAGAAGACCCAGAGGGGAATTGTCTATATTGACGAGATAGACAAGATATCTCGGAAGTCTGACAACCCGTCGATAACCAGGGACGTCTCTGGCGAAGGGGTCCAACAGGGGCTTTTGAAACTAATGGAGGGCACAATAGCAAGCATCCCTCCAAAGGGCGGGAGGAAGCATCCGCAGCAGGAGTTTATCCAGATAGATACCACCAATATACTGTTTATCTGCGGAGGGGCCTTTAATGCCCTTGAAGGGATCATAGACAGGAGGACAGGCCAGAAGTCCCTGGGTTTTGGGGCTGAGATAAAACAGAAGGTTGCTATGCGGGTAGGCGAAACCATTTCCCTTGTCCAGCCTGAGGACCTAATAAAGTTCGGCCTTATCCCTGAGTTCATAGGAAGGTTGCCTGTAGTTGCGACCCTTGATGAACTGGATGAGGAAGCCCTTGTGAAGATCCTTGTTGAGCCTAAAAATGCCCTTATAAAGCAATACCAGAAGCTATTTGGATTTGAGGGGGTTTCCTTGAGGTTTACCAACGGCGCGCTTGTCGCCATAGCAAAAGAGGCCCTGAAAAGGAAGTCCGGAGCCAGAGGCCTGAGGGCCATCCTTGAAAACACACTGCTTGACCTCATGTATGAGATTCCATCGCAGTCCAATATAAGGGAGTGCGTTATAAGCGAAGAGGTAATCCTTAATAAGGAGAAGCCGATTATCATATATGAAAGAGAGGCCGAATCGGCATAAGGGAGGCTTATGTTCCAGAGAAATTCCAGATCAAAGACCAATAAGACTGTAATACCGCTTCTCCCCTTAAGGGACATAATCATTTACCCCCATATGGTGGTTCCGCTGTTTGTGGGTCGGGAGAGGTCTATTAACTCCCTTGAAGTGGCCCTTAAGCAGGAAAAGGAGATACTCCTTGTTGCCCAGAAAAACGCCAAGGTGGATGATCCTGCAGAAGATGAGATGTTCACAACAGGAACCATAGGCGGAGTTGTCCAGCTTATCCGTCTGCCGGATGGCACTGTTAAGGTCCTGGTGGAGGGTAGAAAGCGGGGAAAGATAAAAAGGTTTATACCCAATGATGAATATTTCCTGGTTGAGGCGGAGGAGATAGACGAGTGGGTTGAGGTTACATCCGAGGTAGAAGCCCTGATGCGGAGCGTCAATTCGGCTTTTGAGGCATATGTGAAGCTCAATAAGAAGATCCCGCCGGAGATACTTATGCCTCTCGCTGCCATAGAGGACCCGGCCCGGCTGGCGGATACAGTGGCTGCCCACCTCCAGTTGAAGATCGAGGACAAGCAGATGATCCTTGAGATAGAAGACCCTACCGAAAGGCTTGAGAGGATCTACACCCTGATGCAGTCCGAGATAGAGATCCTCCAGATAGAGCATAAGATAAGAGGCCGCGTAAAAAAGCAGATGGAGAAGAACCAGAAGGATTACTATCTCAATGAGCAGATGAAGGCCATACAGAAGGAGCTTGGAGATAAGGATGAATTCAGGGATGAGCTGAAGGAACTTGAGGAAAGGATAGCGAGCAAGAAGATGTCTGAAGAGGCTACTGAAAAGGCCCAGAAGGAGCTCAAAAAACTCAGGATGATGGCCCCCATGTCTGCTGAAGGGACGGTGGTGAGAAACTATCTTGAATGGCTTCTGTCCCTGCCATGGTACGATAAGACCACGGAAAAGCCTGGAATAGAAGACGCTGAGAAGATTCTGGACGAAGACCACTACGGCCTGGATCGAGTCAAGGAAAGGATAGTGGAATACCTTGCAGTGCACAGCCTTTTAGAGAAGATGAAGAGTCCCATCCTCTGCCTTGTGGGGCCTCCAGGAGTGGGTAAGACATCCCTTGCGAAGTCCATTGCCAGGTCCATGGGGAGGAAGTTCGTTAGGATATCCCTTGGCGGTGTCAGGGATGAGGCCGAGATCAGGGGGCACAGGAGAACTTATATAGGTGCCCTTCCTGGAAAGATAATTCAGTCTATGAAGAAGGCAAAGTCGAATAACCCTGTATTCCTTCTGGATGAGATAGACAAGATGAGCCATGACCTGAGGGGAGACCCTGCCTCTGCCTTGCTTGAGGTTCTGGATCCTGAACAGAACGCTACATTTAACGACCATTACCTTGATCTTGATTACGACCTTTCAGAGGTGATGTTCATAACTACGGCCAATACTATCCATTCCATTCCCTATCCGCTACTCGACAGGATGGAGATCATTCGGATTCCTGGGTATACGGAGATTGAAAAGATAAAGATAGCCGAGGACTTCCTTATTCCAAAGGAGACGGAGTCTCACGGCCTCAAAAAAGAAAACATATCGATATCTGATGGGGCCTTGCAGACCACAATCCAGCACTACACGAGAGAGGCCGGCGTAAGGACCCTTGAGAGGGAGATCGCATCAATATGCAGGAAGGTGGCTAAAGAGGTCGTTAAAAAGGGAAGGGCGCACAGTGTTAAGATATTGTCCTCTTCTGTCCCCAAATACCTTGGTGTGCCGAAATTCCGCTTCAGCTCCGCAGCGGAAAAGGACAGGATAGGAGTGACCACCGGCCTTGCATGGACGGAACACGGCGGTGACCTCCTCGAGATCGAGGTGACCGTGATGCCTGGGAAGGGGAAGCTTATTATCACAGGAAAGCTCGGAGATGTTATGCAGGAGTCTGCCCAGGCGGCCCTTAGTTTTGTCAGGTCAAGGGCTGATGAGCTTGGCCTTGAGAAGGACTTTTATCAGAAGGTTGACCTTCATGTACATGTGCCGGAAGGCGCCATCCCTAAAGACGGTCCGTCCGCCGGGATAACCATTGCGACCTCAATAGCCTCAGCCCTTTTGAAGAGGCCTGTTAGGGGAAACATGGCCATGACGGGCGAGATAACCCTTCAGGGGCGAGTTCTGCCTATAGGTGGTCTCAAAGAGAAGCTTCTGGCTGCCCACAGGGGGAATATAAAAAAGGCCATTGTCCCGAAGGACAACGAGAAGGATATGAAGGAGATTCCTGCCTATATATTCAAATCCCTGAAAGTCCATTTTGCAGAAAGTATGGATGAAGTCCTTAGAAAGGCCATAGTCTTCGACGGGGTGGCTGACATCTTCGCCGGGAAAGAAGATGTTGTTAAGACGCGCTTCCAGGAAGGGATGGAAACAGAGATCACAAAGCACTGATTGGTTGGGCAGATTCAAACCAATTCGCATTCAAATAAAGACTTTTGAATGCTCAGGTAATACCAAGTAAGCTTTCATTAAACTTAATAGTAGATGTTTGAAAACAACTTGGTATAAAACCTGCTTAAGTTGAAAATTTTCTTGACATAGGCCTTTATAGCTGGTATTTATTTACCTTACTTTTTGGGTTTTAAGCTTTTAAAAAATAAAGAAGGAGAAAAAAAATGACAAAGTCAGAGTTGGTTGACAAGATAGCAGCCAAGGCCGCAATCACAAAGGCCGCTGCTGAGAAGGCGCTTAACGCATTCACATCAAGCGTTACCGATGCGCTCAAGAAGGGAAACAAGGTGACACTTGTTGGTTTCGGGACCTTCAGCACAACAAAGAGGGCTGCAAGAAAGGGAAGGAACCCTCAGACGGGGAAAGAGATCAAGATAAAGGCATCCACTGCTCCCAAGTTCAAGGCAGGAAAGTCTTTGAAGGACTCTGTAAATAAGTGATAATTAAGTGAAATGTGATATGAGAGATAACTTTCATATCACGTTTTAACTTTTCAATAAGGGCGAATAGCTCAGCTGGGAGAGCATCTGCCTTACAAGCAGAGGGTCACAGGTTCGATCCCTGTTTCGCCCACCATTAAAACTGCCGTGAAGCGTTAGTCGTAAGCCGTGAGAAGTATAAGGTAAAATTTAAAACGGTTTTACAGCTTACGGCTCACGGTTTACAGTTCACGGAATTTACGGAGCCATAGTTCAGTTGGTTAGAACGCCTGCCTGTCACGCAGGAGGTCGCGGGTTCGAGCCCCGTTGGCTCCGCCATTTGCTAAACCGGGGGGAATTCCGCCCGCCCTGCGGTTATTTTGAAAAATCGGTTCGAATATTTTCGAATGCACTCCGCCATTATTGATATATACCTTCTCTTTTCAGTTTGATATTACCCGATTAGCCAAATAAAACCCTTACATCAACGGCAATTGCGTCTGTTTCAGAGGCAATGAGCGGGTTTATCTCCATCTCCCTTATCTCTTCCATCTCAGTGATTATCTCCGATACCTTTACAATGGCATCTGCCAGTTTATCCATATCAGCCGGCCTCAAACCGCGGAAGCCGGTCAGGAGGGGGTAGCTTTTTACCTCCTTCATCATTTCCAGGGCCTCTATTTTTTGAATAGGCGCAAGGCGATAGCTTACGTCTTTCAGAAGTTCAACTACAATACCGCCAATGCCGAACATCACAACAGGGCCAAACTGTCCGTCTCTCAATCCCCCGATTATAACTTCTACTCCTTTCGGGGCCATCTCCTCCAAAAGAAAGCCAGCAATTTTGGCTCTGGGTGATTTTTTAGAGACATTATTCTCAATCCTTATTATTGCTTGCCTTATCTCTTTCTCCTTTTCCAAATTAGTTACGACTCCGCCCACATCACTTTTATGAAATATATCAGGGGATAACAATTTAAGAGCAAGTGGAGGAGAAAGGCTTGATATTGCATTCTTAATTTCTTGCGGACTACTGCCCGACCACCGACCACTAACTGATTTTGAGACAGCTATCCCGTATGCAGACAACAAGGCCTTTGCCTCATCTTCCAGGAGCCCTTTTCTGCCGTCTGATATTGCCTCTTTTATCATTTTTTTTAGTTCACGTTTTATCATAAATGCACTACCCTTTATCTACTCTTTGCATTTGCCAATACCGCTGCTGCCCTTGCCGCACTTTCTGGCGAAGTAAAGACTGGTATCCCTTTTTCCTCAAAGGCCCTGTTCATCCTTTTTGTGAAGGTCCCACCTGGGCTACAGATAAGCACCGGTTTTTTAACCCGCTTTATGGGCTCCGCCAATTTATCCACCAGTCCTTCGGTAAGCTTTGGCGGTCCCCAAAGAAGGGCAACGATGGCCATATCGTAGCTATTCTTCAGCCCTTCCTCCAGTGCCGCGACATATTCCTCTTCAGTAACACTTCCGGTGAGGTCTATAGGGTTGATTATACTGTAATAGGTCGGAAATCTTGAGGCCAGGGTTTTTTGTGCAGATCCTGGAAGGGTTGCAACATCAAGCCCCATCTCTTCACAGGCATCGGCTATCCTGACTCCTATCCCTCCTCCGTCGGTTATAATCAGGACCTTCCTCCCCTTGACAGGTTTGAAGATATTTAATGCCCTGCATGCGTCCTTCAGGTCTTCATATCCGTCTATCTCTATAATTCCTGCTTTCCTGAATGCAGCCCTGTAAATCTCATACCTCCCTGTCATGGCCCCTGTATGAGACTTCGCGGCGGACACACCTGCCTCTCTCTTTCCAACCTTTATGGCCAGAACAGGTTTTTTCCTTGCGCAGCGAGCAGCGGACTCGACAAATCTCCTCCCGTCGTCCACCGATTCCATATATATGACAACAGCCTTTGTATTGTCATCTCCCGCCAGGAATTCAAGGCAGTCAGATTCGCCCACATCAATCCTGTTTCCGTAACTCACAACCTTTGAAACCCCTATCCCCTCTGACGCCATCTCATCCATGATTATTGACGCAAAAGAGCCGCTCTGGGAAAGGATAGATATCCCGCCCTTTCCCGGCCTTCCCATCCTTTCAGAAGGAACAAAGAATGTGTCCACCTTTGATACCGTATCGTATATCCCCATGCAGTTCGGGCCCATGACCCTGATACCGGTCTCTTTCGCTATCTCCTTTATCCCTTCCTCCATCTTCCTGCCGTCCTTCCCAGCCTCTCCGAATCCAGAGCTTATGACTATGGCTCCCTTGACCTTTGTCCCCGCATCTTTCAAAGAGTCCAGTACAAGAGGCGCAGGGACTGCAATCACAGCAAGGTCAATATTTTTTCCAATTTCAGAGACGGAGTTGTAGCATTTCAGGTCATCAATAGATTTATATTTCGGGTTTACAGGATAGATCTCACCTTTAAAACCTACCTTTCTTAGATTTTCGAGTATGACGTAAGAAATCTTGCCTGGGGTCGGGGATGCGCCGACAATGGCGATTGATTTGAGGTTGAAGAAGAAGCTAATGTCTGATGATTTTTCTCGCATATTTATTTTAATGCTGTTGGGTAAGCACAGTCGTAGAATCCACCATTACCCTTACCAAATCTCCCCTGCCCCTCTTTGCGAAAGAGGGTAAATTAGCTCCCCCTTTGGAAAAGGGGGATTGAGGGGGATTTTGAAAATGCCGTTCAATTTGCCATAGTTATGACCGTCTTAGTAAAACGTGGATTCGGCCTATAGACCTTAATCCACCATTATTTTTTTTGTTCCCTCAAGCAGCTTCCTAAAATTCATATAGACATCACGCCTGTGGCCGATAAAATGAATTTCGATGTTCGATGATTCCTTATTCAATCGATAAATAATCCTGTAGTTCCCAATGGCAAGTGAACGATAACCAAGAAGTTCTTCAATAAGCTCTTTGCCGACATGCGGATTATCCTGAAGGCTCTCAACCCTTTCTTTGATGATGGATTTTATGGCAAGGTGAAGCGTTTTTACAATCTCTCTGGCATATTCAAAATAGAAGAGATGGGGCCTTCTCAATTTCCCCAAACCTCTGCATGAGTTAAAACCTTCCCCTCCTTAAACTCTTTTTTTGCTCGTTCCAATACCTTCATTGTCTCTTTATCGCTCAGAATATCAATTGTTTCAAGGAGTCCCTCATATCTGTCGATATTTATTAAAACACCGACAGGAACACCTTTCTTGGTAATTGCAACGGTCTCATCCAACTCTTCAACCTTTCTCATGATATCGAGAAAATCTCTTTTTACCTGAGTAATTGGGATAACCTCTTGAACCTCGCGCATATCAACCTCCAATATTTTAATGACTATTTTAATTTCAAAGGCTGAAAATGTCAACCGAAGGTGGGGCGATTACTTTGCTGTCGCCTCGTAGAACATTCTAAATCCTTAAATACCTTGGCAGAAGCGGTTTTGAAGACGATGGGGATGGAAATTTAAACTGGGGGTTGTCCCTGTGTTTCCTGTGTTTCCCACCCTACATCAGAGAAGCCCGCTTTTGGCCTGAAAATGAGGCGTTCAATTCACCGCTCTAACTCGTTCAGAAACTCCCTCACATTAACTATCTTCGGTGATTTAAAATCACGCGGAAAATGTTTTTTGTTCTTGGTAACTATATACTGGGCCTTGCCTGAAACGGCTGCGGACAAAAACTTCTCGTCATCCGGATCTTTGCAAAGCCCTTTCGGATCAGTGCCTTTTACCTTTTCAGCTTTTTCAAATATCAACTCAAGCAACTCCTCGCTTTTCGCCGAAGGGACGGCATTGTCGAATTGATGTATGACCTGAATATACTCATCAAAGACCTCACGGGTTACAACAAGTTCAAAGGCCTCATTCCTAAAGTAATCAATTATCTTTGCAGCTCCGCCCTCTAAATTCAGCAAGCCTGCCAGGAATATGTTGGTATCTATTACCGCTCTCAATGCCTGGCCCGTTTACGCACAGACTTTACAGCAGTTTTAATGTCCCCTTCTGTGATCCCGGCCTTTTTAGCCGCCGTGCTCACCGTCCCAAGTGCATCATCAAATCGCTTTCCCCAATCGGCAGCCTTGTCTGTTACACGCTTCGGTATCATAAGGATCATGTTCCCTTCATACCTCACGTCCATATAATCGCCCTCTTCAATGTGGGCCTTTTGCCGGATGTTTGCCGGAATTGTTACTTGAGCAAATTTCTTTACCTTGACAAGCGACATCGCTACCTCCTCTAAATTTCTAATATTTATATTTTAAAAGATTTGTAGATAAAGTCAAAGCATTTTGGCCCAGATTGGCAATTCATAAAATACCTCTATTCTGAATCCTTCACTTCTTTCCAATATCCGTCCACCATCTTCTGTATCTTATTAATCGTCTCATCCTGGCGGACAGGCTTGAAGAGATGGGAAAACCGCCCTTGTTCTTTGAGGTATTCCTCGACAGGTTTGAATACTTTTGGGACGTAGGTATGTCTCAGTTCGCCATTGACAGCCTCTTTTAGTGCCCATATCCCTGTATCAACTGCAAGTTTTGCAAAGTTAGCTGAACGGGATGGGTCAGTCCCCCATCCCGGAGGGCATGGTGAGTGAGATATAAACAGTTTTGGACCCTTAAACTGCTCCGCTTTCCTGAACTTGTTGGCCAGGTCAAGGGGATGCGCCGGGGAGATGGTAGCAAGGTAGGGTGGCTTATGGCTTCTCCATATCTCGAACAGGTTCTTCTTGGAAGGCTCCGCCCCTGCGGGCGTTGTGGCAGTCTTTGAGGCAAAGGGTGAACCGGGAGACCACTGGAACCCTGTATTCCCATATGCCTCGTTGTCATAGCAGAGATAGTAGAAGTCGAGGTTTCTGGATATGGCCCCGGAAGTAGATGAAAGCCCGATGTCATTGGCAGATCCATCTCCTGTGAGGACTATTACCTTCAAGTCCTCATCATGGTTTATCCTTCCCTTTTTAATCATTACATCAAGTGCATCCCTTATCCCTTGCGCTCCAGCAGGTGCACTGGCCATAGCGGTATAAAGCCACGAGCTTCTGAAGGGGGTAAAAGGGTAAATGGAAAGAAGTGAGAAACAGCCTGCTGCATTCACTATGACAGTCTTATCCCCCAGGGCCTTTAGGCAGTGCCTCAGGGCGAGCAACCCGCCGCATCCTGCACACATGGCAGTGCCGGGGAGTAGATTCTCCTCTGGGGGTAAGTCTTTAATAGATTTAATCTCAGTCATCGCCATTTTTCCTAATCATGCTTCGACTTTGCTCAGCATGAACGGGAATACGTTCGGCCTGAGCCTGTCGAAGGCTAATCAGCATTTCCCCGCTATCTTCTTTAATCTCTCCATTTCCTTCATCTCCGATTCTGTGTATAGAAGCTGAGTCTCCGGTACTTCCCCGGTTTTTGATGTCTTTTCCATGCTTTCAAATATGAACTCAAATTCTCCGGGGGATATATTCTTTCCCCCCAGTCCGCCGATAAAGGAGAGAATGAGTGGCTTCTCTTTTTCGTTACATATAGTGCTCGCAACTTCTGAGTAAAGTATCCCACCCTTGCCAACGCTTATATTCTGGTCAATGACAGACACGGCTTTCTTCCCCCTGAGGGCATTTCTTATATCTTCATCCGGCAATGGCCTTATCAGTCTCAGCCTTAGAAGTCCTGCCTTTATGCCCCTCTCCCTGGCTATCTTTACAGCAGCCTTTCCCAATGTTGAAAATGAGTTCGTCATTATCAGGAGATAATCTGCATCGTCTGTCATATACCTTTCCACGACATCATGCCTTCTGCCAAATAGCTCTTCAAACTCCCCGGCTACCTCCTTATAGACCTCCAACCCCTTTCTGCTCGCCAGATGCATCTGGTATTTAAAATATGAGTATACCGGACCGCCAAGGACAGCAATCCCCTGGGCCATAGGCTGGGATGCCTTAAAGAAGGCATGCCTGGGTTGATAGGTCGGGAGGAAACTCCTGACACTTTCTATCTCAGGGATCTCCACAGGCTCTCGTGTAAATGAAAGTTGAAAGCCGTCCATATTGACCATAACAGGGAGAAGTATCCGCTCATCCTCAGCAATTCTATAAGCCATCAATATTGAATCCAGAACCTCCTGGCAGGTCTCGCAGTGGATCTGCAGGAAACCGCAGTCCCTGGCGGCAAAAATGTCGTTGTGGTCTGCCTCAAGGGTTATGGGCGCCGATATCCCCCTGGAGACATTTACCATCACCAGAGGCACGCGCCATCCGGCCACTGTATAGAGCATCTCAAAGCCGTAAAGAAGCCCCTGGGAGGATGTGGCAGTGAATACCCTTATTCCTGTGGCAGATGCTGCGCCGGCGGCTGTTATCATGGAGTGCTCCGAGTCCATGGTGACAAACCGTGCCTCCATTTCCCCCTCTTCTACCCATTTGGCAAGGCTCTCAATGATCTCGGTCTGAGGGGTTATGGGGAAGGCGGGGACATAGTCCACTTCCGCCAGCCTAACACCCCATGCTGCAGAGGCATTTCCTGTGAGCATCTCCCTTTTCATCGAATACACTCTCGTTTTATGACCTATGGTCAGATTAATAAGTATACAAGAGTTTATCCCAAATCGGGAATTATGCAAAAGATTTAACCCAATAATGCAATTAACCACGGAGACACGGAGGCACAGAGAAATCCCAAAAATAATTTATACAGAGTTAAAACGGTCTCTTTCTAAGCGTTTCAGTTCCTCTGTGGTTGTTTTTTATCCGAATCGGTGACTTGCTTAAATATTTTGTCGTGATAAGTTCAAATATAGAGCTATTCCGATTAACTGAACAAAAAGGAGGTATAAAATGAATGAAAGTCTCAATGCCTGGAGGCTCCTGCGTAAGTTGACCTGGCAGGATGTGCTGCTCGTCCTGGCCGTATTGTTTCTGGCCCGTTTGATGATATTCTTCGCGCTGTGGGGACTCCGCCATGCGGCCGAAAAGGCGCCGCCGCGCCTTCGCCTGACCATCCTCCGTCTGGCGCCGATTACCCGCCTCCTGATCGGAATCGGGGCCGTTGTGATCATCGTGCCGATCCTGGTTGAGCCGACATTTCAAAATGTCATTGCCCTGGTTGCCAGCATCGCTCTGGCCCTGGCCTTCGCACTCAAGGACTATGGGAGCAGTCTCGTTGCGGGGCTGGTGACGGTGCTGGAAAACACCTATCAGCCGGGGGACTGGATCGAGGTGGACGGCACTTATGGAGAAGTGAAATCCATCGGCGTCCGGGCCATGTGCCTCGTGACGCCGGATGACACCGAGGTCATCATCCCGCACTCGCGGCTCTGGTCTACCGGTATCTTCAACGCCAGCAGCGGAAATAGAAGTCTCCTCTGCGTGGCGGATTTTTATCTCCACCCTGACCACGACGCCTCCACTGTAAGACGACGGCTGGCTGAGATTGCTGAATCAAGCCCGTACCTCAAACCTGAAACACCGGTTACTGTGATTGTCCTGGAAAAGCCATGGGGCACGCACTACCGCTTGAAGGCCTATGTAAAAGAAAGCCGTGAGCAGTTCCTTTTTACCACAGACCTGACGATCCGCGGCAAAGAGAAGCTTCGTGGCATGAACATCCGATTTGCGCAGGCGCCTTACGCGGAAACCGGAAGAAGGTGATTCATTAATCAGGGGAAATCTTAATTCTTTCAATACATTGGCAGAAGCGGTCTTAGAGGTTTTTCACAAAATATCCCTTATCTTTTTGCTTGATCAAAGGAATATTTACATGTACACTTAAGAGTACATAGGAGGTGATATTTATGACAAGGACAATGCCGCTTGTCGAGGCAAGGAAAAGACTGACATCTCTTCCCGAAGAGCTTGAACATGAGGGGGAGATTGACGTTCTTGCAGTAACGCGCAGAGGGAAACCGGTGCTTGCCGTTATGCCGTGGGACCTTTACGAGGCCGTTACCGAAACTCTTGAAATCATGGGTGACAGGGAGATGATGGCCGCCCTTAAGAGGGGGATAAAAGACGTTAAGGAAGGGCGGACATATACCACAGAAGAACTGAAGAAGGAGCTTGGCCTGTGAAGGCTCTTAAGTACCATGTTCTCTGGTCAAACGAAGCGAAGAAGATGTTGCGCTCCATTCCCGACAAGCGGATTCAGGCCAAGATAATCGAGAGGGGCGAAGAGCTTGCAGTCGACCCTGAGAAACAGGGGAAGGCCCTTGTTGATGACCTCTCAGACTTCAGGAGTGTCCGCACTGTTGGACAGCGTTACAGGATTCTATACAAGATTGAGAATGAAAAGGTGATTGTCTTTATTATAGCCGTTGGGATTCGCAAGGAGGGGAGCAAGAGCGACATATATAACCTGGCAAAGAAGCTCCTGCGCCTCGGACTGGTCAAGTAATCTCTATTTCACGTGCAAGCTCCGGCTTTATCGGGATTGAATTGCAATAAGTAGGCTGTCTGCGGAATTCGTTAGCCAGACGCTACGCGCGCAAATGAATATTAGGTAGCGTACCCGTTTAGTGGGTCTATTTTTGAGAAAACTTTATCCAATTC
>CAKKSC010000026.1 GCA_919902985.1 Desulfuromonadales bacterium | reverse complement strand
TAAGGCCCAATTTGCCAGTACTCAGAGAATTCACACAAAACGCTTGACAGTACCGCTTGTTGGTGTGCGTGTTACCTTTGATGTACGTTATTGTGGACAAGAACAGGGACTCATGTGCAAACTCCTTGGGGAAAACCAGAATATACTCAGCGTACCTGTCCTTTGTGTGGTCACTCCACCATATAGCATCCTTGATCTTGCTCGTGATGGTCTCGCTGGTCAATGTTGTTTGTACTTCGACCCAGTACCATTTGTCATCGCTCGTCACAAAGAACAAGTCTGCACGGCGTTTGGATTTGAATCCAGGAGGTCGATCAACAGCCATGTGAACTATGTCATACTTGCTCGCAAAGTATTTCACAAATTCGTTCATTATTTCCCAGTGGAGAGTGTCTGGTATCTGAGGCAAAGGCAAGAAATAGCCATTTTCAAGCCCTTTTCTGACCTTCAACATCATGTTTCGGAGCTTTGAAAGGGTCTCGGCGTAGTTGTCGCCACTGCAGTTTATGTCGAACTGTGGGCAAACAGGGATAGATTTTCGACTCAGCAACCCCTGAATTCCATTTAACCCTTCAGATATGTCATTCGTCCTTGAAAGAATCTCGGCTAGTCCTGTTTCCTTTTCATATGACACGTCGTATACCTCCTGTTGCTGTCTGCTGAAAACCTAATGCGGCGGCTGAGCCACCGCGAAGCGGTTGGTTTCGTGCCCCAGGTTCTCCCGGCGCTTCGCCGGGAATGGGCACATGGTTAAGCCGCCGCATTCTCACGGCGCGAAGCGCCGGGAGAACGGCTCAAGCTGAGGGGCGCCGCGCTTTTTTGCGGCGTCCCTCTCCAGCGTGGTGTTAGGCAACTACGGCCGATTGCCAAGTACTGCAGACTGATACCTTTCCAATAGCTTTGGCTCGTCAATTGATCCATGGTGATGCACCTGCCGCCAACTGCCTTCAAGTTTTTGAAAAACGCGAGAAGTACGGATTGCTAATTTCACTTCTTCGTTGCCAAGGCGGAAGTAACCTCGCTCCCTTCCTACCGCATAAAACATTTCCGGCGTCTCGTGGATGGTATAGTCATAGTACTCGACATACACCTCCGCAGGGCCGCTAAAAATGCGCTCATACACGGGCCGTATCTCTTTCCATCCGCGCTTAATTCCTCCAAGGGGGTTGTCCATTGCGATGTCATCAGTATTTGCCCAGTTCGCTTCCATCATTGAGAGATCGCTACGGTTAAACGCGCAATAAAACTGAACAAGCACTTGATAAGGTGACGTCAGACCACCTTGGTCTTCGTTTCCCGTTATTGGCTCTTGGATCGGCACCATTTCTATTCCTCTTTGTTGCCTAATGCCGCTGTGAGGGGCGCGTTTCTCAGCGACCCTCTCGACGGCGTTGTTGGGTGCATTGCAGTGAAGTGTATTGTGCTTGGCACAAATTATGAGACTACACGAAGTTCTGAAATCATTTCTTCTATAGTTATAACGTCGATTGCATAAACTATTGGCTGTTTTGACAATTCACTTTGTATTGCCTTTTTATCTTCACCACTGGTCACCAATACCCATATTTGTAATGTCTCAAAAAGGCGCTCAAGCAAAGCGGCTTGCTCTGGAGTGGCGATCTTGTCTTCGACTCTCTGCCGTACACTCCCGCGCCGGCCATTGAGCATTTCAATCATCTTCTTCAAACGCCATAATATTGCCTCGGGGCGTAATGCTGCGAATCGACCTATAAACACGTAATTAATTCCAGCAAAATCGTGCAATAAATTAAATCCAAGCGGAGACCCTAGTCTTAATATGTTGCGCTCCCCTTCATTATCGACGGGAGACCATACATAATTTCGACTGAGAATAAACACGTCCAAGAGCTGATCGGAAGTGTCTTTAGGGACCTCGTCTTGATTCGACTCTTTTATTGCCTGATCTATTGCAGTGATTGCTTTATCTTTGAAATTCCTATTGTCATATTTAATAGTGTCAAGGCCAGCTATATTGAAGGGTAATTGTTGAGATGCTTTTTGGAACGGAATTACATATTTATTAAAGCCCAGCATAAGTCCATATTCCATGTTCACATTTGCATTCGGAATTTCAGTTCCATTCTTTTCATCATTATTTAATAAGGCAACACAGAACTGAGAGGTGATAATTTTAGAACATATTTTCGCACAAAATGCGCTTTGGGCAGGTGCAAGATAGCCACCCGCTTCAATAGGCAAGATGCCTCTTTCTTCCAACAGCTTCTTCAACAAGTCCATTTCTAACGAACTTTCATTGAAGCCATAAGCAATAAAACACGATCGTGTAGATGAATAAACGAAGTCGCATCTTGGTAAGCCAATAATACATATTTGATTTTTCCTGATTGTCTTATCCATAGATTATCTCCTTATATTCATCTGCACCTAATGCGGAGCGCCGGGAGAACCAGTTATTAGACAGACCTTTCTAACACCTCAAAAAGGGATGTTTGTCAGGGAAATAGATCTTCATTAAGCAGTTTTTTGGACTTATTGACCAATATAACAGAGTTGAAGAGGTTGTCAAACGTAAATCTAACTGTGTCATTATTGAACTGGCGATAACATTTATATTGACACTTAAAATCAGCACTAAGATAATCTTGATACCGGAAACATGCGGATGTCCAAATCAACGATGCGAAATATCAAATTAACAATAGAATACGACGGGATCGACTACCACGGCTGGCAGTGCCAGCCTAATGCAAGGACGATCCAGGGCGTGATGGAAGAGAAGGTCGGAAGGATCGTCAACGAGAAGGTGATCCTGGCGGCGTCCGGGCGGACGGATGCAGGGGTTCATGCCTTAAAGCAGGTGGCTAATTTCAGGACTGAGAGCGGGATATCATGTGAGGCTCTGCACAAGGGGCTTGATGCCTTGCTCCCTGAAGATATTGCTATCACAGAGGTGTCGGAGGCAGACGGCGATTTCCATTCAAGGTTTTCCGCCACAGGGAAGGTTTACATATACCAGATACTTAACAGACCCCACCCTTCAGCACTTCTGAACAGGTTCTCGTGGTTCATACGTCATCCACTGAATGTTGAGCTGATGAACGAGGCTGCGACCCATATTATAGGGAAGCATGATTTTTCTTCTTTCAGGGCCTCTTCATGCGGCGCACCGCATCCGGTAAAGGATGTAAAAGCGGCACAGTTCAGGAGGGAAGGGGATCTGCTGCTCTTTGAGATCGAGGCCACTGGCTTTCTACACCATATGGTCAGGAATATAGTCGGGACCCTTGTAGATGTTGGGGCTGGACGCACGACAACATTGTCTTTTAAGAGGCTTCTTGATCTGAAAGACAGGCGGCTGGCGGGGATTACTGCCCCTCCGTACGGCCTCTTCCTGAAGGATGTGAAGTATTGACAAAGGAGGGGGTATTGTATATAGTTTCCTGATAATGGGTATACCTGTAAAAATAAAGGTTGCAGCGGTTATTCTGCTTGCCGCAATCATTCCAGCCTGCAAAAAAATGGAGCTTGAGAAGAAGCAGTACTACTCAGGCGATGAGTCAAAGACCTCAGAAAAGGCCGGGGAAAAGCCGCCAGTAACTCCGCACATCGAGACCCTCCTGTCTATCCAGGAGGCATTTATAAGTGTTGCAGAGAAGGTGACGCCTTCTGTCGTCAATATCAGCACTGTTCAGCACATTTCCGGCGGGAGGGGGAGGCCCCCATTCGAGGTTGACCCTTTTTTCAGGGATTTCTTTGGTGATTTTTTTGGGGAGGTTCCAACTCCTCAGAGGAAGAGTACGAGCCTTGGTTCCGGGGTTATGATAAACCCGGAAGGTTATATCCTGACCAACTACCATGTGATAAAGGATGCTGAAGAGATAACGGTCAAGCTTTCCGATAAATCGGAATACAAAGGGAAGATGGTGGGGACAGACCCAAAGACCGACCTGGCAGTCATCAAGATCGCAGCCGCAGGGAAGCAGCCGTTTGCTGTCTTGGGCGACTCCGACAAATTAAGGGTCGGGGAGTGGGCTATTGCCATAGGTAATCCATTTGGACTGGACAGGACCTTTACAGTCGGGGTCATAAGCGCAACAGGGAGGTCTGAGGTTGGGGTTGCGGCATATGAGAGTTTCATCCAGACTGACGCCTCAATAAATCCCGGAAACAGCGGGGGGCCTCTGCTCAATGTCCAGGGGGAGGTTGTGGGGATAAACACTGCCATTGTGGCCTCAGGACAGGGTATAGGTTTTGCGATACCTGTAAATATGGCAAAGGGGATCATAAGCGACCTCATAAAGAAAGGAAAGGTTACGAGAGGGTGGCTTGGGGTAGGGATACAGCCCCTTACCAAGGAACTGGCTGAATCGTTCGAGATGAAGGACACCAAAGGGGCCCTGGTGAACGAGGTATATCCAGACAGCCCGGCGGCGGATGCAGGGATAAAGCCAGGCGATATAATCGTGAGGTTTAACGGAAAGGATGTTGAAGACTCCAAGGGCCTTCAGGTGCTGGTGGGGGCTGCAGGAGTTGGAACCACGGTTACAGTTGATGTTGTGAGGGATAAAAAAGTTTATCCAATCAATGTGAAGATAGGGGAGATGCCCGGTGAGGAAAATATCACAGCCAGGTCAGTAGATGGTAAAGAAGACTGGCTCGGTCTTTCTGTCAAAGATATAGCGCCGGATATAAAAAAGTCCCTTAATATAGAGGAAGGTGCTGTTGTAAAGTCGGTAAGGGAGGAGAGTTCCGCTGATGAGGGCGGCATACTGCCTGGAGATATTATTGTAGCAGTTAATCAAAAGAAGATCACAGATGTTGCGGAGTATAAGCGTGTGATAGCAACGGTAAAAAGTGGTTCGACAGTTTCCTTCCTCATCCGCAGGGAAGGAGTAACCCTTTATATTGCTTTCAAGACAAGGAGGTAAATATGTCTTTGGTAGAAACCCAGGAACTCGCTAGAAGGCTCGCCCGGACTATAGTGTCTGATATTGCCCTTTATAACCAGGCCAAAGTTAAAGAAGGGATAGAACATGATGATCTATTTGACGTGCTGAAGGACGAGATTGAGGAGGGGAGGCAGTTATACATCAGCCGTGTGGCCCCCTCCATCGCGGATGCAGGTAACTTTTTTGAGCAGGCCTTAGTGGATGTCCTGATAAGGCCTGCCGGTAAGATAAAATCAAAGATATGGTAGTTTCCCAACCTTCTCCTGTAAGCCCCTGAGATTCAGATGTTTTATCTTCCAACGCCACTTAAAAAAAATGTTGACGGAGATATGATAATGATGCTAAATTTATAAGCTCAAATTAAAGGGGCGAAGGTTTTACTTTTAATATGCTTGATGCCAGGTATTTACGTGAGAACTTTGAGAAGGTAAGAGAGAGGCTGTTGAAGAGGGGTGATATCCCCGGTCTTGAAAGGT
Source organism: Desulfuromonadales bacterium (assembly GCA_919902985.1). Classification (GTDB taxonomy): domain Bacteria; phylum Desulfobacterota; class JAENJC01; order JAENJC01; family JAENJC01; genus JAENJC01. The sequence goes on along the minus strand of CAKKSC010000026.1, from coordinate 2,931 downwards.
TTTCCGAGCTTGATGTCAAGCTGAGAGACATCCTTCGCGAGGTTGAGGCCTTAAAGAATAAAAGAAACGTAGCTTCGGAGGAGATCGGGAGGTTAAAGAAGGAAGGCATTGCCCAGGATATCTTGGATGCCAGAGCGGTAGAGATGAAAGGGGTTTCTGCCGACATCAAAAAGCTGGATGACTCTCTGTCATTGATAGAAGAAGAGTTAAAAGGTGTCCTTTATAATATCCCCAATATCCCGCATGACTCTGTTCCTGTCGGGAGTAGCGAGAGGGAAAATATAGAGGTAAAGAGGTGGGGCAGTCAACGGGAGTTTTCTTTTACTCCAAGACCCCACTGGGAGATAGGCGAGTCCTTAGATATACTGGATTTTGACAGGGGCGCCAAGATAACCGGTGCAAGGTTTACCCTTTACAAGGGGCTTGCGGCAAGGCTTGAGAGGGCCCTGATAAACTTCATGCTGGACACGCACACAGGGAAGCATGGATATACAGAGGTGCTTCCGCCATTTATAGTAAACAGGGAGAGCATGACCGGGACCGGCCAGCTCCCGAAGTTTGAGGAAGACCTTTTTAAACTTGATGGGCTTGATTATTTTTTAGTTCCTACTGCGGAGGTCCCTGTAACAAATATCCACAGGGATGAGATACTGCCGGCAGATGCATTGCCGATTAAATATACGGCATATACCCCTTGTTTCAGGAAAGAGGCGGGTTCATATGGCAAAGACACAAGGGGACTCATAAGACAGCACCAGTTTAACAAGGTCGAGCTGGTTAAATTTACAACCCCTGAGAAGTCGTATGAAGAGCTGGAAGCCCTTCTCTCAGATGCAGAAGAGGTATTAAGTAAATTAAATCTACCATACAGGGTTGTTGTCCTTTGTACCGGAGACATGGGTTTTTCTTCCGCAAAGACGTATGATATAGAGGTATGGCTACCGGGCCAGAATGTCTACAGGGAGATATCGTCGTGCAGCAACTTTGAGGATTTTCAAGCCAGAAGGGCTGGTATACGATTCAGGCGCTCGGAAAAATCAAAGCCGGAGCTTGTTCATACGATCAACGGTTCAGGTCTTGCGGTAGGACGTACATTAGTGGCGATTCTGGAAAACTACCAACTGGAAGACGGTAGTGTTGTGATCCCTGAGGCATTAAGGCCTTATATGGGAGGGGTGGAAAAGATAGTGAAGATAGGGGTAGAGAGTCCGGAGTTTGCTTTAGACTTATAAATTCTTTTGACTTCTGACTATTGACTTTTGACTTGATTTGAAGGAGGGATGGCCGAGTGGTTGAAGGCGGCGGTCTTGAAAACCGTTGAACGAAAGTTCCGTGGGTTCGAATCCTACTCCCTCCGCCATTAAAAGCAGTAGTTGGTTGTTAGTGTGGACTAAATAGTAGTTGGAAAAAAGAAGCGAGGATCAGGCTTTGCCTGTCCGAGTGTGGGGTTTGGGGGCATCGGAGGCTGAAAGCCGCACGGGTTCCCAATGAAGATTGGAGAGGTGGCCGAGTCGGCTTAAGGCAGCGGTTTGCTAAACCGTCGTAGGGGTAACACCTTACCGGGGGTTCGAATCCCCCCCTCTCCGCCATTTATAAAACAAATTTATTTTTTATAAATCAGGAGGCAGAATGAAGGGAATTAAGAGTCTTGCAATTCTGGTGGTTGCAGCTCCATTGGTCTTTGGGTTAGGATGCAAAAAGAAAGAGGAAACAAAAGTAGAGCCTTTTTCTCCTCCCCCGGTTGCAGAAAAGCCAATATCCATAAATAAGGAAGAGATAACAGTAAAGCTCCCTGATTCAGTAGCTGGAAACTGGAAAGATATTAAGGTAGAAGTCCTTGATAAGCAGACAAGCGGTAAGACTGTTATAATAATTCCAGTTGGTGGAGAAACTGACATACCTGGTTCTGGCATGAAGGTCAAGGCAGAAAGCTTCCTTCCTGATCTGGTCATGGATGGGGCAAACATAACATCAGCTTCCAATGAACCAAAGAATCCTGCAGCTCAGATAGTGGTGACAGATGGAGGAAAAGAAATCCACAGAGGGTGGTTATTTGCAAATAATCCCGCCATCCATCCTTTTGAACATCCGAAATTTGGCTTGACATTGGTCGGCTATGATCCGGTTAGTAATAATACTTTGCGCCCATAGCTCAGCTGGATAGAGCGTCAGACTACGAATCTGTAGGTCGGGGGTTCGACTCCCTCTGGGCGCACCAAGCAAAAAAAAAGTGAAAAGTCAGGAGTACGACCACAAATTTATGACACTTGCCCTTTCTGAGGCAGAAAGGGCAAGTGAGAAGGGTGAGGTCCCAATAGGGGCTGTTATTGTAGTTGATAGACGGGTTGTAGCCAGGGGGCACAACCTCCGGGAATTAAATAACGACCCCACGGCCCACGCCGAGATGATTGCCATCGGAAAAGCTGCAAAGAAACTGAAGTTGTGGCGTCTTGCTAACTCCACTCTATATGTCACAGTAGAACCATGTGTCATGTGTATCGGCGCCATTATTCTGGCAAGGATTCCGAGGCTTGTATTCGGCTGTTGCGATCCAAAGGGTGGAGCAGTTGGTTCCCTCTACGATATCTCTAATGACAAGAGATTGAATCACAGGGTTCAGGTTACATCAGGAGTACTGGCCGACGAGGCTCAGGCATTGTTGAAAGACTTTTTTAAAAAGCTGAGAGGTAAGAAAACTTATTAAGGTAAGAAGCGAGGACCAGGCTATGCCTGTCCGAGCGCGGGGCTTGGGGGCATTGCGAAGTGAAACGAGCAGGCCCTCAATTAAAATTGGAGAGATGTCCGAGTGGTTTAAGGAGCACGCCTGGAAAGCGTGTGTATCTTAACGGGTACCGAGGGTTCGAATCCCTCTCTCTCCGCCAGTTGGAAAAAGAAAGGTTTGGCTCGCCCTCTGCGAGGGCTCGCCAGCCG
>CAKKSC010000025.1 GCA_919902985.1 Desulfuromonadales bacterium | reverse complement strand
ATGAAGGACTGGAGCTGCTTTATCAATTTTCAACTAAAAAAGGGATTGACTCCTTAAAAACCATTTAAGTTTCTATCACCCTGAGTATCCCTTGCAACAGTTCTACAGGTTTAGGCGGGCAACCTGGGATATACGCGTTTACCGGCAAGACCTTTCCAATACCTCCAAGGGATGCATAGCTCTCACCGAATATCCCTCCGTTATAACCGCAATCACCAACAGCAACAACAAGCTTTGGAGGCGGAGTGGCGTTATATGTCCTTTTGAGGGCTATCTCCATGTTTCTTGATACAGGCCCTGTTACAAGAAGCATATCTGCAAACCTAGGGGAAGGTGTAAAGTGAATTCCGAATCTCTCGCAGTTGTAAATGGGATTATTCAAGGCGTGTATCTCCAGTTCGCACCCGTTGCATGAACCGGAATCAACGGCCCTGATATGAAGGCTTCGATGGAAGCGCTTTCGGATTGATTCCTCCAGTCTCTGCCCGACGATCTCTATGCCTGCCTCAACCTCTATGGAAAGCGGTTCGGTGACTATTCCTGTCCTGAATATCTGGTGAAGTATCCTTAACATATCAGTGTCCTTTTTAAGATAAAAAATCTTTTTAACCGCAGAGGCGCGGAGGCGCAGATAAAAACTTAAAAAATCTTTTTTCTCCACAAAGGAATCAAGACACGAATCCTTTACATATACTGGTTTAGCGCAAAGATTTTATTGGTGCCTTAGTGTCCTGGTGGTAAGTTTGTTTCTGACGTTCTCAGCGTCTCGGCGGTTCATATGTTTATGTATTACAGATCATGCCCTGAATAAGACTGGTTGAAACTCTTGTTGCAAAGCGGGAAGTCCGGGACTATATTGCCGTGTATCGCCTGCTCAACGGCTATCCAGCATACACTGGATGGGTCCCTCACCATGCACCTGTTTATCTCCCCCTTTGGCCCTGATTGGACCCAGTAGACAATCTCTCCCCTCCACCCTTCTACAACGGAAAAACCAGACATATCCGGTGCCGGGGTCTTGAAACCGGAGTTTACTTCCCCTGATGGTAACGTTCGCAACATCTCCCTTATGAGCTTCACCGAATTTCTTATCTCCTCTATCCTCACCCATGCCCTTGCATGGACATCCCCTGAATTGAGAACCGCCATCTCAGGCGGTATGCGGTCGTATGGTGGAAAGGGGCTCTGGATGCGGCAGTCGAGCCTCTGGCCGCTGGCCCTGGCAACAAATCCAACAACTCCAAGGTCTTTTGCCATCTCTGGCTTAAGTATCCCGGCGTCCCTAACCCTGTCTTCAAGGGAAGGGCTTTCGTCGTATATGATGACAAGCCTTTCGAACTCATTCTCAAGGCGGTCCATCTCAGTAAATATCCCGTTTATTCCGTCAGCATTTATATTGACCGACACTCCTCCTAAAACGACCCTGTCCATCATAAGCCTGTGGCCAAAGAGTTTGTAATTTGTGCGGAGAAAATCCTCCCTCAGCCGCATGAACTGGTAAAAAAGGAAGGCAAAAGAAGCGTCGTTGGAGATGCCCCCTATATCGCCAAGGTGGTTTGATATCCTTTCCCTCTCAAGCATCAGGGCGCGAAGCCAGAGCCCTCTTTCGGGAGGGTTGAAACCTGTCATGGCCTCAATTGCCCTGCAGTACCCAAGGGCATGGGCAACAGTGGTGTCTCCGGATACGCGGCCTGCAAGCCTTGCCCCTTCCTCCCATGAAAGGGCCTCAAACCTCTTCTCAATCCCCTTGTGGACATATCCGAGCCTTTCCTCAAGGTTAAGGACATCCTCTCCAACTGCCTGGATTCTGAAATGCCCAGGCTCTATTATTCCGGCATGGATGGGGCCAACAGCTATCTCATGGACACCTTCACCTTCCGCCCTAATCCATTGATATTCACCCTCTACCCTCGGCATAGAGTATGATGGGTCAAAGTCCTTCCTTAAAGGATTCGCATCCTCTGGCCAGTCCTCGTGCTTTATCCAGGGCCGCTGGTCCGGGTGACCAACAGGGACAACCCCCATGAGACTCTTCATCTGCCTCTCAAAACGCCAGGCTGAAACGAACTTCTTTGTAAGGCTTGGAAATGACGGGTCTTCGAGAGGAGCATAGGTCCTGACTATCAGATATTCGGCGTCCTTATTGTAACATGTGTATATCCCAAACCCTTTTCCAAAATTTCTTTCATCCGTAGCCCACTCGGCAACAAGACGGGCATCGGCCTTCTTCAACGCTCTTGCGGCATCTATAAACCTCTCTCGGGGAACGGTGAAAGAAGAAATGGATTTTGGATATTGTCCTTCATCCATTTCTTCATGCGATCCAAGCAGCGATATTATAGCATCTTCCAGTTTATTCACTTCAATAACTCCACCGCCATATGAAACCATCGGGAAAGAAAATTAGGCATATAGAGACCTATTACAAGCACCAAAACCATGTGTAAAATAACAGGGACATGAGATGCCTTGAGGGGGTGCTGCCAGGAAGGAATATGGCCGGACACCATCGGCTGCACCCGTCGCAACAGCGCTGCAAAGGCCACCCCAAGGCCAAGCAGAAGGAACGGCGTCATAAGCGGAGCGTCCTTCATCGTTGCAGTGAGTATAAGGAATTCGCTTGTGAAAACACCGAAAGGCGGCATCCCCACAATGGACATGACGCCGAGCATAAGGCCCCATCCAACAAGCGGGTTCCCTCTTATGAGCCCCCTTATCTTGCTCATCTCCTGTGTATCGTGCATCTGAGAGGCATGTCCCACTGTGAAGAATATGGAAGACTTTGTCAGGCTGTGGACGAGCATATGGAGGAGTGCCCCGAATGTGGCGATGGGGCCGCCAAGTCCGAATGCGAATGTCGCTATCCCCATGTGTTCGATTGAGGAATAGGAGAACATCCTCTTTATGTCCTTCTGTCTTAGCATAGAGAAAGAAGCAACGAGGATGGAGAGGAGACCAAACCCCATCATGATGTTTCCTGCCAGATGTGTTCCCAAAGAACCGTCCACAAGGACCTTGCACCTGACCAGGGCGTACAGGGCAATATTTAAAAGAAGACCTGATAGGACTGCGGATATGGGTGTAGGTCCTTCGGCGTGGGCATCGGGTAGCCAGTTGTGAAGTGGGACAAGCCCGACCTTAGTGCCGTACCCTACCATAAGAAAGACAAAGGCGAGCTTGAGCACCGTGGGCTCGAGCTGGCCGCTTATCTGACTCAGGTTCGTCCAGAGGAGGGCATCCCCTCCTTCACCAAGGACCTTCTCGGCGGCAAAATAGAGGAGCACAGTGCCGAAGAGGGCCTGGGCTATACCGACACCACAGAGGATGAAATACTTCCACGCCGCCTCGATAGCAGTAGGAGTCTTATATAGGGAGACAAGAAGCACAGTGGCGAGTGTTGCAAGCTCCATCGCAATCCATAGCACTCCCACGTTGTTTGTCAGGAGACATAGGAGCATCGCAAATATGAAGAGCTGAAACATGGCGTGGTAAAACCTCATCCCCCAGTGCCCTACCCTGCCGTGGTCCCTTTCTCGTCTCATATAAGGCTTGCTGAATATGGTGGTAGTCATCGAGACAAATGAAGTAAGAACCACGAGGTATACGCTAAAAGCGTCTATAAAGAAGAACTTCCCGCCGGCAACAAATGGCCCGTCCTGGTAAACCTGAAGGGCCAGGACAATGCTTGCAACAAAGGAAGCAAAGGAGCAGACAATGTTTATCTCAGGGGCGAACTTTCTGTCGCCCACAAAGGCCAGGACCAGCGCCCCAATAAAGGACACTCCAAGGAGGGTAAATATTGTCATTTAGTCCTCCTCCTTAAGCCGCGCCATCTGCTCCACGTCAAGCGAGTCAAATGCGGTATTGATATGGAAGAAGAATATGCCGAATATGAATGCAGCAATCAGGATGTCGAGGCCGACCCCAAGCTCAACAACCAGCGGCATCCCATAGGTGGCGCTGGTTGCGGCAAAAAAAAGCCCGTTTTCCATGGAAAGGAAGCCTATGATCTGGGTAACAGCATGCCTCCTCGTTATCATCATGAGGAGCCCAAGAAGGACTGTGGCCAAAGCAACGGCAATAGTCGACTTCGTCACGTGGGTTGATAACTCCCTGATTGGCGAAGTAAGGCTATATGAGAATATCACAAGGGCTATCCCGATCAGCATAGTGATGGGGACATTTACTACGGTCTCTATCTCTCTGTGTATCTTGAGGCGCATGATAAGGACGTGCAGGATATAAGGCAGCACTATGACCTTCAGTACCAGGGTAATGAGAGACGAGATATAGAGGTGGTGCTTTTCAGCAACAAAACCTACTACTGCAGTGCTGATGGACAGGAATAGTCCCTGCCATGCAAAGAGATGCAGCAGCCCGTAAATTCTCCTCTGGACCAGAAGCCCGAAGGCGGTAAGGAGAATAAGAGCGGCAAGTATACTGTTTATCTGGGCCGCAAGGCTAATTGACATGAAATTTGGTCCCCCACCTACTCCAGCATGAAATACGACAACATCCCCAACGTTGCAAACAGGAATGCGCTTCCCAAAAACTCCGGCACCCTGAAAAACCTCATCTTTGCAAGACCTGTCTCTATCATGACAAGACCAACACCTGCTACAGTCAGCTTCAGAATCAGGGATAAGGCTGCGACAAATAAAGCAGGAGAATCATTTGCAGCAGCTATTCCCCAGGGAAAGAATGCTGCTATCCCCAATGCCGCAAACAGAAATAGCTTCATCATCCCGGCCCATTCTATTAATGCCAGGTGCCTCCCGGAGTACTCAAGGATCATTCCTTCATGAATCATTGTAAGCTCCAGATGGGTTGCAGGATTGTCAACGGGGACCCTCCCGGTCTCAGCCAGGGCGATAAGGGCAAATGCAAGGAGTGCGAAGGCAAGGGAAGGTCTGAGAATAAATTCTCCGTGTGCAATTACCTGTACCATCTGGGAAAGTGAAGTCGATTTGCATACAAGGGAAACGGTGAATATGGCCATCAGCATGGCGGGCTCAGCCACAGATGCAATGGTCTTTTCACGGCTTGCCCCCATTCCTCCGAAGGCCGTGCCTATGTCCATCCCGGCAAGGGCCGTAAAGAATCTGGCTATCGTGAACAGGGATATAAGGGCAATAATGTCGGCAGTTGCTGAAAGAGGCAGGTCTACGGATAGTATGGGGATTATCCCCCCAGCCAGGACGACTGAGCCAAAGACGGCGTATGGCGTAAACCTGAACACCCATGATGCGTTTTCGGCAAGGACTATGTCCTTATGGAAGAGTTTTGTCAGGTCCCGGTATGGCTGCAATACCCCGGCAGTCGTTCTCCCCTGAAACCAGCATTTAAGAGTCTTCACCCATCCGGCAAAGACAGGGGCGGCAAATAGAAGGATGACTATCTGTAAACCATCCAATATGTAAGGAAATATTTCGCTCATCTCAAGAGCACCAGCAGCACAATTATCGTTATAAAAGGATATATGAGGTACATCTGTATGCGCCCCTGCTGGAGCCTTCCGGCCTGTCTCGCTACCCAAAAGGAGGCATCGGCCACAGGCTGGTAAAGCCAGTTCCACATCCTGTCCCTTATCTTAAGGGAGTAATATATCCTGCTCGGGAACGCTCTCTGCCCATGCTCCGCATCCACCTCTATCCGTTCCCTTACATTGAAGAGGAAGCCGAATATCCTTCTTATCGGCATGGAAAAGGCGGTCCCGGTATACTGCATCCTCGGCGTGATTTTCTCAAAACCGCAGTCCCAGAGCGGGCCTCTATGTATAGTCGTCCCACGGGCATGGAGAATAATGTAGGCCAGGGCGACTATAGCAATTATTCCAAGCAATACCACAGGCCCTGAATATGATGCCCGCGTGTACGAAATAGGCGTGAGCCACATCCAGCCGAACTCGCCGGCAGAAGCTGCTAACTTCCCGCCCAAAAACCTCTCCGGCACGATGTCCATCCAGTCGATAACGAAAGTGGGGAGAACCCCAAGAAATAAGCACATTGAAGCAGCCAGGCCCATCCCTGTCTTCATGAAGCCGTCTACCTCATGGATAGGGGTGTCATGGTCGCCCCTCCAGCGCCCAAGGAATGTAACGCCAAAGGCCTTAACAAAGCATGTCGCTGCCAGGGCAGCGGTCAGCGCAAGTATCGCCGCTCCAAGCGGGATCAAGAGGTTCAGAAGAGGGCTTGGCAAGGCCGGAGAAAGCAAAAAGGCCTGGAATGTCAGCCATTCAGAGACAAAACCGTTAAAAGGGGGAAGGGCCGATATGGATACAGATCCGATCAGGAAGAGGGCAGATGTCCACGGCATCCTGTGGATGAGCCCGCCCATGCCTTCCATGCCCCTTTCACGGGTAGCATGATGCACAGCCCCTGCTCCCATGAAAAGGAGTCCCTTGAACATCGCATGGTTAAGTGTATGATAAAGCGCTGCTATCAGTGCGAGGGCTGAAAGGGCGGTCATATTGAAAGATGCGAAAACCATCGCCATCCCGGTACCGATAAGTATGATCCCTATGTTTTCCATCGATGAGTAAGCGAGTAGGCGCTTTAGGTCCTGCTGAAGGATTGCGAACAGTATCCCCATAACTGCCGTCATGAGGCCGAATACCAGGACAACCGCCCCCCACCACCATGGGAACACCCTGATCAGGTCGAAGGTCACCCGGAGTATGCCGTATATGGCGGTCTTTAGCATCACCCCGCTCATCAGGGCAACGGCATTTGATGGGGCCACAGAATCGGCATCAGGAAGCCAGACGTGTAGTGGCATTACTCCGGCCTTTGCCGCAAAACCGAAAAATGCCAGGAAGAAGGCCACTGCAGCCCACGATGGTGGGATATCCATCTTCCGCATTGCATCAAACGTGTACCCGTTGAAACCCTCAAACCCTGTGGCAAACCCTGCCATAAGGCCAAAGGAGAGGAGGATGGCTATCGCCCCGACATGGGCGATGGCTAAATACAAAAAGGCTGCCCTCCTGTTTTCCGTCCTCTCGTCCTCAAACATGACCAGGAAGTATGAGGAAGCGGCCATCACCTCCCATGAAATGAGGAAGAAGAATGCGTCATCAGCGAGCACCACCATGAACATACCTGCGAGAAGCAGGGAATAAAAAAAGACAAGGCTCGTGACAGAGCGTTGCCCTATGAAACCACGCACATATCCTATCGAGTAGATCGAGACAATAAATCCGAGAGCGCCTATCACAGTCAGAAAGAAACCGGAAAGCGAGTCAAGCCTCATGTGAAAGGGAAGGTCCGGCAGGCCCAGGAGTATTATATAAGATTCCGTTATCCCGTCCCTGACAGTCCAGATACCTGCAATGAGAGAGAGGAGGGAGGAAATGGCGGTCAAGGAAAATACAGCCGTAATCAGCGCCCTTTGGTTTCGGAATAAGAATGGGACCAGCGCCAGGGCTGAAAATATAATGAATAGTGATGCGGATGCAAGTGTGAACGGGGTAGCAGTCATATTATCCATTCGATAAGATAAGCTTTAACATAATATCAGGGTAAAATCAAATCAAGCACCAGGGATCACCAAAATGATGAACGCCTCTTTTTTGGCTATATTCTGCCACCTGTGCGGCTTTGTAGAATTGAAATATACGCTGTCTCCATCTTCTAAGATATACTCATTGTTCTCGAGCGTAAATCTAACCTTTCCCTGAATAACCATGCCGAACTCCTCCCCGTGATGGGATGAGTAGGGGTGCTCTCCGCTTTCCCCTCCGACCTCAAGTGTAAGCATGAAAGGCTCTATCTTCTTCTTGCTGATCTTATGTGCAAGGGGCTGGATTATCGCCTTTGAACCCTGGCTGTAAATCCTCTTCCTCTCATTCTTTCTCATAACAATGCTGTCAGGTTTTGTCTGGTCGTCAAAGAAGTGCGTTATATGGACATTTAAGGCATTGGCGATGTTTTCAAGGGAGGCTATGGACGGAGAGACCTGTCCAAGTTCAATCTGTGATAGGAAGCTCGCTGATAGGCCCGTCTTTTCCCCCAGGTCACGCAGGGAAAGCTTGGATTCTTCTCGAAGTTTCTTCAGTTTGTTGTTGATAGTTATCATCTTACGGCGTAGCTATATAGTTACATGATACATTTACAGTTGTCAAGAGATGCTTTACACTTGCCCACCCCCAGTTTTTACGGACAGTGACCTGTGCTGTCAATAGTAGACACGAAAGGTGAAGGATTTCGAGGTACTTACACGTTATATTGGGTTGGTGGAAATGGAATACAGAAAAAGGATGGATGAAAAGCCTACTTAAAGAGCGCCCAGTACTCCCCGTACCCTTCTTTTTTCAGGTCCTCCTTTGAAATAAATCTGAGGGCTGCGGAGTTCATGCAGTATCTGAGCCCCGTAGGCTTGGGGCCGTCGTTGAATACATGGCCGAGATGGGAATCGGCCTGTTTGCTTCTGATCTCTGTCCTTGTTGTGAAGAAGCTCTTGTCCTCCTTCTCCACGATATTTCCTGGTTCCAATGGTTTAGTGAAACTAGGCCAGCCTGTCCCTGATTCGAATTTGTCGAGGGAGGAGAAAAGTGGCTCTCTTGAAACGATGTCAACGTAGATGCCTTCCTTTTTGTTGTCCCAGTAGTCGTTCTTGTACGCGGGCTCAGTCCCTTTTTTCTGGGTGACCTCGTACTGGAGAGGCGTGAGCCTCATTTTCAGTTCCTCGTCAGATAGTTTTTTAGAAAGAGTAGCCCTCTCTTCCCGTCCCTTCCAGACCTTTTCGAGGAACCTATCACGGCCGGATCCTGCTCTGTAGAATTTGTACCTTATGGGGTTCTTCTTGTAATAGTCCTGATGATAATCCTCGGCCTCATAAAAGACCTTTAATTTAAGGATCATTGTGGCTATAGGCTTATCGAAGACACCCGATTTTTCAACTCTTTCCTTTGAAAGTTCTGCCAGGCGCCTCTGCTCATCGCTATGATAGAATATGGCTGAGCCGTACTGCTGCCCTCTGTCTACGAAAGAACCTCCTACATCGGTCGGGTCTATATTCTTCCAAAATGTATCGAGGAGTTGCTCGTAGTTTACCTTCTCAGGGTCGTATGTGACCTGTATCGCCTCATAATGGCCGGTTGTCCCGGAAGAGACCTCTTCATAAGTCGGCTTTACTTTCTGCCCACCAGTGTAGCCGGACACCACCTCCGCCACGCCATTGAGCTTTTCAAAAGGGGGCTCCATGCACCAGAAGCACCCTCCTGCAAAAGTGGCCTTTTGAAGATTCTTATTTTGACTGGTCATAGGCGAGCCTCCTACAGGCCTCTCGGCATTGGAGCATCCGACTGAAACTGAAAACAATATTAAGACCGTCAATATCAAGTTTATCATGGCAAACCTGCAAAGGGTTAACATACGGTTTCTAAGATAATAATACCTCAAAAGGGATGCTTGTCAATTATCCACTTTTGTCAAAGCTCCGCATATTGACATGGCAATGCTTTTCCATTACTATGCTTAACTTCAAATAGGCAAAGGCTGCCTCTGTGGCTGAAGATTATTGATATGAAGGAGATGAAATGGGTTTTAACTGCGGCATAGTAGGTCTGCCAAACGTAGGGAAGTCAACGATATTTAATGCTCTGACATCTGCCGGCGCTCAGGCGGCAAATTATCCTTTTTGCACCATAGACCCTAATGTTGGGGTTGTTCAGGTCCCGGATGAGCGACTGGTCAAGCTGGCGGAGATCGTTCACCCGGAAAGGGTCCTGCCTACAAATATGGAGTTCCTTGATATTGCAGGCCTTGTCAAAGGGGCATCGCAGGGTGAGGGGCTTGGAAACCAGTTCCTTGGACATATAAGGGGGGTTGACGCCATAGCCCATATAGTGAGATGTTTTGAAGACCCTGACGTGGTACATGTCCACGGTTCCGTGGATCCCAAAAACGACATAGAAGTCATAAACACGGAGCTGATACTGGCGGACCTGGATACCGTAGAAAAGAAGCTGGCAAGGCTTGAAAAGGCCGCCAAGTCTGGAAATAGAGAGGCACTGGAAGAGCAGGGCGTTGCACTGGCTGTGAAGGAGGGATTGAACATAGGTAAACCGGCAAGGACGGTAAAGGTGGAAGGTGGAGATAAGGAGAAATATTTCAACGGCCTTCAACTCCTTACGGCAAAACCTGTCCTTTATGTGGCCAATGTGGATGAGGCAGGACTTAGCAAGGATAACCGGTTCGTCAAACAAGTCAAAGAGATTGCTGCCCAGGAGGGAGCAAAGGTAGTTGTTATATGCGGTGATGTGGAGTCCGAGATCGCGGAGCTTCCAGCAGATGAAAGGGCTGAGTATCTGAAAGGTATGGGATTAAAGGAGTCAGGCCTTGACAGGATGATAAAGGCCGGATACGAGCTGCTGGGGCTCAGCACATATTTTACAGCAGGGGTAAAAGAGGTCAGGGCCTGGACCATACCAAGGGGCGCAAAGGCCCCACAGGCAGCAGGGGTCATTCATTCTGACTTTGAGAGGGGATTTATCAGGGCCGAAGTCATTGCCTATGATGATTTCATACGCTGTGGCGGCGAGCAGGGAGCAAAGGAGAAGGGGCTTCTGCGGGTCGAAGGTAAAGAATACGTTGTAAAAGACGGGGATGTTCTGCACTTCCGGTTTAATGTTTGATGATACAGCAGATGTTAGTGTTATGTGTTAGGAGTGCCAAAATCTAATACTAACCACTTGCATCTAACAACTGAATTTTAATCTGTTTTCTCTTTATCGTCAGATCCAAATTTCTTCTTTACATCCTCGTACTTTTCCCCTACCTTTTTTGCAGTGTCCCTGGTTGTCTGCTCATATTTTTTCAGACTCTTCCCTGTATCCTCGGCCTTTTTACCGAAGGTTTCGAGGTAACCGGGCCCGCCGAAATAGAGGAATAAAAAAAGCAATATTATGCCAAGGATTATCCCTATAAAAAACCTTGCCATGGTTCCTCCAAAACGTTTCATTAGACGTGATATTATCATTAATATCTTTGCTGTCAAGTGCTTTTAGTTAAGCTTTTGCAACCAAAGCCTTGACGGAAGGCATAGCCTATGCTATCTTCTCCGCATAATCGATGAGATTTTCAATACTCTGGAGGGATAAAGATGAAGCAGCTGAATATAAAGACGAGCCAGCAGACAGAGATGATAGATATCACGGGGGATGTACGGAGGTTTGTCAAAGACAGCGGTGTGGGTAGGGGAATATGTTATCTATATGTCCCGCACACCAGCTCTGGTGTGACCATAAATGAGAATACTGACCCCCATGTCAAGGATGATATCCTGAATCAGCTTGCCAGGATGGTACCCCAAAAGGGGGAATATAAACATGGTGAGGGGAATTCCGCTGCCCATATAAAGACAAGTATCGTTGGTTCCTCAGAGGTAATCTTTGTCGAAAATGGCAAACTTGTCCTCGGCGCATGGCAGTCCATATTCTTATGCGAGTTTGACGGCCCACGCAGTAGAAATGTTCTGGTCAAAGTAGTAAAGGAAGACTGATAGAAGCGAAATTACCGCAGAGACGCGGAGACGCAGAGTGAAACAAAAGAAGCGTCTCAGCTATGAATATCATGACAAAAGTCGCCCTAAAGATATGCCCTGATTATGATATTGAGCAGGTTTACCAATCAGTAGCCGAATCCGTTGAGCTTCTCGGCGGTATCTCATCCTTCATAAAAAAGGGCGAAAGAGTCCTCATCAAGCCCAATCTCCTTTCTGCAAAACCTCTAGAAAAAGCTGTTACAACCCATCCTGCGGTGATTGAGGCAGTCTTACGCCTTGTTAAAGATGCCGGAGGCATCCCATTTATAGGCGACAGCCCGGGCATAGGTTCTGCTGCTCAGGTGGCTGCAAAATCCGGGATAAAAGAGGTTGCCGACAGATACGGAGTTGAGATTGTAAATCTCTCAGATGGAATTCTGGTAGAAAACAGCAAGGGGAAAGTATTTAAGAGGTTTGATGTATCAAAGACTGCATTAGAGGCTGATGCGATTATAAACATCCCGAAGCTGAAGACCCACGCGATGATGACAATGACCCTTGGGGTTAAGAATCTCTTTGGCTGTGTCCCGGGAAAGAGGAAGGTGAGCTGGCACTTTGAGGCAGGTCACGACAAGCTGGCCTTTGCAAAGATGCTGGTGGAGTTTTATCAGATGTTGAGTCCGCGCCTTACCATCCTGGACGGGATAATCGGCATGGAGGGGGATGGCCCTGGGAGCGGAGATCCAAGAAAGATGGGAATCCTCGCCGCTTCATCCGATGCTGTAGCCATGGACGTTATTATTAGCCGGATGGTCGGTCTTGAGTCTGACGAGCTTCCTACCACAAAGGCTGCTATGGAGTTAGGTGTCGGTGAGACAGACCTTGAAAAGATAGAATTAACCGGGGACGGATCAGGAATGGTCTTTGAGAACTTTATCTTGCCTCAAACCACGGAGCCAAGATTTGTATCCTGGCTTCCTTCCTTTGTAAAAAAGCAAGTGGATAAGGCCTTTACTTCAAGGCCTGCTGTTAAGCATGACCGCTGTAGGTTGTGCAATATATGCGTAACCTATTGCCCGTCCCAGGTCATGGAGATCACCGATAAGCTAAGGATCAATTATGACGACTGCATCCGATGTTACTGCTGCCATGAGCTGTGTCCAGAAGGGGCGATAGATATAAAGAAGGGGTGGGGCTTAAAGTTGATTTAGCTTCACTGAGATTGAGCAAAAAACCCTGACTGATGTCCTTGGGTTTCCCTATAAATTACACCTTCCCGCATAGTTGCGAAGAAAATTCCCTTATGTGCGGGTGGTTCCGATCAATTTTACGGTAAGCAAGCCAGATTTCGTTGGTTATAGGTTTTGGGGTCTTTAACAATATTTTAATGCGCTGCTGTTTTAACGCATTCTGACATAGATATTCAGGGAGTAAGCTTATGCCATACCCAAGTTCGACAGCCTTAAGGATTGCATGAAGGCTGGGTATCACAAGGCTTGGTTTTATCTCCGGACGATTGCCGAATATTTCATGCCAGAAGCGACGGATAATAGGCAGCTCCAATCCATAGCTTAGCCATTTTTGTTTAAGAAGCCACTGCTCGATCACCTTTGTTTTTTCAGCATCCCACTTATTTATCGGAGCAGATTTCATGTCCGCTGCGCCAACAAGTATGAAGTTTTCATCTTCTATCTTCTTATATTCTATCTCGGGAAATTCAAGTTTTTGTGCAACAATAATGGCATCAAATCTGTTTTCTCTCAATTCCCTGACCAAAAATTGGGCCAGCCCGAATTGAATCCACAAGCGAAAGGAAAGCCTTCCGAGTTGTGCTACCGCTCTTTCATAGAAGTATTCAAAAGGAGAACCTAATTTAAAGGGTTTTTCCAATCCTTTACCTATTTTCAAATTTTGTGATATTAACTCAAGCCTTTCAATTGCCTCCACAATTTCGGAGTAAAGTTCTTTGCTCCTTTCTGTGGGAACCATCCTGCGGGGTCTGCGCGTAAATAGGGTTTCTCCAACAGCCGATTCAAGGGCGGCAATATGCTGGCTGATTGCGGGTTGCGTCAAAAACAATGAGCGTGCGGCAGCAGTAACTGTGCCTGTTTGATAAACTGCCAAGAAGCTTCTATACCACTCAAGATTAACCATAATTATTTTTATACATACCACAAAATTTTATAATTTTACATGGCAAAGAAAATTTTGTAGATTTATGTCATTAGAAACAAAGGTGGGATAAACATGGATTGATTAACCGTATGATGCGATTTGAATAAATGCTTAACGATTGAAAAGGAGGGAATAAAATGTTTTCAAAAGCTTTTTTTAAGAGGTTATTGGTATTAGTGGCATTAATATTTATCAGCATAAACCAGTCATGGGCGAAAGAGTTACCCGATATTACATATGCACTACTGGGTGATAAGGTCTATCCTGAAGGTATTGCCTATGACAAAAGAACAGAATCATTATTTGTGGGGAGTTTTTATAAAGGCGAAATACAGCGCATCAGGAAAGGGACGGTAACTATTTTTATTCCTGCAGGGCAGGATGATCTGCATTCGGTTGTCGGCATGTCTATAGATGTCATGAAACGCCGTTTATGGGTATGTAATTCAGAGGCAGGAGCAAGCCAGCGGGCCACACCTGATTCAATAGGTAAGGCCAGCATTCATATTTACGACCTGGATAGTAAGTCGCTGTTGAGAAGACTTCCTTTAACCCAACAATCAGGGCATTTCTGCAATGATATTGCCCTTGATGCGAGCGGAAATGCCTATATCACTGATTCTTTCAGTCCTATGATCTGGAAGGTAAACGGCTCAAATTTTGTTTTGAGTGAATGGGTAAGGGACGATAGATTCAGCGGCGAAGGTTTCAATCTGAACGGAATCCAGATAACACCTGATGACAAGTATGCAATAGTTGTCAAAATGAATTCGGGCCAGTTGTTCCGAATTTCGGCAAAAGACCGGTCGATAATCGAAATCAAGATAAATCGGCCGATTGATGCAGGAGACGGCATGGTTTTATCCGATAAGCATGAACTGTTCGTAATTGAGGGATTCGGCGCCAAAGAGCCCGGCATTGCTAAGGTTTTATTTTCAAATGATTACAGTTCGGCTGTTGTATCCAGTGCACTCGACTCGCCTGAAATGAAGGTCCCGACCACTGCAACAATCGCGAATGGCAACCTCTTTGTCGTTAACAGCCAGTTTAACCACCTTTTTAAACCTGAGGTGTCAGGACCACCGGAAGCCACATTCACCGTAGTGGGGTTTGATCTTAAGCGCCTAAAACAATCTGCAAAAGGAGGGCATATGAAAAAGAAGGTATTAATGATTGTAACAAGCCATGAACGCCTGGGGGAAACTGGAAAACAAACAGGTGTATATCTGTCTGAGCTGGCATACCCTTACGAGGTCTTCTCTAAAGCAGGCTGGGGTATTACTGTGGCATCACCACTGGGTGGAGATGTGCCTATTGACCCTAAAAGTATATCACCTGAATTAGTCAGCTATGTTCAAAATGCTAAAAATACCTTGCTATTAGGTAAGGTAACGGTAGAGGATTACGACGCCTTTTTTGTGGTGGGCGGCCACGGAACCATGTGGGACCTTCCAGACAATAAGGACTTGCAACACCTGCTTCCTGCAGCTTATGCAAAAGGCAAGGTGGTTTCAGCTGTATGTCATGGTCCGGCGGCACTGGTATATCTCAAGAATCCAGATGGTAGTTACATGATTCAAAATAAACATGTAACCGGGTTTACGAATGAGGAAGAGCAGGCAGTTGGGTTGACAAATGTTGTGCCCTTTCCTCTGGAGGATGCATTGAAGAGCGCTGGAGCTGTATATGAAAAAGCCCCAAACTGGCAGGAAAAGGTTGTAGTAGATGGCCATTTGGTGACCGGTCAAAATCCAGCTTCAGCAAAAGGCGCGGCAGAGGCAGTAGTAAGGATTTTAAGCGGCAAGTGACTTGATGACAATCTTTTAAAATGCGAGCCTATTGCAAAAGTCCCCAAACATCCTTCGACAAGCCTTCGGCATAGCTCAGGCCAGGACTCAGGGTGAACGGTGGCTGGATTGGAATCATTAATCTTTTTCCGTTCGACTGAGCTCACGACAGGCCGTTCGTGGTGAGACTGTCGAACCACAAAAAAGACTTTTACAAGAGGCTCGTGCTTTAATATTTAATAGGGTTTTATAAATATGAAGAGACGTAAAGAGTCCCTTAATATTTATTTTAGATCAGCCTTGTCCGGTTAGGAAATTGCATATAGTGGACCCCAATTTTCGGACAATAGTTTAAGATGGTAACCTGCCGTTAAA
>CAKKSC010000024.1 GCA_919902985.1 Desulfuromonadales bacterium | reverse complement strand
CTGATGAGCGGCGTCTTTCCCCTTCTCTTTTTTATGAATTCAGCCACCTCGCTGACAACTTCTGTTCCTGCCCCAAGGAATATCCTGTTGAGCCTTACGTATAGGGTTTCACCCTTCGACTTCACTGAAAGCATGCTGGTTGCGTTGTCTGTGATTGTCAGAGCTATTCCCCGACCGGTAGTCTTCTCGAAAATCTTCTTTAGATAGGTTTCATTGTCTCTGAAATTTAGTGCTAACTGTTCCAATATCATCTGCTCCAAAGTAAAGTGGAAGTCATTTTAGCAAAGAAACGAGTTAAAGGGTACTGGATCTGTTTTCTTGAATTCCTGCTATTTCTGTGAGATAATTTTTGTAATTTGAGGAGACAGGGAATGAAGATAGCCGTTACAGGTAAAGGAGGTGTCGGAAAAACTACACTGGCAGGGACCATGGCCAGGGTCCTGGCAGCAAGGGGGATAAAGGTTTTGGCCATAGATGCGGACCCTGATTCAAACCTTGCCTCATCTATAGGAATTTCTAAAGACCGGGTAACCGGAGTTACTCCTGTCGCAGAGATGACCAGGCTGATTGAGGAGAGGACAGGAACAACAAAGGGGCAGTTCGGTGGGGTCTTCAAGATAAATCCCCAGGTTGATGATATCCCTGACCAGTTCGCCATATCACATGAAGGAGTAAAGCTCCTCATCCTCGGCTCCATCCCTGAAGGGGGAGGAGGATGCTTCTGCCCGGAGAGCACATTGTTAAAAAGCCTGCTCCGTCACCTGATCATAAAGAGAGACGAGGCTGTGATCCTCGACATGGAGGCAGGGCTGGAACACTTGGGAAGGGGCTCTACAGCAGGGATGGATGCACTAATTGTAGTTGTCGAACCGGGCCAGAGGTCTATCCAGACAGCCCAGCATATAAAGAAACTGGCGGCAGACCTTCAGGTGAAGAAGGTCTTTATAGTCGGGAACAAGCTTCAGAACGAGTCAGATAGGGAGCTGATAAAGAACGGCCTTCCGGAATTCGATGTTCTTGGTTATATGTCCTTCAACACCTCGATAATCCGGGCTGATAAGGAAGACAGGGCACCTTATGACCTTGACGAAAGGATCAAGGAAGAGGTTGAAGAGGTTTTAAAGAACCTTGAGAGGAAAAGAGTAGAGAGGTAAAATCAGTTATTATAAGGAGTAAATTATGGAATGTAATAAACTTGGAATGCAAAGCTGTATTCATATCAATGAGATGGAAAAGAACAGGAGGTTAGAAGCTGCTCTTGAGGGGAATTGGGAGCTGATGATTACCGAAGCCCTTGAAGAACAGGAGCAGTATTGCACCTCCTGCGATTCATTTGAACCGATACCCGATTATTC
>CAKKSC010000023.1 GCA_919902985.1 Desulfuromonadales bacterium | reverse complement strand
AACATAAACCTTTGAGAGCTTGTTGTTACTATAGTTTTAATGCGTTTGACCTGGCTACTCTCTGGTTATGTATTGACAGGCAATAGTGATGCTTGTATACTCCTTTTTCAAATCAATTTGAGCTGATAGCGGGGGATGATATGGCAAAGAAGGTGATACGGAAGAAGATTCCTGTCGGAGTGGATGAGTTTGTGACCTCAAGGTCAATGATATTCAAATACCTTTCCGATAACTTCAGAGCAGTTGTGGTTGCGACATCCGTGATCGGGGTATTGTTTATCTCCTACATAGGCTGGGGAACATACAGCAGACAGCGGGACCAGAAGGCCGCGGATGCGCTGAGTGCTGCGATGAAGGTCTATCAGGCAAAGATTGAGCCTGCCGGCACAACACCGGACACCTTCAAGTCAGCGGATGACAAATACAGGGCTGTTATAAATAAGTTTGAGGATATCTCAAAAAAGTATAAGAGGCTCGATATCGGTTCCATTGCCTTGCTTTATGCTGCCGATGCCCATTACAACCTGAAGGAGTATGACAAGTCTATTGAGCTTTACAGCAAGTTGTTGACTGGTGAGGTCAAGGATACAAATCTTCATGGGAATATAAATGCGTATAAACTTAATCCTGGTATTTTAAGGGATTCAGCCATTTATGGTATCGCTCACTCCTATGAGCAGAAGGGGGAAATAAAGAAGGGCATAGACTCATTACTTTTCCTGACCTCTACCAAGGATACCCATCTTAAAGAAATGGGGCTTTCAGCTCTCGGAAGACTCTATGAAAAGAGTAACGACAAGGCAAAGGCCCTGGAGACCTACCAAAAGGTAATCTCAGATTTCCCTGAATCGTCAAATCTCTCCAGGATTAAAGAAAAAGTGGAAGGACTAAAGAGCTGATGATAGCTATAAGTAGATTGCAAAGTGCAAAGTGCAAAATGCAAAGTGCAAATTTGAGATGGTTTATAGTTTTCCACTTTTCATTTTTCATTTTTCATTTTGCATTTCCAGCCTATGCCTACGATTGGCCCACTTTTCAGGGCGGGCCTTTGAGGAAAGGGGTCTCAGATGAACAGTTTAAAATCCCTGACAGGGTAGGGTGGAGGGTGGACATAAGGGAAGAGCTGCCTCCTGCCTATAAGCCTGTTGAGTTTTCAGTTCCAGTTGTCTCAGGTGATGAGATTTATGTTGGAACCTCGATAAAGATATTCTTTCGCCTTTCCGCAAGGGATGGTTCCACAGTCTGGAGCTTTAAGACCCCGGAGGTGATAGAGTCAACGGCCACGATATCTGAAGATTCAGTCTACTTTGGAGATAACAGCGGGACATTGTACGCATTACATAGGAAGGACGGGAGCCTTATCTGGAAGCACGAGAGCGGAGGCGAGATACTCTCATCACCTCTGGTTGTTAAGGGGATTGTATACCTTTCCAATGCGGTTGGCGAGGTGTCTGCCCTGGATGCTTATACAGGGAAGAAACTCTGGCAATACAGGAGATCCGGGCAGAAGGGTTACAGTATAAGAGGTTCCTCATCTCCATCCCATGACGGCTCCAATCTTTATGTCGGTTTTTCGGATGGGTTTGTCGTTGCATTAAATCCTTTTGACGGCGCCCTTCTCTGGGAGAAAAGGCTTGCAGAGGCGAGGAGTCAGTTTAAGGACATAGACGCCTCCCCTGTGCCGGATGGCGATACTTTGTATGTGTCGTTTTACGACGGGAGCCTGTATTCTTTAAAGACAGTTGACGGCTCCATAAACTGGAAGTTTGATGACGGCGGGGCAGGGACCCCGGCCATTGGCAAAGATGCCGTTTTTCTTCCTTCATCCAGAGGGTCTGTTTATTCTCTGGATAAGATTACTGGAAAACAAATCTGGGTTCATAAACTCGATAAAGGAATTGCATCATCTATAATCGAAGTTGACAGGCATCTCCTCTTCGGCATGTCGGATAATGGTGTAAAGGCCATTGATGCTGAAAAAGGGGAAGAGAAGTGGAGCCTCACCTTAGGGTCCGGAGTATACAATGGGCTGGCCTATTCCAACGGAAATCTGTATTATATGTCTAACGGCGGTTTTATATACTCGATCCCGTGCAAGTGAACAAAAAATCCCCTCCCGCCGGTGGAGGGGAAAGAGTGGATGAGGTCCTCATGTCCAAGCCCCTAAACATAGCCATCCTCTGGCACATGCACCAGCCCTATTACAAAGACCTTGTTACAGGTAAGTACTTTATGCCGTGGGTGAGGTTGCACGGCATAAAGGACTACTATGACATGGCGGCCATCCTTGAAGAGTTTCCGAACGTCCACCAGACATTTAACATGGTCCCCTCCCTTGTTGACCAGATCCTTGATTATGCTGATAACAATGCAACTGACACACATCTTGACCTTGCCCTTAAACCAGCTGCCGAGCTGACCACTTCCGAAAAAGAGTCAATACTTCAGAACTTCTTCCTTGCCAACTGGGAAAACATGGTAAAGCCATACCCACGCTACTGGGACATCCTGAGAACAAGGGGGTTTGTCTATTCAAAAGATGATTTAAAGGACATCCAGAGATATTTTGTTACCCAGGACTATCTTGATCTCCAGGTACTCTTTAATCTGGCATGGTTCGACCCGATGTTCAGGGACAATGACACCTTTCTAAAAGATCTTGTCAAAAAGGGGCGGGACTTCACAGAAGATGAAAAGATTGAACTTATAAAGAAACAGCGGGAGGTGTTGGCCTTAATAATCCCGAAATACAGGGAAATGGAAGAGAGGGGGATCATAGAAATATCCACTACCCCTTATTACCATCCCATATTGCCCTTACTTTGCGATTCTTTTGCCGCAAAGGTGGCCATACCCGACATTAAGCTTCCCAAAAAAAGGTTTCTGCACCCTGAGGACGCCGTTGCCCAGGTGAATAAGGCAGTGGAGTTCCACAAGAGGGT
Organism: Desulfuromonadales bacterium; assembly: GCA_919902985.1. Taxonomy (GTDB): domain Bacteria; phylum Desulfobacterota; class JAENJC01; order JAENJC01; family JAENJC01; genus JAENJC01. Next base: position 8,713 of record CAKKSC010000023.1, on the reverse strand, counting down.
TTTCGGAAGGGCGCCAAGAGGGATGTGGCCCTCAGAAGGTTCCGTTAGTGAAGAGATAATACCGATAATCTCTGATGCAGGGATAAAATGGATAGCAACCGATGAGGAGATACTTGCCAAGTCGGTCAATGCCCTCTTTGAGAGGGACAAGGACGAGGTTGTAAAGGATGCAGGCACCCTATATAGGCCTTACAACGCCAAGGCTGGAGATAAGGGTGTCAGCATCTTTTTTAGAGACCATTCTCTGTCTGACCTGATAGGATTTGTCTATTCCAGGTGGGACCCTGAGCACGCATCTCAGGACTTCATAAACAGGCTGCACAAAATAAGAGAGAAGCTCCTTACCCAGGGGAACCTTGATGCATTTGTCATTCCCATAATACTTGATGGTGAAAATGCCTGGGAATATTATAAGAACGACGGACGTGACTTCCTCCGTTCCCTCTATGGCAAGCTCGCAAACGACCCTCTTATACGGGCTGTCACCATGAGCGAACACCTTGAGGCCAACCCTCCTGAAGCATCACTTCCTCGCCTTTTCTCCGGTTCATGGATAAACCACAACTTCAGGATCTGGATAGGTCACGAAGAGGACAATACTGCCTGGGACCTGCTGGAAGATACAAGAAGGGCGCTGGTGGAGTTTGAGAGAGAAGGTATTGCAGACAAGGCTGCAATTGCCAAGGCATGGCAGGAGATATATATCGCAGAGGGGAGCGACTGGTGCTGGTGGTACGGGGATGAGCACAGCACTGAGAATGACGATGCCTTTGACGAGCTTTTCAGGAAGCACCTGATGAACGTTTACATGCTGTTGGGAAAGGAGATACCTGAGGAGCTTTTCATACCTGTTATAAGGGAGGACAAGGTATGCAAGCCGACCATAGATCTGGTCTCCTTCATATCTCCTGCCATAGATGGCGAGGTCTCCAACTATTTCGAGTGGCTTTCAGCCGCATATTACGATGTTACAAAGGTCGGCGGCACCATGCACAGGGTCGAAAGCATAGTAGCCCATATATATTACGGCTTCAACCTGGCCAACATGTATGTCAGGCTAGATGCGAATCTCACGCTTATAGGTGGCGACAAGGGTGAGTTCATCTATACTGTAAATATACTTAACCCGACGCAATATAAGATAGAGGTCAACTGTTGCAGGAAAGGGGAGGGTCTGAGCTATGAAGGCGCGCTGTACCGCGAAGCTGACGGGAAGTGGGTAAGGGAAAAACCTCTGAAAAGGCTCGCCATCAAGGACATCATCGAGATGGAGATACCGTTTGCAGATATCGGTGTGTCCCAAAAGGACCATGTCCAGTTCTTTGTTACCGTCAAGAAAGGCGGAACAGAGCTTGAGAGGTGGCCTAACAGGGGATGCATCATGTTTGAGGCCCCTACCGAGGACTTTGAGGCTATCATGTGGAGGGTATGAATAATTCAGGACAGTTTGAACAGGTCGAGGTTCCTTTCAGGGTTGAGCCTCATCACTCCGGCCTTAGGCTTGATGAGTTCATGAAGACAAGGCTTCCCCGCTATTCGAGAAACGAGATCCACAATATAATTGCAACAAGGCTTGTCCAGAAAGACAGGAAGCTCAAGAAGGGCAGTATCGTGAGGACAAGCGATGAAGTGGTCTTCCTTTATGATAAAAAGGAAGAGGTTGTTCAGGATGTGGATATCCCTGTGCTTTACGAAGACGACCATCTTCTTATCGTAAACAAACCGCCCGACATGTCTGTACATTCCACTAACCCCTGGGGCAAAAACGACCTTATCCAGCAGCTTAGAAGACAGAGAAACTCAAGAGAACTCTATCTTGCCCACAGGATAGACCGGGAGACAAGCGGGATTGTCCTTATCGCACGCTCAACTGCTATAGCAAGAAAGCTTGGAGAGGCATTTGTCGGAAGAAAGATAGAAAAGGAATACACTGCACTGGTGTTTGGCGTTATGGCGCATGATAATGGGGTTATAGACCTGCCGATATCCGGGGATGAGAAGTCTGTTGTTAGGGTAAAGATGACCACAGACATTGAGTCAGGTGCACCCTCCGTGACAGAATACACCGTTTTAAAGAGGTTAAATGGATTCACCATGGTGAATGCCAGGCCAAAGACCGGAAGACAGCACCAGATCAGGGTTCATCTTTCAGCCATCGGTCATCCTCTGGTTGGAGACAAGATATACAAAGATGAGAAGCTCTTTCTAAGGTTTATAAAGGATGGATTTACAGATGAGCTTAAAAAAGAACTTCTCTTGCCGAGACATGCACTCCATGCATCGACTCTTTCGTTCAAACATCCGATATCCGGTATTACACTTAAAATCGAAGCAGAGATGCCTGAAGATTTAAGATTATTTATTAAGAATAGATAGTAACTATCTGAATTATCAGTTATAATTCTTTTAAATCGTGCTCTATGTCCTATAATCTTTCATACCATCAGTGTCGCATAAGATATATTATGTAAACTTTAAATAGTGTTGAGTTATTCTGTTTTAAAATTTTCACCCTTCTTAAAACCAAATAATGGTTTGACAAATATGAAGATGTAATCTATTTTATAAAGCCCAATGCCCTGATTTTAAAGGAAATAAGATGACCTCATACAACCTGACCCATTTGAAACAGCTTGAAGCTGAATCGATCCACATCATCCGCGAGGTGGTGGCCGAGTTTGACAATCCAGTAATGCTTTACTCCATAGGGAAAGACTCATCTGTACTCGTTCACCTGGCGAGGAAGGCGTTTCACCCAGCTCCCCTTCCATTCCCCCTTCTTCATGTTGATACGACATGGAAGTTCAGGGACATGATCACATTCCGCGACAGCTTCTGCAGGAAACACAGGTTTGAACTCATAGTACATATCAATAAGGAAGGCATAGAGAAGAACATCAACCCATTTGACCACGGCTCCAGCATATACACGAACGTTATGAAGACGGAGTCCCTTCGCCAGGCCTTGGACGCAGGAGGATATGATGCGGCATTCGGAGGGGCAAGGCGTGACGAGGAGAAGTCAAGGGCCAAAGAGCGCATATACTCTTTCAGGGACAGAAAGCACCAGTGGGACCCAAAGAACCAGCGCCCAGAGCTCTGGAATATATACAACGGAAAGGTCAAAAAGGGCGAGTCCATCCGGGTCTTCCCCTTATCCAACTGGACTGAACTCGATGTCTGGCAGTATATCTTCTTGGAGGACATAGAGATAGTGCCTCTTTATTTTGCTAAGGAGAGGCCAGTCGTGAAAAGGGACGGGAACCTCATCATGGTGGACGACGACCGATTCAGGTTCCTCCCTGGAGAAAAGCTTGAGATGAAGATGGTACGCTTCCGCACCCTCGGTTGCTATCCACTTTCCGGGGCCATAGAGTCAACCGCTAAGACCCTCCCTGAGATCATCCAGGAGATGCTCCTGACAAAGCAGTCAGAAAGACAGGGGCGTATGATAGACCACGACGAGGCGGCCTCCATGGAGAAGAAGAAGCGGGAGGGTTATTTTTAGATGGTTAACGAACAGGAACTTATAGAAAAGGATATCCTTGCCTACCTTAAGCGGCAGGAGAATAAGGAGCTTCTGAGGCTTTTCACCTGCGGCTCAGTTGACGACGGGAAGAGCACACTTATCGGCAGGCTCTTACACGATACAAAGCTCATTTACGAAGACCAGCTTGCTTCCATAAAAAAGGACAGCGCAAAGAAGGGCTCAGCAGGTGAAGAACTGGACCTCTCCCTGCTCGTTGACGGCCTTGCAGCAGAGAGAGAACAGGGGATCACCATTGACGTGGCCTACCGCTACTTCTCAACGGAAAAGCGCAAGTTTATAATAGCCGACACACCAGGTCATGAGCAGTATACCCGAAACATGGCAACAGGCGCATCCACCTGTGATCTGGCTGTGATCCTCATTGACGCACGATATGGTGTTCTTACGCAGACCAAGAGACACTCCTTCATCTGCGCCCTCCTTGGGATAAGGCATATCGTTGTGGCCGTCAATAAGATGGACATTGTAAATTATGACGAAGAGGTCTTTGACAAAATATGCAGGGATTACGCTGAGTTCTCTGCAAGGCTTGATATTGACGATATCCACTTCATCCCGATCTCTGCCCTCAAGGGTGATAATGTGGTCGAGGCACGCAGTAACATGCCCTGGTTCAAGTCCGGCCCACTCTTAAACTACCTTGAGACCATACATATATCATCAGACCGGAACCTCATTGACCTCCGCCTTCCTGTCCAGTATGTAATACGACCGGACCTTAACTTCAGAGGTTTCGCCGGTACTATGGCATCCGGGATACTGCGCCCCGGAGATGAGGTGGTCGCCCTTCCCAGCGGACAGAAGAGCCGGGTCAAGGATATTGTCACATTCGACGGGAACCTTCAGGAGGCCTTCCCTCCCCTTGCAGTGACCGTCACCCTCGAAGACGAGATAGACGTGAGCCGCGGGGACATGTTGGCCCGTCCTGACAACACGCCAAAGGTCGGTAGGGATATGGAGGCATTGGTTGTATGGATGACCGAGCAGTCCCTGCTCCCCGGGAACAAATACCTGTTCAAACAGACATCTAACCTGATAGGGGGGACTGTTTCCAGCCTCCATTACAGGATCAACATCAATTCCCTTGACAGTGAAGAGACAAAAGAGCTGAAGATGAACGAGGTGGGACGCTGCCATATCTCACTGGAACGTCCTATACCCTTCGATGCATATAAGAAGAACCGTACCACAGGGGCCTTTATCATCATAGACAGGCTCACCTTCAACACAGTGGGCGCAGGAATGATCATTGACCGTAAGGCAGCAGGCGGTGAGGCCAGGAGCTTCTGGGACATACAGGTATCAGATGAGCTCCTTCAAAGACAGACAGGCCGGATTTCGGGAGGCGAAAGGGTGGAGCGCTACGGCCACAGGCCATTAACTATATTACTCACAGGCCTTACCTTCACCGGTAAGACGACAATTGCCTATGCCCTGGACAGGCGCCTGTTTGACAGCGGCCGGGCGGTTACAGTCCTTGACAGCGCAGACATGCGCCTTGGACTCAGCAAGGACCTGGGGTACACCGCAGGAGAGCGTTCTGAAAATATGCGGAGGGCCGCAGAAGTGGCCAGAATTATTAACAATTCAGGCCTGATCTGCATCTGCGCCTTCGTCGCCCCGAGCGAAGATGTCAGAGAAAAGGCCAAACAGCTGATAGGAAAAGACAGATTCATCGAGGTCTATCTTACCGCTTCAAAAGAAGAATTAAGAAAGCGCGATAAGCGAGGTATATACCAGAGGGCTGAAAAAGGCGTGCTGAAGGAGTTCCCGGGAGTATCGGCGCCCTACGACGTGCCGAAGTCACCCGATATTGTCCTGGATACCGATAAACTGACTGTTGATGAATGTGTTGACAGGATCATCCGTCTGTTAGAGAACAGGGGATAGGTAGGCTGGCCCCTTTATCCATCCCCCTCCCAGCACTATGTCGCCATCATAGAATACAGCGGCCTGTCCGGGGGTTATGGATTTTACAGGCCTCTTGAACTCGATCCTGACCTTCCTGGAATCAACAGGCATCAGCACGGCATCCTCTCCGTCATGCCTGTAACGGATCTTTACCTTTACCTCCATCTCTTCCTCTGGTTTCGGGATAGAAATCCAGTTAACATCATCAACAACAAGCACATCTGAATAAAGCCGTTCTTCTTCTCCGACAATCACATTATCCTTACTCAGGTCAAACCCTGTCACATAAAGAGGCTTCGGTGAGGAGATGCCAAGCCCTTTCCTCTGGCCTATAGTGTAGTTGTGGATACCGGAATGCCTCCCAAGGACCTTCCCGCTTGTGTCTACAATATCGCCCGGCTTCACTGAGTCTGGAGTTGCCTTTTCAAGTATGAACCTTGAATAGTTGTCATCAGGGATGAAGCATATCTCCTGACTCTCCACCTTTTCGGCAACCTTAAGGTTATATCTCTGGGCCAGCCTCCTTACCTCCTCCTTTTTCATCCCTCCGAGGGGGAAGAGGACGTTCTTAAGCTGTTCCTGGGTCAGTGTAAAGAGGAAGTATGACTGGTCCTTTCCGGGGTCAACACCTTTTATGAGCCGATACCTTTTGGATGATTCATCAAAATCTATCTTGGCGTAGTGGCCTGTGGCAAGATAATCTGCCTCAAGCTCTCTGGCCTTATTCAGGAGCATCTCGAACTTGAGTCTCTGGTTACAGAGGACGCAGGGGTTTGGGGTCCTGCCTGAAAGGTATTCAGAAATGAACTTGTTTATAACCTTTTCACGGAATGCGTTTTCGAGGTTAATGACGTAGAATGGGATCCCGAGCTGGTCACAAACCCGCCTTGCGTCATTGAGGTCGTCAATGGAACAGCACCCCCCTACCCTCTCCATCCCCTCTTGATACCCGATAAGGCGCATGGAGATGCCGATGACATCGTATCCCTGTTCCTTAAGAAGGGCCGCAGCAACAGAGCTGTCCACCCCGCCGCTCATGGCGACTACTACGCGCTTGTTGTCTTTAGCTGTCTTGGTGATATTCATGGAAGGCTTAAACACATGTCTTAATCATCTTTGTTAAGATTCTTGTTTCCCTGAAATCTCAGGGAAAATATCGAGGAACTCCGACGGGGTCATTATCCTGAAAGGGTAAGTGCCCTTCATCATAAGACCTGCAAAATCTTTCTTGTCCCCGGTCACAAGGAAATCAGCCCTCCCTTTCAGGGCGGATGCAAGGACAGGTATATCTTTTTCCGACGTATGGCCGGAGAGTTTTTTCACCTCATCCTCTGATGGAATGGGGACAATATCAAGGCTGAGTTTCGGTAAATATTCCTTATATACAGGGAGGGCTGCCGGAAGTTTCTTTTCCAAGTTTCTCTCTATCTCAATTACATTGTATCTGCCTGTAACGCCTTTAAGAAATGGCAGATTAAGGCAAAGCAGGTCGAGAATTACCCTCGGAGACCCTTTGTCGGAAAGGAGGCCGGAGAGGATGACATTGGAGTCAAGGAAAACCCTAACCTTTTTTGCCATACTTCTCCCTGTAAAGGGTCTTTCTTTCCTCTTCCAGCCCCTTCAACAGATCGGCAACAGAAAGGCCGGAGTCCTTGATTATCTTCTTGAGCTGCCTCCTTGCTTCGTCCAGTTCAAGCCTCTTCGGCGTGACAATGATGGAATCTCCCACCGGGATGATCGATACCGTCTCGCCCTCATCGAGGTGGCTCGCCTCCCTTATCTTCTTGGGTATCGTAAGCTGCCCGCGCGCCTTGATCTCCGCAGTAACAGATTTAACGGCCTCCATAATCACCTCCACTTTTAATTTCTGAATTCAGAATATCAGATTTTGGAAATAATGCAAGATTATTTGTAGGAGCGAATATGGAGGGAGCTGTCCCGGAATTACGGGCCTCTCTCTAATCCCCTCGCCCCTCACGGGGAGAGGGTTAGGGTGAGGGGTGGCTTGTGTCATTGTTTTGGGATTGTTTTGTAATATGAAAATGTGATATCTTTCAGCATATTGAAAAAGAAGGGCGGGCGGGAGATGATTTTTCAAGACTTGATAATCATATAAAAGGCGCCTCCGCATAACTGAGAGGAAAAGCTCTGTGCTATGCTTGGGAAAAGAGTTCAATCTTAATCCCAGGAGGCGCCTTATGAAATTGTACGCTGCATCAGACTTACATTCAAGCAATAACTATCTCGCAATCATTGATGAGAACGGAGAAAAGAGGTTTAAACGAAAGCTGCCGAACATGCCGATGACAAACACGATGCCTTCTGGCTCGCAGAGATGCTCCGCTTAGGCATACTGCCCGAAGGTCATATCTATCCGAAAGAAGAAAGACCTATACGGGACCTGTTAAGAAAGCGGGGGCATCTTGTAAAGCTCAGGACATCCTTGATAATAAGCCTGAAGAACATTATAAGCAGAAACTGTGGAACAGAGATCAAAGTAAACGATGTAAAGGCGCTCAAAGAAGACCGGGTCAGTTACCTGCTTGAAAGCAATGAAGACCTTTATTTGGCGGGTCAGATAAGCAAAGAGACCATTGATTACCTGACCCGCAAGATTAGAGAGATAGAAGCCGTGGTAGAAGACAGGATAGAGCTAAAGGAACCTTACAGTCATCTAAAAACAATTCCCGGAGTCGGGAAGATACTGGCCTTGACCATTATGCTTGAAACAGGCCCGGTTAAGCGATTTGAAAAGGTAGGCAACTATGCATCCTATTGCCGGAAGGTTTCAAGCAAGTGGACAAGCAATGAAAAATCCAAAGGGAAGGGTAACAAGAAGAACGGCAACAGATACTTGGCGTGGGCCTTTTCGGAAGCCGCTGAGATAGCGAGACGACATGACGAGAACGTGAGGAGATTTTACAATAGGAAGCTCCAGAAGAGCAACTTTATGGTAGCGCACTCGGCCCTTTCCCATAAGCTTGCCAGGGCCGCATATTACATTATGAAGGATGGAGTCCCTTTTATGCCTGAAAAGCTGTTTGCATGACGGCTGGCTGGAACGGTGAACCTAACTGAGGGTTGGAAAAACCACGAGACCTGATTGGAAGCCGTTCCACCCATAAAATAAAGTTGGCAAGACCTTTGCTGCCCATGCCGTGAGCCACTAAAGGGGTGGTTAACAACCATTAGACCTGAAAAACCAATTGGACACGGCATGGAACCGACGATTTTCTGGTCCGCTAATTGCGG
>CAKKSC010000022.1 GCA_919902985.1 Desulfuromonadales bacterium | reverse complement strand
TGGAGTTAAGCTGGAGATCGAATCGGATCGGGAAGGTGAGGCCCAATTTACCGGTACTTAGAGAATTCACACAAAACGCTTGACAGTACCAAAAAGAATTTGCCAAACGCAAAATTAAGGGATGGATTGATTTTATTAATTCAGTAGAACCTACCCTATCTTTGAAATACAGCACGTTATGGACGACTCTTGAAAAAGAAGGAGGTAAAAGCGGGGTAGGGTTAGGTTTTTTATCAGAAGAGCATGTTCTATCTCTTTTGCAACGATTTAAAAAACAGCAAGAAAGATAAGAACATAAAAATCAATGAAAACATTAGAGGGTCGCGTCTACACTATTTACAACCTCATCATTATCGAATTACCGACGGGCGACCCGCCGGATCGCCCCTACAGTGATGATAGGTAAGGAAAATGACATAAAACTCGCTTGCTGTGTTTGAGAACTACAAAAACCGCCGTCATTATGATGAAGAGACCGTGACATGGAACTTCTCAAAGGTCTTGGTAGCATAATTGGAACTGAGGGTATAAAATTAGATAGCGAGGGTCTAAATGAAAATACCGCGAATATATGGGGATACATCTGTAATAGGCGGTTGTCTGGACGCCGAGTTTTCCAATGAGTCAACGCATTTTATCGAGATGGTGCGGCAAGGTAAATGCATACTCCTGCTCAGCGAGATTGTAATCGCAGAGTTGGATAAGGCCCCGGCTGAAGTTCAAAATATCCTCTTGTCCTTGCCGGAAGAAACGATGGAGAGGGTAGAGCTGACTGACGAGATACTTGATCTGCGTAATGAGTATATGAAGGCAAAAATCCTTGGGCCTGAATGGGTAGACGATGCCACGCATGTTGCCGCTGCAACTGTGGCAAGGGCCGATGCCATTGTATCCTGGAATTTTAAGCACATCGTCCGTCTGGATAAGATGAAGGCCTATAATCAGGTAAACCTTATGAACGGCTATGGTATATTGACGATCATATCGCCAAAGGAGGTGTTAATAGATGAAGACTGAGAAAGGGTTCCATTGCGTTGAGTTCAAACACGAAGCCCAGATGCAGATTTACAAAGAAATAAAGGACATGACACCGGAGCAAGAAATTGAATATTTTCGCCGCAGGGCTGAAACTGGCGTTTTGGGGAAACTATGGGGAAAGCTGCATGGGGAATCTATAGCAGGGGAACGGCGTAGTAGCACAGGCTTATCGTCACATCACCAGCCCCACTCTGCTTAATCTCCTTGAATTATAGGAATTTCTCTGTACCTTTGGGAGAGTCTTGGGGTCGCTAATCGTTAGCGCCGCCGACCCGCCGGATCGCCCCTACAATACGGAACAGGGATGAAGATGACAGAAAACTCACTTGCCGTATTCGAAAATTACAAAATCCGCCGTCATTATCCTAAACACGGCCGCTGGAGGCGGTATAGCAAGGTCGTGTAATCAAGCGGGGACAAAATGGTTGTTACAGATATCAAGCACCTGGGACACCAGGTTTCATTGACAGATGCCTTAAGGAAGGGGATTGACTTCCTGCTGCGGCCGGATATTCATCTTCTGTCTGACGGGAGGGTGGAGATCGATGGAGATCGTGTCTTTGCCCTTGTCCAGAGGTATGAGACGGTTATGACGGACGCACCAAGATTTGAATACCATAGAAAGTACATTGACATCCAGTATATCGTATCCGGAGAGGAGGTCATAGGCTGGGTCCATGCAGAACGGATGGTTATTACAGAAGAATATGACGAGGAAAAGGACATCTGTTTCGGCACGGCGCCTGAGGGTGAGGTGACGCCAGTTTATCTTAAGGCTGGACAACTAACTGTGCTATATCCAGAAGACGGTCATGCCCCCAGACTGGCGGCAGGCAGGCCATCCCACGTATTCAAGATAGTCGTCAAGATTGCCGCAGGTTAGGAAGAGCTATTCAGAGGCAGGTATACGGTAAACGTGCTGCCCTCCCCTACCCTGCTCTCAACCTCTATCCTCCCGCCGTGGCCCTCGGCAATACCCTTTGCTATTGGAAGCCCCAGGCCAGTCCCCGGAATCTCACCCCTGGAGACATCTTCTCTGTAGAATCTGTCAAATACCTTGTCCAAAGCCTCCGGCGCAATTCCAATACCGGTATCTGCCACCTTTACAACTGCCCAATTATCCAATCTTGCCAGGGAAAGGTTTACGCTCCCCTTTGGCCTGTTGTATTTAATGGAATTATCAAGGATACTGAGGAAGAGCTCTGAAAGCTGGTCTTTATCTCCTTCCACAGCCACATCAACTGCCTTTTCTGTATAGATATCTATCCCCTGAGCTTCAGCCAGCGGAGCGATCGTTTTTATAGCCGTTTTCAGGACGTCTTTCAGGTTGACCCTTTCTTTTTTCTCGCTCTGCTCTGCATCAAGTCTGGACAGCTTCAGAAGCCTGTCTATAAGCCCTCCCATCCTCTCAGCCGCATCCTTTACAGTTCCCAATGCCTCCCTGTATTCGACAGCAGACCTCTCCCGCCGCAAGGTAATATCTGCCGTGCTCTTTATCACAGCGGTAGGTGTCCTGAGTTCATGTGATGCATCGGACAAAAAGTCCCTCTGGGCCTGAAAGGCCTTCTCCAGGCGGTCCATCGTCTCATTGAAGGAAGAGGCAAGCTCCTTAAGCTCTGCATCGACCCCCTGTGAGTCTACCCTTTCATGGAGCCTTTTCTCTGTGATCAAACCAATCTGTTGGGAAAAGGAGGTCAACGGTCTAAGGGAAAGCTGCACAATAAATATGCTCCCGACTCCAGTAAGCAATATGGTCAGAGGAAAAACACTGAGCAGGAACACCTTGAAGGCCCTCAGTAGGCCAAGCTCTTCCTTTAACTCTTCCGCAACATAGAGAACAAATCTTTCATTTTCAAATGTGAGAAACTCGTGAACAAACAGGCGAACAGATACCGGAGACGGTCCCGGCCCTGTAAAAAATCCTGTATCTTTAGGAGAGTGTGATCCTGCAAAGCTATAATCACCGAGCGACCTTGATTTTACGAGAGTCTTACCTTCGGCGTCGGCTATCTCAAAATAATGCCCTGAATCCTTTATCGAATAATCCCCTAAAGTCACATCAGATATCTCAAACTCGATCTCCCCATTATGCTCGTGGACAAGCCCCTTCAAGAGTTCCGCCTTGTCTGAAAGGAGGTGGTCAACCATATCTATCACAATAATATCAAGACGGTTGTACAGGAAAAGTCCGAGGCTTATCATTATGACGGCAAGGGCAGAAAGCAACCAGATAAGAAGACGTGTTTTTATAGATCTAAACATAGCACAAGGCAGAGAAGCTCCGGCGGGGAGTCCCTACAATTTCACTCTTTAAGTATATACCCCGCTCCCCGAACGGTATGGATCAGTTTTTTTTCAAACCCCTTATCAATCTTGTTTCTAAGGAAGTTTATATAGACATCTATAATGTTACTGTCAAGGTCAAAGTCATAGTCATATATATGTTCCGATATATCGATCCTTGTTACAACCTTATCTTTATTATAGGCCAGGTATTCCAGAAGGGCATATTCCCTTGCTGAAAGGTTTATATCCTTCCCTCCCCTTTTGACCTGATGCCCTGCTGTGTCTATCTCCAGGTCACCAATACCTATAACCGCTGACTTCACTTCCCCCTTCCGCCTAAGCAGGGCCCTGACCCTGGCCAGGAGTTCATCGAAATCGAATGGTTTTATAATATAGTCATCGGCCCCGGTGTCAAGCCCCTTGATCTTGTCTGATATCGCGTCCTTCGCTGTCAACATAAGGACTGGGGCCTTAATCCCCTGTTTTCTGATGTTCTTGAGGAGAGTGAAGCCGTCAACCTTTGGAAGCATTATATCGAGAATGATCAGGTCATATGGCTCGGTCTCTGCCATAAAGCCGCCCTCTTCTCCATCATAGGCCACATCTGCGCTATAACCTTCTTCAGAAAGGCCTCTTTTCAGATTATTGGCAAGGGCCTTTTCATCTTCCACAATAAGGATGCGCATGGCTGCTTACCTCTGACATATGATTCCGGCAGTCTTGTATCAGCTTTTCCACAGACCGTGAAGGTTGCAATACTCTCTTGCGGTCACATTTCCGGCTGCCACAGGGAAGAAGGTCACAGGAGCACTCCCAGGCGTCAGGAACTGACGGTAGACATTCCCATCTGCAATCAATTCAATCCACATGATGAAGTGCTTGTCCTCCATAGGATGCGGAACAGCTCCGACCTTCACCTTTATCCCATCCGCAGTCCTTTCTATTACCGGGACATGCTTCTCTTTCGACGCGTCCACTGTGTTCTCAACAAGAAGTGTCATATCTGCCCCGCAGCATACCAGTGTCCCGCCACCAGCATTAAGCACCTCAACGATATTGCCGCACTTCTCACACCTGTAAACCTGATTTCTTGCTGTCATACTGCACCTCCCTGCTAATATTTTATATAAAATAAACGCCTATTGATGCTACAAAAATACCATGAGTATCCATTCATTGCAACCACAACATCTCAGTTCCTCCCCTCTCAACAATCTGCACAATCATTATGCAACTGCCCGCAACATGGGCAGATATTTTTAAACAGGCGATATTGTTCACACTTGAAAGATGGTAAAATATTTTCTTGCTTAACTAATGAGCAGCTAATATCAATTTTAGGCTTAGCAAAAGGGCCAACCCCAGCAAAATCAATATATTACAATACGGCATACCCCTTGCAGTGCTTTAAATATACAAGTTTTTGAAGCAGTAATGGAGGTTTTTCATTCTTCCTTGCAATGCTCTTTTTTTTATGTTAAAAGCAACCGATATTGACTGGAGGTTTTAGAGATGAAACTTTTGACCGCAATCATAAAACCATTCAAGTTGGACGAGGTCAAGGATGCCTTGAACGAAATAGGTATCCAGGGGATTACCGTCACAGAGGTAAAGGGATTTGGCCGCCAAAAAGGGCATACGGAGCTTTACAGGGGAGCGGAGTATGTTGTGGATTTCCTTCCCAAAGTAAAGATGGAGATCGTAGTCAAGGACGATATGGTTAACAAGGTCATAGAGACCATAGAGAACGCAGCCAGGACCGGAAGGATCGGGGATGGGAAGATATTTGTGACAACTGTGGAAGAGGTGGTCAGGATAAGAACAGGGGAAAGAGGGGAAGAGGCGATATAACTCCGGTAACAGGCAAAAGTGAATAGAAAATAACTGTATTGCTATTCACTAAAATATAAGGAGGAGTAAAGATGACACCTAAGGACGTAGTAAAATTTTCAAACGAAAACAACGCCAAGATGGTAGACCTGAAGTTTCTGGACTTCGTAGGTATCTGGCAGCATTTCACCATCCCTGTCTCAGAGTTGAAAGAGGAGATATTCGAGGAGGGGCTGGGTTTTGACGGCTCAAGCATAAGGGGATGGCAGCCTATCCATGCGAGCGACATGCTCGTTATCCCGGACCCGTCCACAGCGGTAATGGACCCATTCATGGAGGAGGCAACCCTTAGCCTTATCTGCGATATCATAGACCCTATAACCAGGGAAACCTACAGCAGGGACCCCAGGAGCATAGCGAAGAAGGCGGAGGCATATCTCAAGTCAACAGGGATTGCTGACACCGCATATTTTGGCCCCGAACCGGAGTTTTTTATATTCGATGATATACGCTTTGACCAGCATGGTAATCATGGTTTTTATTATATCGACTCCATTGAGGGTCGCTGGAACAGCGGCAGAGAGGAAGGGCCAAACCTCGGTTACAAGCCTCGTTATAAGGAAGGCTACTTCCCTGTTTCCCCAACTGACAGCCAGCAGGACATCAGGACTGAAATGTGCATGATCATGGAGAGCATGGGGATACCTGTCGAGAGACAGCACCACGAAGTTGCCAGCGCAGGACAGGCAGAGATTGACATAAGATTCAACTCCCTCCTTAAAATGGGTGACCAGCTCCAGTGGTTCAAACACATAATTAAGAATGTGGCCTACATGCACAACAAGACCGTGACCTTCATGCCAAAGCCTCTTTTTGGAGACAACGGCAGCGGCATGCATTGTCACCAGAGTCTCTGGAAAGGCGGGAAGCCACTGTTTGCCGGTGAAGAGTACGGCGGGATGAGCAAGATGGCTCTTTACTATATTGGCGGCATCCTGAAGCATGCAAAGGCCCTTAACGCTATCTGCAACCCGACAACCAACTCATACAGAAGACTGGTCCCAGGGTTTGAGGCGCCTGTGAACCTGGCATATTCCGGGAGGAACAGGTCTGCATCCATCAGGATTCCTATGTATTCACCTTCTCCTAAGGCGAAGAGGATTGAGGTAAGGTTCCCTGATCCTGCATGCAACGGCTACCTGGCATTTTCCGCCATGCTGATGGCCGGCCTGGATGGCATCCAGAACAAGATAAATCCGGGAGATCCTCTTGATAAAGATATATACGGCCTGTCTCCAGAGGAGCTTTCCAAGGTTCCTTCATGCTGCGGTTCTCTGGAAGAAGCCCTTACTGCACTTCAGAATGATCATGAGTTCCTGCTGAAGGGCGATGTATTCACAAAAGACGTTATCGAGACCTGGATTGAGTACAAGACTGACAAAGAGGTAAAACCAATGGCCATGAGGCCGACACCTTACGAGTTCGCACTCTATTACGACTGCTAAGAAATGTTTTGATAAAACGACAATAAAAAGCCCCCTGGGACTCCAGAGGGCTTTTTTGTTTAACTGTTGGATTGAAAGATATCAGATCATTTAAAACCGGGCTTCTTCCTGCCAAGTTTCATAAGCATAAATATTGAGATGGGTATCATGACGATACCTATGAGCTGGGAAGTGGCCAGCATACCTCCAACAAACCCTCTCGGGTCTCCCCTGAAAGACTCGACAACGAGGCGCGCAACGGCATACAGAAGGGAATAAAGCCAGATCAGCTGGCCTTCAAAGGTCTTTCTTTTTCTAAAGACAATAAGGAACAGGAATATTCCGAAATCAAGGGCGGACTCATAGAGCTGGGTAGGATGCAGTGGAACCCCAAGCCTGGCAAGGGAGTTCGGGTCTGTGAATGTAACTGCCCAGGGGAGATCGCACTCTTTTCCATAGCAGCACCCTGCGGAAAAACAACCTATCCTTCCCAGTGACTGCCCAAGGGCAATGGCAGGGGCGATTATGTCGGCGGTCTTCCAAAGAGGCATATTCTTCCGCTTTACATACCATATCCCTGCAATGAGGGCTCCGATAAACCCACCGTAGAAGACGAGCCCCCCCTTCCATATCTTGAACACCTCAAGAGGGTTTTCAACAAAGTCGTGGAGCTCAGTAAGAACAAAAAGAAGTCTCGCTCCGACAAGGGCCGAAACTATGAGGTAGAAGGCCATGTCTGAAACCTTCTGAGGGTCTACTCCTACCCTTTTTGCCTCTCTTGTCACATAGACGATGGCCAGCATAAACCCTATGGCGAGGAAGAATCCATAGGAATAGATGGTGAAGGGTCCGAGTTTAATTAAGATGGGATGCATAATTCGCTTTGAGTTGAAGCCAGCATAGGTTTTTTATATTAGTCTTTCTCTGCGTCCTTTGCGCCTTTGCGGTGAGAGCCGTTTTCTTTTATAAGCATATCCAGTATCATGAGCCCGACACCTATGGTAATGGCGGAATCTGCCACATTGAAGGCGGGCCAGTGATTACTATACCAATGGACGTCAATAAAATCAATTACCTCGCCAAACCTCGCCCTGTCTATCATGTTCCCTAAAGCCCCTCCCAGTATAAGTGAAAGGGCGATACGAAGGAGTTCTTCTGCTACAGTCTTATAAAAAAACAGCATTCCAATGATTGCAACAAAAGAGAGGGTCAGGAAGAATGGGATCCTGAATGAAGCGGCGCTTCCGGCAAATATCCCGAATGCTGCCCCGGGGTTTCTAATATATGTGATGTGAAAAAAGTCCTCTATAATGGTGAGCGACTCATACAGGCTGAATCTCGAGACTATATAAATCTTTGTGAGCTGGTCCAGGAGCAGAACCAGCCCGGCTATGGCGATTAAAAGGACATATCTTTTTTTCCCGTCCACTTAACTCACCGCCCTCACGCACCTGTCACACACAGTCGGATGTTCACCGTTAATACCAACCGTCATGTCGTAGTTCCAGCACCTCTCGCACTTCTGCCCGGATGCCTGTGCTACCGTGACCTCGACAGGCTTCCCTCTATCTTCACTGTAGAGGATGACACTGGATACGATGAATATGTATTTCAGTTGACCTTCGTAGACCCTGAGCAACTTGTAGAGGTCATCCGGAGCGTAAAGAGTTACCTCCGCTTCAAGGGAGTTGCCTATCATCTTCTCTCTTCTGGCCACCTCAAGGACCTTTAGAACCTCTTCCCTGACTGATCGAAGCATCTCCCAGCTTTTCAGAAGCTCATCATCCTTCCATTCCTCGTTAGATTTAAGGAAAGAGACAAGATGGACGGACTCTTCTCTTTTAAACTCCCCCGCCTTCGGCACCCCCTCTTTACTAAAGAGGGGGTTGGGGGGAGTTGTTGGCATAAATTTCCATACTTCCTCGCATGTGAAGGAGAATATGGGGGCCATCAATCTTACCATTGAATTGAGAATGTGGAAGAGTGCCGTCTGGGCCGAACGCCTCTCGACAGAATCTTTTCTGGCTGTATAAAGTCTGTCCTTCAGGATATCGAAGTAAAAGGATGAAAGATCGTTTACGCAGAAGGCGTGGGTCGAATGGTATATCTGATGGAACTCGAAATCGTTATAAGCCTTTTCAACCCTGTTTGAAAGGGTATAGAGCCGAAGCAACGCCCACCTGTCTATCTCAAGCATATCTTTGTACTGCACCAGCTGTTTTGAAGGGTCAAAGTCATAAATGTTACTCAATAAATAACGGAAGGTGTTTCTTATTTTCTTATATGCATCGGAGAGCTGGACGACTATTCCTTCTGAAATACGGATGTCGTCCCTGTAGTCCTCTGCCGCAACCCAGAGCCTCAAGACCTCTGCACCATATTTTTTTATTATCTCCTGCGGGGCGACGACATTTCCTGAAGATTTGGACATCTTCTTCCCCTCGCCGTCCACCACGAAACCGTGGGTCAGGACTGCCTTGTAAGGGGCCCTGTCCCTGGTCCCCATAGAGGCAAGGAGGGAGGAATGGAACCATCCCCTGTGCTGGTCGCTCCCCTCTAAATAAAGGTCGGCAGGGGAGGAGAGTTCTTCCCTCGACTCCAATACAGCTGCATGGCTCACCCCTGAGTCGAACCATACGTCAAGTATGTCCATTTCCTTTTCGAATTCGCTTCCTTCGCACTTCTTGCATTTAGAACCGGGAGGCAGTAGCTCGCTTACCTCCTTATCAAACCAGACATCAGCTCCGCCATTTTTGAAGAGTGAGACCACGTGGTCGAATACAGCCTTATCAGAAAGGATCTCGCCGCAACCCTTGCAGTAAAAGACAGTAATTGGCACACCCCATGTCCTCTGCCTCGATATACACCAGTCAGGCCTGTTGGTAATCATTCCAAGAATACGGTCCTTCCCCCAGTGTGGTATCCAGCGGATTTCTTTGTTTATTGCATCAATGGCCTTCTTCCTGAGGTCGTTCCTTTCCATGGAAATGAACCACTGCTCCGTGGCCCTGAAGATGATCGGCCCCTTGCATCTCCAGCAGTGAGGATAGGAGTGCTGAATGGACTCCTCCTTTATCAGAGCCCCAACCTCATTAAGCTTTTCTATGACACCCTTGTTGGCCTTGAATACCTGCTCACCGGCAAAGAACGGGACGTCATCAGTAAATCTCCCTGCCTTGTCAACCGGGGTATATATCTCAAGACCATATTCGAGTCCTATGCGGTAATCGTCCTCTCCATGACCCGGGGCAGTGTGAACACAGCCGGTCCCGGCATCGAGGGCAACATGGGTGCCTGTGACGACAACAGAGTAGCGCTCGACAAAAGGATGCCTGCAGACTATACCCTTGAGTTCATTGCCCTTGACCTTCGCTATGGTCTTGTAATCTGAAATGCCCCATTTCTCCATGCAGGAAGGGACGAGTTCTGTGGCAAGGATCAAGAACTCCCCCGCCTCCGGCTCCCCTTCTTTAGCAAGAAGGAGGATGGGGGGAGTTTCAACAATCGAATAGTCATAATCAGGGTGTACCGATATAGCCATATTGGCAGGTATGGTCCAGGGGGTGGTTGTCCAGATAACGATGGAGGCATGCCGGTCACCAACTATTTTTTGTAAGGGCGTATTGCCATACGCCCCTACCTTAAACTTCACGTAAATCGACGGCGATGTCTTTTCATTGTACTCCACCTCCGCCTCTGCCAGGGCCGTCTGGCAGGATGAGCACCAGTGGACAGGCTTGCGGCCCTTGTAAACTGCGCCCTTTTCAAAGAACTTTCCAAGCTCCTTTGCTGTAGCGGCTTCATAGGCGAAGTCCATCGTTAGATAGGGCCTTCCCCAGTCTCCGAGGATGCCGAGTCTCTTAAACTCGTCCCTCTGGATATCTATGAACTTTCCGGCATACTCACGGCAGTGCCTGCGGATATCAAGCTTGCTCATTCCCTGCTTCTTTGAGCCAAGGTCCCTATCCACCTGAAGTTCTATAGGCAAGCCGTGGCAGTCCCATCCCGGGATATAAGGGGCGTCGAAGCCGGACATCTGCCGCGACTTTACAACAATATCTTTCAAAATTTTGTTTATGGAGTGCCCTATGTGTATATGGCCGTTGGCGTAAGGTGGCCCGTCATGGAGGATGTATCTCGGCCTTCCCTTTGACTTGTCCCTGATCTTTTGATAAAGTCCTGCCTCATCCCATTCCTTAAGGAGTTCAGGTTCCTTCTGGTTAAGGTTCGCCCTCATGGGGAACTCTGTTAAGGGAAGGTTTATTGTTTCTTTATAATTCAATTAATAACCTCCTATGCCTCTACCGTCCTGTTCCTTCCGCTTCTCTTCGCCCTATACAGTGCATCATCTGCCTTACCCACCAGGTCATCGGCAGTAGATATCTCTGGAGACGGGAAGGTTGAAACCCCCAGGCTGATAGTTACCATTATACACCTGTCTCTGCCAGAACATCTGTAACCCTTGACAGCCTCTCTTAATCTTTCGGCCTGTACAAAGGCCCCCTCTTCATCAGTATTTGGCAGGAGCGCCACAAACTCTTCTCCTCCGTAGCGGGCCACGATATCGCTCTTCCTCACATTATTCTTTATCACATCGGTTATCTCGCTAAGTACCATATCGCCCTGAGCATGGCCGAATGCATCGTTGATTTGTTTAAAGTGGTCTATATCCATCATTATACAGGACAGCGGTGTAGCGTATCTTTTGGCGCGGGTAAACTCCTCGTCCAGTCTTGTGCGAAAGTGACGATGGTTGTATGCCCCTGTCAGGCCATCGGTTATGGCTAGTTTTTCCAGTTCCAGATTAGAGATCTCGCCGGATTCGAAGAGGTGGGCATTTGTCAGGGCGCTGGCTGCAAGGCTGGCAATGGCCTGACATAGCTTGACTTCCCTTGGGGAAAAGTTCGTTTCCTTTCTGGATATCCTGAGCATAAGGGTTCCTATAACCTCCTTACTTAGTATTATGGGAATAACCAGCAGGGAGCTTAAACCAAGTTCCTTAATAATATCTTTCACGGAGGTCATCCTCGGATCGTTTTGTATATCGTCTATTATAACGGTCCCCTTTACCTCAAGGGCACTTCTAATCTCAGGGTACTTCTCGAGGTCTATGGCAAGATTCTTTATGCCGGGGTTTTCGTAGGTTGTCACAACATAACCTACCCCCTTCTTCCTTCCAACCCTGACAATGGAGCATCTGTCAACATCTATTACCTTTCCCACACTCTTGACAATAGTATAAAATATGTCCCGTGAATTAAGGGTAGATGAAACTGCCTTGGATAGCTCCAGGAGCCTTGTCAGATCTTCTTTCTCTGCGCTTGCATCGTCATACAGTCTCTTGATGCGGAGATGTGTCTTTATCCTTGCCTCAAGCTCCAACGGTTCTGCGGGCTTAACTATATAATCGTTTGCTCCAACCTCAAGCCCTTTCAGGATGTCATCTTTTTCGCCTCTTGCGGTCAAAATGATAATCGGTGTTGCAAGGACATTCATTTCCTTTCTTATTTTCCAGCATACCTCAAACCCGTTAATATCAGGCATGATCAGGTCAAGAAGAATAAGGTCCGGCTTATCAACCATCACTCTGCGCAGGGCATCCTTGCCGTTCCCGGCCTCTATCCCCTCATATCCCCAATTAGTCAGCATCTCCATGACTACATTCCTGATTACTCTATCTCCATCAACGATCAGGACCTTCGGACCTCTATTCGTCATTTTCCTTAAACTCCTTAACAGCTTCTGTATAGACATCCAGAAGGGGAGCTCCCATATCCATAGCCACCTTCCTGCAGTCTTCGTACTCAGGCCGCGCCTTGTTCCCCCATGGAGACCTTGCCACCTTCGCTCTTACTGTGCCAAACCTGGTCTTTACCTCAACGGTTTCCCGCTGCAGCTTCAATCTGTCCGTCCTGTAAAACCTGACACCTATTGTCGAGGTCTCCTTAAGGAGCAACTCTCCAAGCGACTTTTCCATCCCAGCCTCACACAAGACCTGGACAATGGTTCCAGGCCTCCCTTTTTTCATGTAGACAGGTATCAGAGAAACATCCAGCGCCCCCTCATCAAAGAGCCGCTCCATGACAAAACCGTAAATCTCAGGGCTCATGTCGTCTATGTTGGACTCTATGACCATGACGGAGTCAACCTCTACCCCCCCTTTCGCCCCCCCCTTATTAAGGGGGGGATTGAGGGGGGGTGGCTCTCCAATCATTACCCTCAGCAGGTTCGGAAGACCTTCATTATCCCTTTCTCCAGCCCCATATCCAATACCTTTAAGCCTCATAGGTCTGATGGGACCAAACCCTTTGCATACTACGGAAAGAAAGGCTGCACCGGTTGGTGTCACAAGCTCGCCTGTTGTTGAACTTTGACAAACAGGGACATCCTTCAGCAGCTCCATCGTGGCAGGCGCGGGCAGAGGCAACCTCCCGTGACTACTCAATATTATGCCGTGAGACACTGGAATCTCTGATGCATAAACCTCTTTTATTTTCAGAAAAGAGAGGGACAGGGATGCTGCCACAATATCAATAATGGAGTCTACTCCGCCTACCTCATGGAAGTGTATATCGTCAACCCCGATCCTGTGTACCCTTGCCTCTGCCCCGGCAAGTCTTTGAAATACCAGAATGCTCAGCTCTTTAACATCTTTCGAGAGGGTGCTTTTCTCGATTATCCCCGTTATGTCTCCAAGTCTTCTCTCAACTACCCCCCCCTTACTAAGGAGGGGATTGAGGGGGGGGGTCTCTACATGGAATTTCTTCCCTCCTATTCCTCCCCGTTTAACGTCCTCTACCCCCAGCTTATATCCTTTCAGTGAGAGTTTCTCCAGCTCATCCTTCAGCCACTCAAACGGAACTCCGGCATCCAGGAAGGCCCCCACAATCATATCACCGCTGATACCTGAAAAACAATCAAAGTATGCTATCATATCAATCTTTTCTATTTATCAGGCTTGCCGCATAACCTGCCCCGAAGCCATTGTCAATATTCACCACCGTTACAGCAGGGGCACAGGAGTTGAGCATCCCGAGAAGGGCGCTGATGCCGCCAAAGCTGGCACCGTACCCAACGCTCGTAGGCACTGCAATGACCGGTCTGGCCACTATCCCTCCCACAACGCTCGGGAGGGCGCCTTCCATCCCGGCGCAGACAATCAGGACGCCGGCAGAGGTTATACGCTCCCTGTGGAAAAAGAGTCTATGGATACCGGCCACTCCAACGTCATAAAGCCTGTCCACCCTGTTCCCCATCATAAAGGCCGTAATTGCGGCCTCTTCCGCAACAGGGATATCTGATGTTCCGGCGGATATCACCATGATGATACCCTTTCCTTTTTCTTTAAACTCTCCTTCCATAAAGGTAAGGGTTCTGGCATCGCTGTTGTATTGAACAGATGGGACTGCCTTGATGATCGCTACCGCCTTTGCAGCATCAATCCTGGTGGCCAGGATGCTGGAGCCGTTGGAACGCAGTTTTTCGATTATGCTTATTATCTGCGCTGTGCTTTTCCCTTCTCCGAGGATGACCTCTGGGAACCCCTGCCTCAACTCCCTGTGGCTGTCAATTACGGCCTGACCCATGTCCTCAAAAGGGAGCGCCTTAAGCCTGGACAGGGCTGATTCGGTTGAAACGGTCCCGTTTTTTACGCCATCCAGGAGTTCTGTTAATACATTAACATTCATAGTGCCTCGTCTCTATACACCTTTGTTCCGCCACGCAGAGATATTACCAGCATATCACCGTTCCCGAGGTGGAACTCCATAGTCCGTCCATAGTTTTCGCCGGTATCCTCCGCAATCAGCGGGATCCTTCTCTTTGCAAGCTCGATCAATACTGCATCACGGTTTCTCTCCCCTATAGAAGATGATTTTTCCTTGTTCGGGAGATCAAACATCCTGGCGCCCCCGGCTATCTTGGCCACCATCCTGTCCACATTACAGCCTCTATTCTCCATATCCTCTAACATCTCGGAGATGCAGATGTCGGCGAACTTTTTTGGGTTCCCTGAATCCCTTGCTTTGGAGCTGCTGGGAAGCATTATATGGCATAAACCGCCCATCCTTGTCTCAGTGTCATAGAGGGCAACGGCTACGCACGACCCAAGACCGTAAGTGACGAGGGTTGCCGGCGCCTCAGCAATCCTGTAATCCGCTATTCTGACCACTACCTTATCCATTCTTGCTCCCGATGGCTCTCATTATAACATCTATGGAGTCAGGGCCAGGAAGGAGGAAAAAATGCCCCTTTATATCATTAGTCATGTCATAAAATTCAGTCTCAAAGACAAATGCAGTGTCGCCAATCTCGCCCAGATCGGATAATACAATATCTACTACTGCGCCGACCATGTCGTGGGCCAGAGAGGGGATCGAGGGGATCAGGGTTATATCAAGCATGTTCCCAAGGACGCTCAAATAGGCAGATGCAAGGATATTTCCAACTTCCTTGAGTGTTGATGCTCCCATCTCTGAAAGAGGCTCGTCAACTCTTTTCAGCAGCAAGCTTATCAGTGCCCTTGAGCTGTCATCAGGGAATATCAGCAGGATAGCGCCTCTGGCATCTCCTAATACCTGGAGGTAAACACCGCTCACAATTTTTTCGCTCCCACCCATTAGTTCGGGAACTGACGCCAGGTCTACTATACTGACTTTCGGGACCCTCATCCCTACCTGCCTTCCGATAAGCTGGGAAAGGGCTGTAGCCGCGTGTCCTACACCTATATTGGAGAGCTCCCTGAGAAAATCGAGATCGCTTTCGTTTAGCCGTTTCATATAACCCCGTTATAGGCGGGTATCAAACCCGCCCCTTACCTCATACTATATTCCCCACATCCAATAAAAAAATGGTCCGGCCGTTACCGAGGACAGTGGTTCCGGACAGGCCGCCTATCTTGTTGAGGGGCCTTCCAAGCGGCCTTATAAAGGTTTCCTGTTGTCCAACCAGCCTGTCTACCACTAGTCCTACGATCTTACCTTTAACCTCAGTGACTACAACCGGTATAAATTTGGCCTGCCCTGCCAAGGGCGGCAGTGTAAATATCTTCCTAATGCTGAGGAGAGGTATAAGAAAGCCGTCAAAATCTATCAGACTCTGCTTCTGACTGGTCTTCACAGTATCCCTGTCTATCTCCATAGTCTTCAGCACCCTGCTTATCGGAATGGCATATATCTCCTGGGCGGCTTCAATCAAAAGGGACTGGATTATGGCGACTGTCAGAGGGAGCTTAAGTGTAATCCTTGTCCCTGCCCCCGGCCTGGAATCTATATCAATACTGCCGCCGATAGGCTCTATTGCCGACTTCACGGCGTCCATCCCGACGCCTCTTCCTGATATGTCGGAAACGACCTTGGCCGTGCTGAAGCCGGGAATACATGTAAGGAGGAGCGCTTCCTTTTTACTCATCCCTGCTGCCTGTTCAGGGGTTATCAGCCCCTTGTTTATTGCTGCTTCCTTAAGCCTTTCAGGGTCCATTCCCTTTCCGTCATCGGATATCTCTATGAAAACCTGGTCCTTTTCCCTGGATGCCTTTATTAAAATCTTGGCAGGGAGAGGTTTGCCGGCGGCCCTTCTGTCGTCAGGCAGTTCAATGCCGTGGTCCACAGCATTCCTGATTATATGTATCAGAGGATTTCCCAGTCCTTCTATAATGGAACGGTCCAGTTCTATGTCCTGCCCCTCCATGTTAAGAGTGACTTCTTTCCCCTCTTTCCTGGCCAGGTCCCGGACAATCCTTGGGAACCTCTCCATTAAGCTTTCCATAGGCATCATCCTGACGCTCATCACCTGGTTTTGCAGGTCTCTTACAAGCCTGTCAAGATGGTTTAGCCCATCACTTAACTCCTTGGAAGGTATCCCCCGTGAGATATCATGGAGCCTGGACTTATTTATGATTAGTTCGCCAATGGCATTCACAAAATAGTCGAGAAGGGCGGTATTGACCTTAACGGTCTGCTGCAAAGGCCCTATTGAAGGGATTTCGGGTCTCGATCCCTTCGGTTCCTCTGCTTCACTTTTCACCGATTCTTTTTGGGGAGCGGCGATTGGAGTTCTAAAATCAGGAGCCTGAACCTCATCTTTCAGAGGCTCGACCTTTAGGGAAGACACCTCTCCCATCCCCCTGACAACCTCTTCAATCTTCTCCTGAGCCGTGTCAGATACAAACTTAACAGACAACGGCCCTGACAACTTCCTGCCTTTCAGGTCCGCCTCGGAAGGGTTTGTCGATATGACCTCTCCAAGCTCTTTTAGTTTTCTAAGTATCAGGACGGCCCTGACAGAAGGCGCCGGAGAGTCCTGGGAGATTTCTATGGAGATATTGAACCCGGTGGTCAGTGGCCGGTAGTCAGTGGCCGGTGGCTCGACTTCAGTAGCAGGGTTCAGACTGACCACTGACTTTTGTGCCCCGTACCCCTTTATCCGTTCTATTGTCCTGGAGACATCCACATCAGATATCCTGTCCTGCTCCACCGCATCTATCATCTGCCCAAGGGCGTCAACTCCTTCCAGAAGGATGTCGGTCGCCTCCGGCGTTATAGGCATCTCCCCCTTGCGAAACTTGTCCATCATATCTTCCATTTTATGGCTAAGCTCAGCTATACCATCATAACCCATGGATGCAGCCATGCCTTTAACTGAATGGGCCGATCTGAAAAGTGAGTCTATATTCCCCTTGTCTCCAGGATCTTTTTCCAGAACAAGCACAACCTGGTTCATATTACCAAGATGTTCCCTGGCCTCAGTTAAAAACATGCTTTTATATTTGGACATATCCATAAATAAAAACGACCCCTCTACACCTTATTTAATCCTAAGAACCCTGCTTACAACTTCCTGTACCTTCTCTGCCTTGAAGGGCTTTACTATAAAGTCACTGGCTCCGGCGTCAATGGCCTCCATAACAAGACTTTCCTGCCCCAGGGCGCTGCACATTATTATCCTGGCCTCACGGTCCGCGTTGGTTATCTCTCTGGCCGCTTCTATTCCGCTCTTGAGCGGCATCACGATATCCATGGTGACCAGGTCAGGCCGCAGTTCCTTGTATTTCTCTATCGCCTCTATGCCGTTGGAAGCCTCCCCTATCACTGTAAACCCGGGCATTGAGCCAAAGACATCCTTGATCATGTTCCTCATAAAGGCTGCGTCATCAACTACAAGTACCTTATAAGACATATTCCCTCCTTATTTTGCTCCGAAAATCCCCTATTTACCCCATCCTCACCCTAACCCTCCCCTTGTGAAGGGGAGGGAATAAGAGAGGTTTCCTCTCCCTCAATGATTTATGCCACGTGGGTAGAGGATTGAAGTGAGGGTGGGTTAATTTTCAGGCTCCTTTGTGAGCCTATGGCTCATGTGAATTTTATTACACAAAATATCCATCCAGGTCAGTTATGAGTCTGTCCGTATCAAGCAGATTGACGACTCTACCCCTGGAAACAAGTACGTTGGCGACGTATTTGCTTTTCAAAAATTCTGGATCAGCCGATATCTCTGTCTTGGCTTCCCATTCAGAGATAACTTCTAAATGCCCCTCCAGGAGGACCCCAATATCCATTAACGAATTGTCTATTACAGCAATCCTCCTTAAATTGTTCTCACTGGTAGGAATGAAGTCGAAAAAAGTGGAGAGGTTCAATACGGTTGCTATCCGTCCATGATGGTTCAATATCCCGTTTATCCATACAGGGGCCTTGGGTAAAGGCGTCAGTTGAGTAAACTCCACAATCTCACTCACCTTTGCGACATCAATGCCGTAAAACTCGTTCCCAATCTGAAATGTCATTACCTGCTGCATATGTCCCCTATACACTGAACCTTGATACAACGCCTTTCAGTTGCTCGGAGGTATCGGACAGCTCCTGGGCTGCCCTTGCCATTTCCTCCATGGAGGCGGTCTGTTGCTCAGTTGCTGCAGATATCTGCTCTGTAGCCGCGGCATTGTCTTCCGCCACTTTTGCTATCTCATCTATGGCCTTGACCATCTTTTCTGCCCCCTCAGTCCCTTTCTGGGATAGATCGGATATCTTCTTAACCTTCATCGTTGTCTCCATGACGATCCTTACTACATCCTCAAACGATTTTGTTGTAGTATTTATGACCTCTTTCCCTGCCTCTATCTCCCTTGTGCTTTCCTTCATAGACCCCAGTGTCTTCCCGCTTTCCTTTTCTACTTCCTCGATGATAGTAGTGATCTCCTCAGCAGAGTTGGCCGTGCTCTCCGCAAGCTTGCGCACCTCCTCTGCAACCACAGCAAATCCCCTTCCATATTCACCGGCCCTGGCTGCTTCGATGGTTGCGTTCAGGGCCAACAGGTTGGTCTGTTGGGCGATCCTCGTTATAACATCGGCAATCTTCCCGATCTGACCTACCTTGTCGCCGAGGTTCATGACGGACACCCTGGAATCATCTATACTGTCAAACACCTTTCTCATTTTTTCCATGGCAGCCCGTGCCATATTCCCGCCATTTTCTGCTGTATGGCTGGTTGAAGTCGCCGAATCCGCAGCATCTTTTGCGCTTATAGCTATAAGCTCTATGGACGATGCCATCTCCTTTATAAGCCTTGATGTCTTTTCCGCCAGCTCGACCTGCTGCTCGGCCCCCTTTGAGACATGCTCCATGGTAGAACCGATCTCCTCGGTAGATGCGTTCATCTCTTCGGCAGTCGCAGAAAGTCCCTGAGCTGCCTCAGAGACCCTGTCCGACACCTCTTTTATGTGCCTGACCAGATCCTGCAGGTTTGAGAGCATCCTGTTTATAGCGTCAGCAATGTCTGCAGTTTCATCCGGAAACACCTTACTGTAAGGGGGAATCTTATGAGTCAGGTCCCCCTTGCTTATCATCTCTGCGGAGTAAGTAATCTCCCTGAAGTCCTTGCTAAAGCTCCTTGCCATGAATATTCCTATCGTGAGCCCCACAATAATGGCTGCCAAAGTAGAAATAAGCTGGTTTATCCAGCCCTCCATCTGGAGAAAGCCGATCAGGTAAGGGACCATCACCACAGCCCCTATTACCAGTATGAATCCGATAATAAACTTTTGACCAAGTTCCACTCTCATAATGAACCTCCTTTATTATTGTAGAGACGCCCCGGCTGGGCGTCTCTACAATAGTTTCAAAACGATTTTCTATATATCCTTTCTCTCGGGCATATGGTTGAAAACAGTTTTCTGCTCTCTCCTACCAGTATCTCTGCCCTGCCAAGGATAAGAAATCCGCCGGGGTTGAGGGTTTTCCAGAATTCATTCAGTACCCACTCCTGTTTCTCTCTGGAAAAATATATCAGCAGGTTCCTGCAGATGATAAGGTCTTTGTCCCTGTTCAGTCTTTCCTGAAATATATCCTCTTTCCTGAAAGTTACCATTTTTTTTATCTCGTTGGAAAGCCCGTACTTATCGCCATCTTCCTTAAAAAACCTGACCCTCAGCTCGGGAACCATGCCGACCAGCTTGTCCCTTTGATAATGACCTTCAGCGGCCTTTTTCAGAACCCCTTCATCTACATCGGTTGCCGTTATTTCTATGTTGAATCTTTTTAACTCTTCAGGGAAAAACTCTTTCAGGATGATGGCAATGGTATAAGGCTCTTCCCCGCTGGCGCACCCGGCGCTCCATATCCTTACCGTTCTACCCCCTCCATTTGCTGCAAATATGTCAGGAAATACGATATCTTTCAGCTTGTCAAAGGTGGATTGGTTCCTGAAAAACTCCGTTACATTAATAGTTAAGGCGTTAAGAAGCTTCTTTACCTCCTCTTCCTTCTTATTGAGGAGTTCAATATACTCTTCAGTGTTCTTGCATCCTGATGTCCTTATCCTGAATGATATCCTCCTCTGGATGCATTTGTCTTTATACGAATCTAAATCAAACCCTTCTCTTTCAAAGAGGATATCCCTTATTGCCTTAAAGGTGGCTTCCGAGTAATGGATGGCCGCTGTGTCCCTCTGGAGCAAGGCCCCATGCCTCTCTCTAACCAGGTCAGAGATAGCCGGCAGTCTCTCTTTACCTTCTGAAGTGCTCGTATCCGCTACTTTTGGGAAGATACCTGCTGCCATCGGCTCCAATTACCTCAATTACCCTGTCCTTCATGACCTCGCCTATGGGCGTATATTTTGTCCCTTCGGTCATACTCATGAAGCTTTTAACATCTTTGCTTCGCACTGTAAACAAAAGTTCGTAATCCTCACCACCGCTCAAGGCAAGCTCTATTCCGCCATATTTGGCCGAGAAGGTATTGAATCCCTGTGACAGTGGAAGCTCGTCTATCCGTACCCTGGCCCCCACCCTGCTCTCTTCGCATATATGCCCAAGGTCACACAGGAGTCCGTCGCTTATATCTATCATAGATGTAACCATGCCGGTCTTTGCCAGTTGTATGCCTTCCTTGACCCTTGGAGTGGGCCTGAGATGGCGGTTTATGAGTTGAGAGGTTGAGCGGTTGAGAGGTTGAGCGGTTGAGAAACGTTCATCTTCCCAAATGCTTACCTTCTTATCTTCTAATATCTTAAGCCCCAGCGCCGAATCCCCTAACGTCCCTGTGACAAATATAACATCTCCAGCCCTTGCACCTTTCCTTAGTAAGAGGGTCTCGCTTCCCTTCCCCAATACGGTAACGGATATATAAAACTTGTCAGGAGATGAGGTGGTGTCCCCCCCGATCATGGAGAGCCCATATTCCTCAGCTGCTTCAGTCATACCCCTAACAAAACGGTCTATATACTCGATTGATATCCCTTCCGGGACCCCAAGCGAAAGGAGGTAATGCTCTGGGACTCCCCCCATTGCGGCAATATCGCTTATATTTACTGCCAGGGCCTTCCATCCTATGGCTTCCGGCTGATAATCCCGTCTGAAATGCACATCCTCTATGAGCGAATCTGTTGTTACCAGTAGGGGCGCCACCCCCCCTTCGCCCCCCCTTAATAAGGGGGAGATGGGGGGGGTAAGCACCGCCGCGTCATCACCGATCCCAATAAGGACGGATGTATCTTTTCTCTTTGCCTTCCGTGCAATCCTCTTAATCAGGCCGAATTCGCCGATGTCCCGTAAGGACGGGGGATGTGGGATGCCTTCAGCCCTCATCCTTCAGCCTTTCATCCTTCTGTTTTAAGATCGCTTCAATCTCGTCAATGAAGGTTCTTGTGTTTATTGGTTTTGCTATGTAGCCATCACACCCCGCCTCAAGGATCTTATTCCTGTCTCCCTCCATAGCATGGGCTGTAATAGCTATTATCTGTCTATCTTTAAGGTCATCTATTGCCCTAATCCTTCTGGTTACTTCAAGACCGTCTATCTTTGGGATCTGGATGTCAATAAGGATTATGTCCGGCCTCTCAGCGACTGCCATTTTCAGGGCCTCTTCTCCGTCCCTGGCCTCCGCTAACAGAAATCCTTTTGCCTTCAGCACGGTCCTGATAAGCTTCAGGTTCATCTCGTTGTCCTCGACAATAAGGATCTTGTTCATAGTGCCTCTCCCACATCCATAGCCCTGTTCCCACCCACTTTTACCGTCTTTTCTATGGCGTTTTCCAGCCTTTTTATCAACTCTCCGGTTTCAATACCGTCGGCTGGATATGTCGCAAGGGATATGCTTATCGTCACTCTTCCAAGAGGCTGATTCTCCCTCTTTGGGAATGGATACACCTCTATAAGGGTGCAGAGTTTACCGGCAACCGCCATTGCGGCATTCTTCCCAGTTTCAGGGAATATAACAGCAAATTTTCCTCCGGTGTAGCGCATGGCAATGTCGGCCTTTCTCAGGTTTTTATTGAGGAGCATGGCAATATCCTTAAGCAGCGTATCGCCAAGCAAATAGCCGTTTACCTCGTTGTAGTGCCCAAAATGGTCTACGTCTATGAGCGATATGGAAAGGTCCCTGCCGTACCTGTGAGACCTGTTGATCTCGTGAGACAGCCGGCTTATGAAGTATCTGCGGTTAAGCAATCCAGTTACATGGTCGAACAGCCCAGCCCTGCCAGGATGGAGTACCTCGATCCTCCGTATCTCATCTATTAGATCTTCCTTAGACAGCTCTCCCTTCTGGACAACCTTTGCGACATCCGCCAGGAGGGTGTCCTTCTCCTCCTTTGTCAGGTCTTTTGCAGTGAGGACAAGGACCGGTATCTCTTTGGCGTCAGGATGCTTCTTAAGCTCTCTTACGACATCAAGCCCACTGACCTTTGGCATCATCAGATCAAGGATGATAAGGTCGGGCAACTGTTCAATGGCCATTCGAAGCCCTTCCTCCCCCCCTGAAGCCGATTTTACATGGTAACCATCCCTCGTCAGGATGGTAGAAAGGAATTCCAATATCTTCGGGTCATCATCCACAACCAGAATATTTATAGCCCCCTTTGTGAACCTTGTCTTATCGTTGTATCTCTCGAGACTTCCAAGAAGGGCCTCCCTGGTAACTGGTTTTACAAGATAATCAAGCGCACCAAGAGAGAAACCGAGGTCCTGATTTTCCACCATGGAAACTATGATCACTGGTATATCTCTTGTCTCAGGAATTGCCTTTAACTCCTGTATGACCTCCCATCCATCCTTTTTAGGGAGCATGATGTCAAGGGTGATGGCGAACGGCTGGAGTATAGCGGCCTTTTTTATCGCCTCATCGCCATCCGTTGCAGCTTCTACTCTGTATCCAGACTGAGTCAGATAAACAGAGAGAAGTTTGGACAGCTTCGGGTCGTCTTCCACCACAAGGATAAGGGGCTGAGTCTCCTGCCCTGCTGAAGGTTTTGTCATCTCTTTGGTTTCCCTGGATTCCTCCACCGGACTAATCTCCTCTTTTCTCAATGAAGACCTTTTTTCAAGCATAACCGGGATATAAGCCGTGAACCTGCTCCCTTTTCCCACCTCGCTTTCCAGCTCCAGGATACCGCCGTGCATCTCTGCAAACTTCCTGGTCAAGGTGAGACCAAGGCCAGTGCCTTCATACTCCCTGGATATGGAACCTTCTCCCTGCTGAAACTCCTGGAATATCCTCTCCCTGTCTTCCGGTTTTATTCCTATCCCTGTGTCCGATACTGAAAGCACAAAATAGCTATCCTTGAACTCCGCACCTATAGTAATAGTCCCTCCTTCCGGTGTAAATTTTATGGCATTCCCTACCAGGTTGAGTAAGAGTTGTTTTATCTTCCCCTTGTCGGCATAGATATCTGGGATTCCTTCGGACACTTCGATCTTTAATATCTGCTTTTTCTCTTCAATCAGGGCCGCCGTCGTTTTTCTGATGAACGATATCGTCGCTCCCAGGTCAAATGTCTCGTGGTGCAGCTCCATCTTCCCTGCCTCTATCTTTGAGAGGTCCAATATATCGTTAATCAGCTTAAGCAGGTGCTGACCGCTGGTTAGTATGTCTCCCACACAACCGGCCTGTTCCTCGTTCATGTCCCCCATTACCCCGTCTACCAGAAGCTCAGAGAACCCAATGATTGCCGTAAGAGGTGTTCTTAGCTCGTGGGACATATTGGCAAGGAACTCCGATTTTAGCTTGTCCATCTCTCTCAGTTTGAGGTTGGCGCTGCCAAGGTCAGCATTTTTCTTATTCAGCTCCACTCTGCTGTCCTTGAGTTCCTCATTTAAGCCCATCACCTGCTGGAGGGAGTCTTCCATATCCTCTTTGCTTTCCTTTAATTCCTCATTTGCCTCTTCCAGCTCGGCCGTCCGCCTCATTACTTCTTCCCTAAGCTCCTCATTCCACATCTTAAGCTTTTCCTGGGATGCGCTGAGATTTCCCGCCATGGTATTGAATTCATTAGCAAGGCTTTCAAGCTCATCTCCTGTCTTTATGTTGAGTCTGTAATCCAGGTAACCGTGACCTATAAGGTGGGCCCCTTCACTCAGATGTGAGATAGGTTTAATAATCATTCTTTTTGAGATGTTAAACCAAATCAGAGCCAGTAGTATAACGGTGAATAAACCGGGGACGGCTGTTCCCCATGCGAGGGTCTTCAGAGGTGCGTATATTTCCTCCATATTCTGAGTAAGGATAACGTCCCAATCCTGTGCCTTTATAGGGGCAAAGGCTATTGCCGACTTCACGCCATGCTCATCGACTGAGATAGTCCATCCCGTCTTTGTCTGATTTATAGTCTTTAGAAGTGATTGGGGGAAAGAGGCATTCTCAACGCCAAGCGCCTCCGCAAACACAAGACCTGATGAGTCAATAATCTGTAAGTGCCCGGTTTTACCATACCGGAAGTTTTTCAATGGGGCAAGGATCTTGCCCACCTGGAACTCCACTTTCAACACGCCAAGAGGCTCTTTGCCTTCGGATTCCATTATTGGCACGGCAAAAAACAAGTTGTAATTTCCTCTGCCTGCAGAACACATGTGGGGGGGCTTCAAATATGATCCTCCCCCCATAGCCTCTTTCCACCAAACCTCCCCTGAATAAGAAAAGTTGGGGACAGGATGGGAGGCTGCTATAAGACCTCCTTTTGAATCAGTAACTATAAAGTGGCAAAATGTATCAGGCTCTTTGTCGACTCTCCCTCTAAGGATTAAGGAAGCCTCATTTTCAAGGGTAGCCTTGAGGAGGGCAGGGTCAGCAGATTTCCAGAGCGCCTCAAGCTCTTCCAGTATCTTATTTTCATTCTTCGAATTATACCTGTCTTTATTATTCCTGATAAGCTCCAGAAGTGCTTTATTTTTACCGAGCTCGCCGGCCTCCCTGTTACGAAGGCCCAAAATTGTATCAACTTCAGATGCCGCCTTTTCCGCAGTCCCTACCAACCCAGGGCCTATAGACTGCAGCATGAGCTTTTCACCCATCAAAGATATAAAGGCTATACCAACAAGCCCGGGAAGGATACCTACCGTCAGCATCAGAATAAACATCTTTCTCTGAAGGCCGCCCTTTTTTAGTTCCGTTAACAGATGGTTTCTCCTTGAATAACAGGTTAAAAGGTTAAAGGCAAAAGGCGAAAGGTTTAAAATCTTTTATCTTTTATCTTTTATCTTTTACCTCTTCGCCTTCACTTTTATGCTCTTGACCGCCTGCCGACAGTCTTTACCGGACGCCTATTCGGCTTCTTACTGGCATCCTTCTTCTTCACCAAGGCAACTTTAAGTATTTCATCTATATGGTCGGCAAAAATGAAGGTTATCTTCTTCCGCAGCTCCTTTGGAATATCCTCAAGGTCCTTCTTGTTCCTGCTGGGGATTATTACGGTCTTTATCCCAGCCATCAGTGCAGCCAGGGCCTTTTCCTTCAACCCTCCGATAGGGAGAACCCTTCCCCTCAAGGTTATCTCTCCAGTCATCGCCACATCCTTGCTGACAGGTATCTTTGTCAATGCGGAAATAAGAGATGTGGCCATTGTGACCCCTGCCGAAGGCCCGTCTTTTGGAATAGCGCCGGCAGGAACGTGTATATGGATATCGTTCTTTTCATAGAAGTCTTCAGGGATATCGAAATCCATGGCCTTCGACCTGGCATAACTGAGTGCAGCCTGAGCCGATTCCTTCATCACATCTCCCAGATGTCCGGTAAGGATAAGGCTTCCCTTTCCCTTGAGTATGGAAGTCTCTATATAAAGGATCTCGCCTCCTGCCTCGGTCCAGGCAAGACCTGTGGCAACTCCGACCTCACTCTTCTCCTGCTCTGCCTCAGGCAGTATCTTGGGCACCCCAAGAAAGCGGTGAATATTGGCTGCAGTGATCTTAGTAACGTCTTTCTGCCCCTCGGCTATCCTCCTTGCCACCTTGCGGCATACGCCGGCAATCTCTCTTTCGAGATTCCTGAGTCCTGCTTCCCTTGTATAGTGGGAAATGATCATCCTGAGTCCTTCGTCTGTAATGTCTATATTCTCAGCCTTCAGACCGTTTTCCTCCACCTGTCTCGGGATGAGGTACTTTTTTGCTATCTTTACCTTCTCCTCCTCGGTATAACCGGAAAGAGATATTACCTCCATTCTGTCCCTAAGAGCAGGAGGGATAGGATCCAGCAGGTTTGCTGTCGTAATAAACATCACATTGGAGAGGTCAAAAGGCAGGTTAAGATAGTGGTCGCTGAAGGCAAAGTTCTGCTCCGGATCCAGCACCTCCAGAAGGGCTGATGATGGGTCTCCTCTCCAGTCAGTCCCTACCTTGTCTATCTCATCCAGCATGAATATCGGATTATTGGTGCCGGCCTGCTTTATCCCCTGGATTATCCTTCCGGGAAGGGCCCCTACGTATGTCCTTCTATGCCCCCTTATCTCCGCCTCGTCCCTCATACCGCCAAGTGA
Organism: Desulfuromonadales bacterium; assembly: GCA_919902985.1. Taxonomy (GTDB): domain Bacteria; phylum Desulfobacterota; class JAENJC01; order JAENJC01; family JAENJC01; genus JAENJC01. The sequence goes on along the minus strand of CAKKSC010000022.1, from coordinate 42,278 downwards.
TACTCTTAAAAATTTCCTTCCCAGCGCCCTTGCAATAGATTTTCCCAAAGATGTCTTCCCGACGCCGGGAGGACCCACAAAGCAGAGGATCGGCCCCTTCATCTTTTCCTTAAGTTTTCTGACTCCAAGGTATTCGACTATCCTCTCCTTTACCTTCTCAAGGTCATAGTGGTCCTCATCCAGCACCGATTGGGCGGCCTTCAGGTCAAGGTTGTCCTGGGTCGCTACGCTCCACGGGAGCTCCGTAAGCCATTCTATATATGTCCTTATCACACCCGATTCAGCAGCATCTGGATGCATCTGTTCAAGCCTCTTTAGCTGCTTGTTAGACTCCTTTTCGACCTCTTCAGGCATCTTCGCGGCCTTTATCTTCTCCTTGAGGTCAGTGATTTCCTCGGCCTTTTCATCAATCTCGCCCAGTTCAGACTGGATAGCCCTTAGCTGCTCCCTGAGATAGTACTCCCTCTGGGTCTTAGTCATCTCCTCTCTTGCCTGGGACTGGATCTTGACCTGCATTGTAAGGAGTTGGACCTCCCTGTTCAAAAACTCATTTATCTTGTTAAGGCGTTCAAGGGGATCAACGATCTCAAGGATCTGCTGGGATTCCTCTATCTTCAACCCAAGGTTGGAGGCTACAAGGTCTGCCAGCCTGCCTGGGTCGTTTATACTGTCCAGGATCAGGATAACGTCAGGGGAAAGTACCTTCCCCATTGATATTATCTTCCCAACCTGCTCCTTGACTGCCCTCATCAGGGCCTCGGTTTCCAGAGAGATCTCCGGGATTGGCGGCTCTTTCATCTTGGTCAGCTTAACAAGATACGTGGGGCTCAACTGGACGTATTCATCTATTGCAGCCTTGGTCAGACCTTGCACCAGGATTTTTACCCTTCCGTCGGGCAGCTTCAGCATCCTCATTATCATTGCCACAGTCCCGACTTTATGGATTCCTTCCGGCTTGGGGTCCTCGTCGCTTATATCCTTTTGGGCAACAAGGAGAATCAGCCGGTCCTTAGCAAGGGCATCATCTACCGCCTTTATGGACATCTCCCTCCCTATGAAGAGAGGGAGTATCATGTACGGGAACACCACTATATCCCTGACTGGAAGAAGCGGCAATGTGTCAGGTATTTTTAACTCTTCAGCTTCTGTTTCCTTTTCTTCCACTATCTACCTCCAGATATCTTGTATTTTTACTCTATCTCTATCTCTATCTTTCTCTTTTTCTTTCTTTGTTCTTTAACCTTCGGGATGGTGACTAGAAGTATCCCTTCCTTGTATCTGGCCCTTACCTTGCTTGTGTCAGCAGCCTTGGGTATCTCTACCGTCCTGCAAAACTTCCCAAAGCTCCTCTCTATGCATATATAGTTTACCTTGCCGTTCTCCTCCCTGTCTCCAGCCTTATCTCCCTCTATCACCAGCTCCCCTTCAGCTACACTTATCCGCATCCTCTCCCTGTCTATGCCGGGCAGTTCGGCCTCTATAAAGATATTGTCGGAGTTTTCGAAGACATCTATCACTGGGAAACCTTCTTCCTTGTTAGATTCGAATCCGAAGACGGCAAAGAATGGCTCATCTATCTCGTCTATCTCACTTTCAATCTTTGTTGTCTTTTCTTTCCCTTGCTTTGGTGATGATCCCATATCTTCTCCCCCCAAAAGGTGGTCAGTGGCCGGTTGTCAGTAACTGACCACTGATCACTGACCCCTGACCACTAAAGCTTTAACCCCTTGAGAAATTCGACAAACTCATCTCTTAAATCGTCCCTCTTCAGGGCAAGGGAGACAGTGGCCTTTAAAAAACCAAGCTTGTCCCCTGCATCGTACCTGTCGCCCTCAAACTCAAGGGCATATATGGGATGCCTGCCAGCCATTGCCTTTAGGGCATCGGTCAGTTGAATCTCCCCGTTTTTCCCAGGTCTGGTATTTTCCAGATACTCAAAGACATCCGGGGTAAGGATATATCTCCCTATGACCGCCAAGTCAGATGGGGCATCTTCGGGCCTCGGTTTTTCAACCAGATCGGTTACTTCAAATAGGTGGTTACCTGCTGCCGTCCCTTTAATCACCCCATAACTTGATATATTCTCCCTTGGAACCCTTTGTACTGCCAGGACGGAGTGTCTGTATTTTTTATACACCTCAGTCATCTGTTTCATGGCAGGGACCTTGGAATCTATGATATCATCTCCCAGAAATACCGCAAAGGGTTCTTCTCCCACCAGGTCTTTAGCGCAAAGGATTGCGTGCCCAAGTCCCAACGCTTCTTTTTGTCTTGTGTATGAGAACCTGACAAGGTTTGATATGTCCCTGACCATCTTCAAAAGGTCTGTCTTCCCCTTTTCCTCCAACAACACCTCGAGTTCTTTTGATGTGTCGAAATGGTCTTCTATGGCCGTCTTGCCGCGGCCTGTGATTATTATTACATCCTCTATACCAGAAGCGATGGCCTCCTCCACGCAGTATTGAATCAGCGGTGTGTCAACCAGGGGGAGCATCTCCTTTGGAATGGCCTTGGTTACGGGAAGGAATCTTGTACCAAGCCCGGCAGCCGGAAATACAGCCTTTCTTATCTTCATATCTGATTGCTCCTTTCAGCAGGAGATGGAATTGATAGCCGCAGGTTAGCACCCGCACCTCAGAAAGTCAAGAGATAACAGCAGTTTAAACCTTGACACTGCCTGCCTTTGTTAATATAATCCGGTCGCAATGAAGAAGGAACTTTTAAGAAAGCTGCCGTCGGTTGATTCCATCCTTAAGGACAGCAAGACAGCCGGATTCCTAAAAGAAAGGTCGCGCCCGATAGTTGTTGAAGCCATAAGGACCGCCCTTGATAAAGAAAGGGAGTTGATAAAAGGCAGCGAAGCAAGGATTTACAGGTTTAATATTGGCGAGTTCCGCAAGAAGGTGGAGACTGAGATAGAAAAAAGCGGGAAACTCAGTATGGCGAGGGTTGTAAATGCCACTGGCGTAATCCTCCATACGAACCTTGGAAGGGCGCCCCTTCCAGTATCGGCATTGAAAAACCTCATTGAAGTCTCGACTGCTTATGCCAACCTTGAATTTGACCTGGAGAAGGGGGAAAGGGGCGAAAGGTATTCACACCTGGAACCGCTTCTTTGCCGGCTTACAGGGTCAGAGGCCGCTTTGGTTGTCAACAATAACGCCGCTGCTGTTCTGCTCGTCCTCAACACCCTGGCGGAGGGGAAGGAGGTCATAGTCTCACGCGGAGAACTGGTTGAAATAGGTGGTTCCTTCAGAATACCGGATGTGATGAGAAAGAGCGCGGCAAGTCTTGTGGAGGTTGGGACCACCAACAGGACACATCTCAATGATTATGAGGCTGCAATGACCCCTGAAACATCACTGATTATGAAGGTCCACAGGAGCAACTTCGACATGGTCGGGTTCACGGCGGATGTCCCTATTCAGGATTTAGCCAAGCTCGGCAAGGAGAATAATATCCCTGTGATGAACGACCTCGGCAGCGGAAGCCTTGTTGACCTTTCCGGGTATGGAATAAAAAGAGAGCCAACGGTCCAGGACTCCGTAGCAGGAGGGATAGACGTTATTACATTCAGCGGAGACAAGCTGCTTGGAGGCCCTCAGGCCGGGATTATCGTCGGAAAGAAGGAAATCATAGCTGCCATTAAGAAAAACCCTCTTACAAGGGCGCTGAGGATTGACAAGCTCACTGTTGCGGCACTGGAGGCTACTTTAAAGGTATACATGGATGAATTGAAGGCATTCCATGAGATACCTGTGTTAAGGATGCTGACCCTCCAGGTTGCGGACCTGGCAAAGACGGCAAGGAGGTTGCTGAAAGGACTCAGAGGCATCCCAGGCGGAAGGTTTGAGGTAAGCATAAGAGACGGCTTCTCACAGGTTGGAGGAGGCGCAATGCCCCTTCAGGAGATACCTACAAAGCTTGTGGTTATTAAGGCAAAAGGGATATCCCCAAACAGGCTGGAAAAGAAGCTGAGAACGAACTCCAACGCAATTGTTGCAAGGATAGAGCAGGACGAGGTTGTTTTTGATATGAGGACATTAATTGAAGGAGATATAGAGATAATTACCAGGTTTTTCAAAGGAGCATCTATTGGGTAATCAGAGGGAAAATCCCCGTATACCGATAAGGATCAATGTGGATTTCACCAGTAATGACTCAGTACAGAGCGTCTTCTCCCTGAATATAAGCGCTGGAGGCATCTATTTGCCTTCACACAAACCACTCCCTCCTGGGAGCATGGTGGTTCTCCATCTTAACCTTCCTACTCTGCACAGCGCCGTAGAGGTGCTGGGGGAGGTGGTCTGGAACAACATAAGTCCTGAGTCGAATAACGGACTTCCTAAAGGCATGGGGATAAGGTTTCTGAGCCAAAGCTCTCTGGCTCTGGAACATCTCGGCCTGTTCCAGGCAGGCAGGGTGGGGAATTCGTAAGTATTATTCAGTACTGAACTTCCGACATTTCCATCCTCTTCTTTGGCTGTTAATGCAACAGGACTCTGTTCCACTCCCCGCCAGTCATCCAGGGAATGACATAGAGCCCGGGACATTATTGAATTAACAGATATCCGATACTGGGATTATTGAGGAAATTAAGATTTGAGTTTTTTCAAAATCGGCATTACTCCTGTGTAATTTTTCCCTTCTGCCTTAATAACATCTTTATAAAAATCGCAGGCAGAGCAATTTTCTTCCTTATTCGCAAATGTACCTTGAACCTTTCCTCCGCAATAGGTCCCGGCAACAGCCCAGCAGACCCTGCCGGCGTTTGTGCCGTTATGGTAGCCGTCAAGCTTCGTCTCTGTTGCCGCAGGACAAACACCAAACTCAGAGACCTTGCTGCCTCCAGGCTCCCTGCCACAGTTTTTCGCTTCCCAACAATTTATCATTGCCATAAAACACCTCCTGCAAGAGATATAAAACATCCAAAAAATAAGATGGATATCAACAGTATGACTAAATATTTATACCATTTTTCTTGGTTCCTTGTCAATACCCATCTTCTCTGTTCTGTTACCTGCCTTCTTTAGGTCTTGTCGCAATAGCCAGTTTACTTAGTCCTGCTCCCTTGGCAGCGTCCATCACTTGGACAACTTTTCCGTGAAGGGCCTCTGCGTCTCCCTGGACTATCACCATGGCATCCGGGTTTTTAGACCGGAGGGCCTTGAATCTGCTGGTAAGGTCATTTACAGTCACCGTCTTCCCTTCAAGGGAGAGTACCCCTTCCTTGGAGATACTCACCGTTATCTCCTTATTCTCTTTTTTCAACGCTTCCGCCGAGGCTTCAGGTAGCTTGACCTTCAGTCCCGGCGCAACGCCGAAGTTGAAGGAAAGGGCGAAGAAGAGGAGCAGGTTAAAGGCCGTATCCAGGATGGGGGTCACGTCCATATTTACTGAGCCCCTGCCGTGTCTTGGTTTCCTGAAGCGCATTAATCGTTCCCCTTAATTATATCTACCATCCGGGTCGCATACTCTTCCATCTCGACGACCATTGTCTCAGCCTTCCCCATAAGATACTTGTAGAATATGGTTGTCGGTATGGCAACAACCAGACCGGCGGCTGTCGTGTTAAGCGCTGTGGATATGCCTCCTGCAAGAGCCTGGGGGTTTACTGTAGATTCAATGGCTATCATGGAAAAAATAATTATCATTCCCTGTATGGTACCTAACAGACCAAGAAGGGTACTTACCCCGGCAATAGTGGAAAGCGCCTCCAGGTACTTCTCCAGATAGACAGCCTCTCTGCTTCCTGTCTCCTGCATCGCCTCCTTAATAAGTTCCCTTTTTTTATCTGAGTTCTTTATCCCTGCCATAACTATCCTGGCCATAGAAGAATTATCGGCCTTACAGAGGGCGATGGACTCTGTAATCTTTCCTTCATTAATAAGCCTTTCAAGTTTTGGAAGGAGGGCTTCAGGGATGACTTTTTTTCTTCTCAGGCTCCAGAGCCTTTCCATGAATATTGCAAGGGATAAGATGGAACATAGAAGGATCGGGTGCATGAACACCCCCCCCTTTACATAGAAGTCATAGATGCTAAATGAGTACATGAAGCCTCCTTGCTTTAATAATCAGTACCAGCGGCGTTCACCGACTTATGATGTCAGACCCATATATCAATTCAAGTCTGCTACTATACAAAAAAATAGCAGACAAAAACGGTAAGTGTCAAGGCAATTATATGATCCCCCTTACTTGACAACTCAACATTAACAGGGTAAGTTTAGTTCAAGACTGATTATAGTAGATTTATTATCCCGAGGTGTATATGACATTTACTGTTTCACTGGCCGAACTTTCCATATTCATAATTGCCATCTCCTTTTTAATACTGGTTGTATCCCTCATCCCTGCGATTACCCAACTTCGCCAAACCGCGAAGGCAGTTCAGGAGTTTTCGGAGCAGGGGAAGAGGGTCCTTGAGGATGTAAAGGAGATAACGCACAGGGTAAACGGCCAGGTGGGGGACATGGAGGAGACCGTAAAGAAGTTTAAAGATGTGACCTTAAAGGCAACAGGGGTTGCAGAGGTTGTTATAGACGCTATCAAGGGGCCTGTGTTAAAGATGGCCGGTGTAATGGCAGGCATAACGTTCGGATTAAAACATTTCAGAAAGGGGGGAAAAGAAAATGTGCGGGAATAACCATTCAGGAGGGACGAACACAGTATTAGGCTTTTTGCTTGGAGGCGCGATTGGGGCAGGGATTGCCTTGTTGTATGCGCCTGCATCAGGGGAAGAAACAAGGAGGCGGATAAGAGAGGGAGCAGAAAAGGCAAGAGTGCGGACAAAAGAAGGATATGACGCCGCTCTGGAAGAGATCGAGGAGCGTCTCGAAGCCATCAAAAACTCTATGCAGGAAAAGAAGGACGAGGTAAGGACTGCCTATGAGGCAGGGAAAGAGGCATATCAAAAGGAAAAGGCAAAGCATCAAGGCTCTTAAAAGAGTAATCGATCCGGGGAGGTGGATTATCCCACCTCCCTACTCTTCTCTTTATCGACAATTCCATTTTATCTCCTATAAATTTAAACAGTCTTTAATAAAGTATCCCCGTAAGAACCTTGATCTTCCTTTAGGGACCGTTACGAAATAATCATTACATTTCCAACCATTTCGTTACGGCCCCTTATGCCAATCACTATATTGCGATGTAACAGTTTTTTTACAACGGCTTAACTTGGGTTCTACCGGCTTTCCTAAATGTCTCCTTTCTCTTTGCAAAATCGGCAAAAATCTGCATCCCAAATGCTTTTTTAAAGGTTGATCAAACTACAGAACTCTGTAGTTGGTGGGTTATAGGTTCTTCAATCATCTTGCCGATATCCCAATAACATGTTAATCTGATTACCTGCTAATGAAAGGGATGCAAACGATGAACAAGACTATGAAGGCCGCTGTGGCATATGACTTTAAAGATATACGCATCGAAGAGATGCCTGTCCCGGATGTGGGCCCAAGGGAGGCGCTGGTTAAGGCCTCCGCCTGCGGGATATGCTCCGGCGATGTGATGCCCTGGTACATCAGGAAAAAGGCCCCTATTGTCCTTGGGCATGAACCGGCGGGAACCATTGTAGAAGTCGGTAAAGAGGTAAAGAACTTTAAGGTCGGGAACAGAGTTGCAATACACCATCATGGCCCATGCTTCACCTGCCGCTTCTGCCGCCGGGGTGATTATGTCCAGTGCGATACATGGAGGAAGACAAAGATAGTCCCAGGCGGGATCGCGGAATATGTGAAGATCCCGGAGGAGAACCTTCAGGGAGATACGCTTCTTTTGCCGGACGGCATCTCGATGGAGGATGCGACCCTTACCGAGCCGACGGCCTGCGTGGTCAAGGGGTTCAAAAGGGCACGGATAAGGCAGGGGGACATCGTTCTGGTACAGGGCCTCGGCACAATGGGGCAGTTGAATGTCCTTCTGGCGAAGCATTACGGGGCAAAGAAGGTGATAGCCGCAGATTTTCAAAAGTTCAGGTGCGACTACGCAAAGGGGATGGGGGCTGATCTGGTAGTAAATCTGACGGAGCTGGATTTATTTGATGCTGTGAAAGATGCCACCGGCGGGATCATGGCGGATATTGTAGTTGTGGGGCCAAGCTCCATAAAAGCTATGGAGGAGGGAATAAAATGCTGCGGGAGAGGCGGGACTGTCCTTCTCTTCACCCCTACGCCAAAAGAGGAGAACCTTCTTATAAACCCCCATGACATATATTTCAACGAGATATCCCTTGTCCCTTCGTACTCCTGCGGGCCTTTCGATACAAGGGAGGCCCTGGAACTGATTGAGATGGGTGTAGTGAGCGCGGAAAAGATAGTCACACACAGATACCCGCTTGAACAGGCTGGGGAAGCCTTTAATACAACGGCTGACGCAGGAGATTCAATAAAGGCGCTGGTGTTGATGAATACTTAAACAAACCGATGAACCCGCTGGGCCGAGATGATCTCGGTATTCATCCCTGCTTCGTGCAGTCCACCGCAATAACGCCCATGCTCCATTTTAATGCAACAGTCCATCGCAACGAGTAAACCGGCCTTTCGCGCCAGTTCAGCCGCCTCCTCATTAATGATTTTAAGCTGTAACCATACGGCCTTCACCTTACAGGCGATTGCCTCCTGTGCTATCTCCAGACAATCGTAAGAGGGCCGGAAAATATCCACCAGGTCCACAGGTTCGGGAATGCTCTTCAAGTCCGGGTAACAAGTTTCGCCCAGTATCCGCTCTGCCCTGGGGTTTACCGGTATGATTCGATATCCCGATGAACGCATATACGATGCAACGAAATAGCTCGCCTTCTGCTTGTCGGTGGACAGCCCCACAATGGCGATAGTCTTGCATTCATTCAATATCTTCCGGATATCTTCCGGATTTTGATACAGTTCCTTCTGCTCTTTAGTCAATACTGAGTTAAGAGTTATAGAGCATGAAACGCCTGTTCCAGATCCCATAGAAGGTCCTCCACATTTTCGATTCCGATTGATAGTCGGATAAGTTCCGGCCCCACTCCGCACGCTTTCAACTCTTCATCAGTTAGCTGCTGGTGAGTGGTAGAGGCGGGATGTATTACGAGACTGCGCACATCTCCGATGTTAGCCAGGTGACTGAACAGCTTTAAATTTTCGATAAATCTTTTACCTGACAGGCGCACATCTTCGCCTGCCTTATCCTTAAGCCCGAAGGAGAAGACTGCGCCGGGACCTTTAGGCATATACTTATTGGCCAGATCATGCTGGGGGTGGCTGGGCAGGCCTGCATAGGCTACCCACGCGACCTTCGGGTGCTCTTCCAGGAAAGTGGCTATCTTCAGCGCATTCTCCACATGTCTCTCCATTCGGAGAGAGAGGGTCTCAAGCCCTTGTATCAGAAGAAAGGCGTTCATTGGAGAGAGGCAACAGCCTGTGTCACGCACCGTCTCAACCCTCAACTTCATCAGAAACCCGTAATGGCCGAAGGTATCGTAAAAGCGAAGGTTGTGGTATTTCGGAGACGGCTCGGCAATGGCTGGGAAACGGGAATAATCGAACTTACCGGAGTCAAGGACCACGCCTCCCAAGGAGTTCCCATGCCCGCCGATGAACTTGGTGGCTGAATAGACCACTATGGATGCCCCGAAACCCATGGGACGACAAAGGTACGGCGTTGCCATTGTGTTGTCTATGATGAGGGGTATGCAGTGCTGGGCTGCCAGGACCCCGATCTTTTCAAGGTCCATGATGCTACCCCTTGGGTTTCCGATCAATTCTCCATACAGGGCCTTTGTGCGGGGAGTTATCGCCCGCTCCCATGCTCCTATATCGGTAGGGTCTACAAAGGTCACGGACACTCCCATTCTTTTCAATGTATGGGTGAACTGTACCAGCGTCCCCCCGTAAAGATGGGCTGATGAGACCACCTCATCCCCAGGTTCAAGGAGGGTCATGAATACTGTAAGCTGTGCAGACATCCCAGTAGTAGTAGCCACCGCACCTGTAGCCCCCTCCAGCGAAGCCATGCGCTCCTCAAATACCGAGACGGTCGGGTTGCTGATCCTGGAGTATATATGCCCGTACTGCTTGAGGTCAAAAAGCTCTGCCGCGTGGTCCGCGTCAAAAAAGACGAATGAAGAGGTCTGATAGATGGGGACGGCACGTGATCCGGTCTGCGAGTCCGGGATATGCCCTGCATGCACCATCCGAGTATCAAACCCGAATTCCTTTTCCTGTTTCATTTATTCAACTCCTTATACAAGATTGCAGGATACAGCTTAACTGAAAATATGCTGTGATTGCAAATGAAATTCCTTTATACTGGATTTCGATACCCGGAAGATTTTGCAAAACTGGCCAGGCAGTTTAACAAAACGACCGCAGAAGAGCATTTAAAGAAAAGCAAAGAGGTTATAAAATGGCTAAAGCAAAACTATCTCAGGGAGATTTAAAGAAGATAATAGATAATGTGGTTTACGACCTTGAGGCTCACAAGATAAAGGTCAAGGAGATCGTTTTGTATGGCTCTTATGCAAATGGCAACCCAAGAGAGTTCTCCGATGTGGATATTGCAATAATATCACCCTCTTTTGCCGGGAAGGGCATCTTGATGATACAGGAAAAACTGGCAAAGGCGATATCAAAATATTTATCAGTTGTAGAACCCATAGGCTGTTCTCCTGATGAGTTCAGCAAGGCGGACAAAGCTTCATTCCTGGGCGAAATCAAAAGGACGGGAAAGGTCGTGTACGCGGCAGTTTAGCGGACGTAATATTTTTTCATTCACCGCACCACAGGGGTTTACAACTAATCCCTATTCGCAGCCAACATTAGCAATATCAGAAACACATGTAGATATTTTGAACGCTTGAACTATAAGCGGTTTTGTCAGCGGTGGGGGTGGAGTTGTCCTTGATGTCCTCTCAACAACCGTTCATCCTGAGTGCTCGACTGAGCTCGTCGCAGGCTTGTCGAAGGAAAGGCTTATTAATCGAAACATTTTTATTGACTCCTTTATCCCCCTGCGCAATAATTCTAACGTCAAATTAATATAAAAAACGTACTGATGAAGATTGTAGAGGAATAGCGGAAGTGTCCTGGATTTCTGAACGTTGTCACATAAGAATTACATGAATAGAAACAACGTCCCCAAGGTTTCCCACGGCGCTGGAAACGTAGTTTCAAGATTTGTTTATGCTAACAATACGAACATCCCGGAGTACATGATTAAAGGCGGCATTACATATCGCATCATTACCGATCATCTTGGAAGCCCTCGCCTTGTGGTAAATGCCTCCACAGGCGCAATAGCGCAGCAGCTTGATTATAACGAATTCGGAGAAGTCATAAACGATACCAATCCTGGGTTCCAGCCGTTTGGCTTTGCGGGCGGCTTGTATGACAGGGATACAAGGCTGACGAGGTTTGGGGCCAGGGATTATGATGCGGAGACAGGGAAATGGACGGCAAAAGACCCAATCGGGTTTGCGGGCGGTGATATGAGCCTGTACGGGTACGTGGGAAATAACCCGGTGAACTGGATTGACCCTTCGGGTCTTTTCGGAATAACTGGCCCAGGGTTTACGAACGTTATGCCGGATAATCCATATACTCCGCCGAGTAATTATACGGGACCTTTACCTTCTAATTTAAATGGTATGACTCCATCCGGCGGTAATGCAATACCTGGACAGTTTGGAACAGTCGGGATAAATGGAGGTGTGACGGTAGGTCAGGCTGCTTGGAAGGGTGTTATTGCTCCTGTTGTGAGGACTGTAACAAAAGGAACTCTTCTTCCAATAATACTTGACCCAAATATATTTACTCCTAAGCCAGCAAATGCTGAGACGCCACCACCAAGTTGTAAGTAAACGATGCGGATGGCCTATTTTCAACTATTTATCTATTTATATTTCCCTGTCATTCTTCTTCTATTGCTGACATTATTTAAGGATCGGTTCGAGCCTGAGAGTGAATCACTTAAAAGGCAGAACTGGTCCTTAATCCCTGTAATAATAATATTAATCTTTTATCTAAGCCTCGCTTTAATTCAATGGTTTTGGAGCGCTATTCCTTTTGTTCAATACTTTGAATATAATTCTTTTAACTTTGAGGTTTATGCGTTTGTTGACTATGCTTTTATCTTTATCTTGGCACTCGTATATTTTTACAGACACAGGGTGTCTGTTATCACGGCATTTAATCTGAAACTTAACCAGTTTCCCTTTATTGTGAAGCTCTGCGCAGTTCTGTTGCTATTTAATGCTTTAAGCATCTATTTTTTGAATTTTAACTTGATTATTAATCCCTTAGATTCGCAGTTAAATGAAATTAAATCACTGAATTGGAAGGTCTTCATATTCTACTTTTTTAATACAGTAATTCTTGCTCCGGTAGTAGAAGAGACGGTATTCCGAGGATTACTTTATAGCCCACTTTATAGGAAATTAGGCGGGTTTGCTGCCGCCATCCTGTCATCTTTGCTTTGGACACATTCCCATTTTTATCCTTTATTACCAAGCATCGGTGTGTTTATTACCGGCTTATTTTTTGTGTGGCTATATAAAAGACGTGGTTCTTTGATTCACCCGATAGTATTTCACATGTTCAAAAATAGCTGGATGTTCTATTACTATCTCAAGGGGTCTTAATTTTTACGGGTGGTTCAGATTAGCCCCCTTCTTTCTCTCCAATAAGTCCAACTGCCCCTTTTGCTTAATTCCTTTGGCGGTGAGCCGGTATTCCGGTTCGCCGTCCGGTCTTTTCTCGACGTATTCAATAAACCCCTTCTCCAGGAGTTCGTCAAAGGCTGAATCGAAATTATCGTGCATAGATCATTCCCCCTTTGCAAGAAAAGCATCAATCGTCCGTAAAAGGGCTTCCTGGTCACGTTTTGGAAGCTTATCTATCTGTTGAAGACGGCGCAAGAACCTGCGGTTCTTAGTTGCGCTGTCGCTCTTTGTTTCTTGAATACCAAGGGGAAATGAGGGGAAATGAGGGACACTTCCCATATTTATTAGCAAACAGATTGATTTAAGCCCGCTCCGCACACCACTTTAGCGCCCCTAATACGCCCTTCAGAAATTCCGGGGACACCATAGCTAATTCACTCCCCACTGGAACACTTTCATAACGCCCCTCAATCTACCCACAGGGCATAAACCCTCTTATCTTAAGAGGGGAGGCTCAAAACCCTATCTTCTTCTTTTTCGGCTCCGGTGCCGCCATTAGCCCGCGGATGGCGTCAAAGATTACTTTTATCTCTCCATCGTGTTCTCGATCTTCCTTTCATGCTCAGCCAATTTATGGGCAAGTTCTTTATGTGTCGATAGGATTTCCCTGAGTTTTACAAAGGCCCGCATAATGGCAATATTGACCTGGACGGCCCTTTCGCTTTTATAATAGACTGCATTGTCATTTTTTGAATGGATTTAAGTTCTTTCTCAAGATTTCCGATTTTTTCAAAACCCTTGTCCGCCCAAATTCCCTTTAATTGCACAACATCCTTTTTTGAAGGTTTCTGGCGGGATAGGATAAATTCTATGAAGTCTTTGACCTCGCTTAACTTGTCCTCACGCAGCAAGGATATTTCTTTATAAATCTCAGTTTTCAAAATTGCTGTTTGCATGAAGGCCTCCTGCTATTAGTTACTTAAGCATAAGTATTACGCATAGTTGCAATATAGTCAAGCGAAAGAATCCGGAATAATTTGGTCTAAATTTTTCTGTTTTATATCCGCTCCAACAGCTTCATAAAGTTCCTCTTAGGTTTATGAGCGCTTCTGACGGAGTTTAGATAAGACGCAAACTTTGATTCTTCGCCGATATTCTTCATTAACGCATGAATCTTCATGATAAGCTTTGTTGCCTCTTCGTATGAGCTGTTGTTCTTCCGGTCAACAATAGGGTTTATCATCTTCTGATAAACGTCTATGGCATCATTCGGGTGGCCTTTTTCGCGTGCCTCCGCAAGCCTGAACCAGAGGGAGTCGGAACAGTCTCCATCGTTGGCCTCTTTCCATGCGACATCAATATTTTTCTCAAAGAGGAAAATCTCAACAAGTAGGGAGTGGTCATGTCCTTTCATCCAGGGCCAGGGGGACTTGCCGACCTTCATGTTGCGCTTTAAATCCTCGCGTATCGCTTTTAAGGCCTTTTCCCTCCAAGCTGGCCATTCTCCGGTCTTGTCCGCATGGGTTTTCAATTTATCGTACGTATGGAAAGTGTGATTTTCCTCAAACTGCATCCATATCAGCTTCATCGCCTCGTCGTGGCGTTTGAGATGGTGATACTCCTCTGCCACAAAATCCATGAGCCGAGAATCCGGCTTTTTAGGGAATGTCTTGAGGCCGAGCTCCGCCCAATCTAATCCTTTTTTTCTGTTGCCGGACCCCTTGTAAATCTCGGCAATATTCAAAAAGTCATAAGAGTTCGACAGGTCGCGGCTCTTTATTGCCACAAGGGCTTCTATGTCGCCGGATTCCTTTGCAAGGTCTCCCATAATATGCGTTACTCTGAATCGCATGCCGTACCGGTCAGAGTCTTTCTCACCAGGGCCAAGAGGTTTTATCTTTTTCCACTCCTCCTCTGCTAACTGCCGGTATAAGGCAAGTCCTTTTTTGCCGAGGACTTCCGAATAGGCCTTGACTGCGCCGTAAAAGGTGTCCCATTCTCCGCTTATTTCCCAATCAAACAGTCTTTTTGCAAGCGCCTCCGGGTCGGGCTTGGCCTTTTTGCAGGCGGAGAGATGAAGCTCCTGAAGCCTTTCCAGGATGCCGCCCATGTGACCGTCCGAGTCATCCACGTGATTGATTGCCTTTTCAACTTTACGAAGTGCATACTCACAGAGTTCGATTACTTTAGCGGCCTTGCCTTTTTTCAGCAGTTCGGAGACGGAGGAGACCACCTCATCTATCCCTTGAGAGTAGTCGTACATCTCATAATAACCAACATACCCATCGGGACTTACGGCATTGTCAATCGCCTGCCTGTAGGCAGTCAGGTTTATCCCTTCCTTTTTACTGCTTGCCGCCTGCAATAGGAGCTTATTCCGCAGTCGTTCATCCTCCGCAGCCTGATCCAGAATCATCTCCGTCAGCATTTCCTTGTCTTGCGTCAGCAGATAGGAGCGTATATCTTTAAAGGTAACCTTTGAGCCTGAAGAGAGGGCGTTCTTTCCCTTATTGTCATTTCCTGCCAACCAGGTCAAGCCGACTGCCACGCAGTGCTTGCAGAAATCACCGTCCTGGCCAACAGGACATGAACATTCGTATTCAAGGCCGTCCTCATCCCATAACTTTACCCTGTATTTGCTCGATCCGTGAACAAAGGCCGTGATCCTCCCCTTGTCTTCCACAAGACTGCCGACCCTTCCCTCTTCAAAATACGCCTCACCTCGCTCAAAAGAGCGCGACCCGGCAAGGCGTCTCAAGCTATTTGTATCCATCTTTATAGCGTTTTTCATTTCACCTCTTTAAAGGCTTTTTCTATGATTCGATGTCCGTTTATGTCCTTATGAACGCCGCTATCTCCGGTTTCCTGCGCAGATATTTAAGATCATCCTCGCTCGGCCTTACCGGCCGGTCGCGTTCGATGTTCACTATACAATAAAAACCGAGAGGGTTGTCCGAGGTAGCCCTGAACTGGTGCCAGGTGTGGGAGGGTATCTCCATGACATCGTTCTCCCTGACACTGTGGATCTCATCCCCTATCAGCACATGCCCTTCACCTCTCGCAATAATCACAAGATGCAGATGCTCATGATGCTCCAAAGTCGAATGACCGCCGGATGCAATCTCAAAATACCTTAGTTGGCAGGGGATGTTCGCAGCCCCTTCAAAAAGTATCTGCCGGGTGATATCCCTGAAGCAGTTGCCCTCCTCCTTATAGGCCAGGAGAGAAATGTTCTCCCAGCGGAAATTTCCTTTATGACGGATTAGCACAACTTAGACTCCTCTTAGCACCGAATTACAGTATTATAGCTTAACTGAAAACAAGCCGCGATTGCAAATAAAATTCTGACTCCTGTTTTTTTATCTTCTGGACAAACAGTTTTAGATTTTGACATAATGGGCACTGACAAAATATGAGAAACAGAATTGATATAATGAACCATATACACAATACGACTGGCAAAGCAGCTCAACAAGCAGATATGGAGAAGGCTGGAGGCCTTGGAATTGTAAAGACGCGATATTTTACGTTTAACGAGCTTGTCACTTTGAGCGGCGGGAAGCTCTCTCCAGTGATGCTGGCGTATGAAACTTACGGGAGCCTGAACAGCGAAAGGTCTAACGCTGTCCTGGTGCTTCATGCCTTCTCAGGCGATGCCCATGCCGCAGGGTTCCGTGAAGGCACTGAAAAGCCGGGGTGGTGGGACATCCTGATAGGGCCGGGAAAGGGATTTGATACCGACAAATACTTTGTCATCTGCTCCAACGTCATCGGCGGGTGCAAGGGGTCAACCGGGCCTTCTTCGATAGACCCTGAGACCGGCGCGCCTTATGGTCTCAAGTTCCCAATGATAACCATAGACGACATGGTAAACGCCCAAAGGCATTTGATCGATCACCTTGGCATAGACAAGCTCCTTGCAGTTGCAGGCGGCTCCATGGGCGGGATGCAGGCCTTGCAGTGGATGGCATCCTATCCTGAGAGGGTGAGAAGCGCCATACCCATAGCCGCAACGGTAAGACATACGCCGCAGCAGATCGCCTTCAATGAGGTCGGCAGACAGGCGATCATGGCGGACCCGAACTGGAAATCAGGCGATTATTACGACGGCCCGCCGCCTGCTGCGGGGCTTGCCGTGGCACGGATGGTCGGGCATATCACTTACATGAGTGAAAAATCCCTTGAAGAAAAAACCACGAAGAGGCGGGACATTGCCGCGCCTTTTAAGTCTTCTGCTGTCTTTGGTGTAGAGCAGTATCTTAGCTACCAGGGGAATAAATTCGTTGAACGGTTTGACGCAAACTCATATCTGTATATCAGCAAGTCCATGGACCATTTCGACGTCTCCGGAGGTCTGCATCCTGCATTAAAGAAAAGCGATATGAGAGTCCTCGTCATATCCTTTAAGACCGACTGGCTCTATCCGCCTGAGCACTCAAAAGAGATCGTAAGGGCCTGCAAGATGGCCGGGCTAAACGCTACATACTGCGAGATAGATGCACCCTTCGGCCACGATTCCTTCCTCATTGAATCGGAGCAGCAAGGGCATCTCATCAGGCATTTCCTTGAAAAGGCCGTAAAAGAATGAATGTGGTAAATACTGAGATTAAGCTGGACCATAAATTGATCCTCGGCATAGTGATGGGAGGGGCCTCGGTCCTAGATCTAGGGTGCGGGGAAGGGGATCTCCTCTACCTGCTGGAGCAGGAAAATAAGGTCAGGGGGCAAGGGATAGAGTTCAGCGAACAGGCCATATATTCCTGTGTTGAAAAGGGGCTCAGTGTCCATCACGGCGACATTGACAGCGGATTGTCCGAATATGGGGATGGCTCTTTCGACTACGTTATACTGAACGAGAGCCTCCAGCAGGTCTGGAACCCGGACAATGTTGTCAAAGAGGCCCTCCGGGTCGGGAGGAAGGTAATAATCGGGTCCCGAATTTCGGTTATTACCCTGTGCGCCTGCAGGTCTTCTTCGGAGGGATAACACCAGTAACCCCCTCCCTCCCTTACATGTGGTACAATACCCCAAACGTCCATTTTATAAGCATCAAAGACTTTGAGGAATATTGTGAGAAAAGGGGGTTCAGCGTGCTGGACTCGGTATTCATCAGGAAGAACAGGGTTACAAAGATATTGCCAAACCTCTTCGCGGATACGGCGATATTCATGATATCGATGAAAAGATGAAAATCAAGGGCCTCAATGCAATAATAGACAATTCTATCCGCCCTGATCTGTCGAATATTGAGCTTGCCAAAAGAGTATTGGCCGGAGGGTCAAGGGTTCTACAACTCAGGGGGAAAGGGCTTTCATCAAAGGAGCTTCTGAGGCAGTCCAGAGAGATCGGGTTGCTTGCAAGAAAGGCTGGGTCCCTATTCATAGTAAACGACAGGGCGGACATCGCCCTGCTGTCAAATGCAGATGGAGTACATCTTGGCCAGGACGACCTGCCGATTGCCGAGGCAAGAAAGATTTTGGGAAAGGGCAGGGTGATAGGTCTCTCGACCCATGACTTAGAACAGGCGTTAAAGGCGGAACAGGAAGGGGCCGATTACATCGGTTTCGGCCCTGTATTTAAAACAGAGACCAAAGCAGGTGCCGAAGAGGCCAAGGGATTACAGGCGCTACGAGAAGTAAAGAAGAGTGTAAATATTCCGGTTGTGGCCATAGGCGGGATAAACCTTGAGAACCTTAAAGAAGTCATAGACACCGGGACCGACTGCGCTGCTGTGATATCTGCCATTCTTAAAGCAGATGATATAGAGGGAGCAACAAGAAAGTTTCTTGAGGCATTTCAAATATGAAAACTGTATTATCCATAGCAGGCTCCGACCCATCAGGGGGGGCAGGTATTCAGGCAGACTTAAAGACATTCTGCGCATACAGGGTATATGGAATGGCCGCCATTACCTCTCTTACAGCCCAGAACACAGTTGGTGTCCAGGATGTTTCCCATGTGCCTTCTGCCTTTCTGGTAAAGCAGCTTAAGAGCATCCACGAGGATATCAGGATTGATGCGGTAAAGATCGGCATGTTGGGGACCCTTGAGAATGTCATTGCTGTGAGCCAGTTTATTGAGGAGACGAAGGTAGCCAACATAGTCCTTGATCCGGTGTTGATTTCCGGCAGCGGGGAACCTTTACTGGAAGAGGAAGCTGTACAGATATTAAAAGATACGCTGATTAACCTATGCACCATTATCACACCAAATCTTCTTGAGGCATCAATCCTCTCGGGAATGAAGGTTACTGACATAAGCTCCATGAAAGAGGCTGCCACTGCACTGTTCAGTAAAACAGGCTCAAAAAGCGTCCTGATAAAGGGCGGACATCTTGAAGGCAAGGCCGTCGACATCCTCTTTGACGGAATTAAATTTGAGACTTATGAGGCCACAAGGGTGCAGAAGTTAAGCCACGGGACAGGTTGCACATTGTCAGCCGCCATTGCCGCAGGCCTTGCAAGGGGGTTAGAACTTAAGGAAGCGGTATCGAAGGCCAAGGGATATGTACTTAATGGAATAAAGAGCGGGTTTGACGACATTGGAAAGGGGAACCACCCTCTCAACCACTTTGTTCCGATCTAAAGGAGAGCAATGGAATTATTGACAGGCTTCATCGATCTATTCATGCACCTCGACAAGCACCTGAATACCATTATACAGAGCTATGGAACATGGACATACATGGTCCTCTTTCTCATCATCTTTTGTGAGACAGGGCTTGTCATAATGCCCATCCTTCCAGGAGACTCCCTCCTCTTTGCGGCAGGGGCAATTGCCGCCATGGGTTTTCTCGACCCTTTCTGGCTGTTTGGACTTCTCACTATAGCGGCTGTGGCAGGTGATACTTTGAACTACTGGATAGGGCACTATATGGGGCCGAAGGTCTTTCAGCAGAGCGGGTCACGGTTTTTTAAAAGGGAATACCTTGAACGAACCCATCAGTTCTATGAAAGGCACGGTGGGAAGACCATAGTTATAGCCAGATTCATGCCCATAATCCGTACCTTTGCCCCGTTTGTGGCTGGAGTAGGAAGCATGTCATATTGGCACTTCATAAACTATAACATCGTTGGAGGGGTGGCCTGGATAGCTGTCTTCATATTTGGAGGGTATATGTTCGGCAATATTCCTGCCGTCAAGCACAACTTTACACTTGTCATAACAGGTATCATATTTGTTTCGATCCTTCCAGGGGTTATTGAGTTCCTGCGGCATCGGTACGGAAGTAAATAAAGGGTAGCTGTAATTTGTTGTTAGGGTAATATTTTAAAACTTAGCAAGAAGGAGAGAAGGGGATGGGAGCAAAGGAAAAAGGCGAGGTCTATTACTGTGAGATATGCGGCAATAAGGTAGAGGTTCTGGAGGCAGGGGGTGGGACACTGGTTTGTTGCGGGAAGGAGATGAAGCTTGTCGCCCATTCCTCATAAATTGCATAGATAGCCCTCAGATGTAGCTACTTACCGATACAGAATTCGCTGAATATCCTGTCCAGGATATCATCGGGAGTTGTCTCACCTACAATATCACTTATGGAGTTCAGGGCTGCCCTTAGATCAATACTTATGAACTCAGGGGAGGCATCTCCTATTATCCCCTGAATGGACGCATTCACAGCTACAATCCCTTTATGCAATATGTCCCTGTGCCTTGCCCTGGTTATTATCAACCCCCCTGATGCCTCCTTTCCATGAACCGCAGCCTTGAAGATGGCCTCATGGAGGGTTTCCATCCCTTCTCCATTTTCCGCCGAGAGATAGATAACGGGCTTATCAATCAGCAATTCTCCTATCTCTTCTCTGGTCACCCTCTTTGGCAGGTCGCTCTTATTTATTACCATGATGACCGCTTTTTCTTTCAGTATCCCGGCAAGACGCCTGTCATCATCTGTAATAGGCTGGCTTCCGTCCAGGACGAAAAGGACTATGTCTGCCCTGCCTAAGGTCTCCCTGGCAAGCTTGACACCTTCTATCTCCACCAGGTCCTCAGTCTCCCTTATCCCCGCCGTATCAGCAAGCCTCAATGGGACACCTCTGATATTCATATACTCTTCAATCACGTCCCTTGTAGTACCAGGCACAGAGGTCACAATCGCTCTCTTTTCCTTAAGCAGCTGGTTTAAAAGGGATGATTTACCTACATTAGGCCTGCCTACAATCACTGTTGTCAGACCGTCCCTGTATATTCTCCCCTCTTCGTAAGATGATACAAGCCTGTTTAGCAGTGTGCCCACTTCGGTTAAGTTTTTTATAAACCCATCTTTGGTAGAAAGTTCGATGTCCTCTTCAGGAAAGTCTATGTATGCCTCAAGATGAGTAAGAACGGACGAAAGGTTCTTCTTTGCCTCCATGAGCTCACTGTAGAGGCGTCCGGATAACTGTTCTGAGGCGGCAACCTGTCCTGCCGATGTCTTTGCCCGGATCAGGTCTATGACGGCCTCTGCCTGGGTAAGGTCGATGCGGCCATTCAGGAATGCCCTTTTTGTGAACTCTCCCGGCTCGGCCAGCCTTGCCCCTTCCCTCAATACAAGTTCCAGAACCAGCTCCGTTGCCAGTGATCCTCCGTGGCAATGGATCTCCAGCACATCCTCCCTTGTATAGCTCTTAGGTCCCTTCATCAGGACGCATAACGACTCATCCACAATCATGCCTGATTCAGGATCAATGACGTGACCATAGTAAAGCCTGTGAGATTCCCATGGGCCGTCAGCCTTCCTCTTTAATATCCTCCTGGCAATTTCGGGGCAAAGCGAGCCGCTCAGTCGAACAATACCTATCCCCCCCTCCCCCATGGGAGTGGCTATGGCAGCGATGGTATCCGATTCATAAATCTTAGCCATTTTTATACTCTCTTTCCTCGCCCTCAGGGGAAAGGATTAAGTTGAGGGGTGATTAGCGCCTAAGGTCTTCCAGACATTGTACACATAAAGACCGATGGAGACTGAAGTTGCTGTCCCAAATAGAGGAAGGATAACTCTGTATATCGCTCCATCCCTCTCTGCAAAGGCAAAGAGGAGAACCATCCCAATAAGCCCGACATTGAGAACCGTAAACTGGCGCCTTGCGATCGGGATGCTGTGAAGAGGCCTACCTGCGAACCTCGGGAACATGTGGTATGAAACCCCGAATATCATCATAGACACAAACCCCACAAGATTGATATGGGCATGGACCGGCATAATAAAATAGATATCCCCCGGGCTTAAGAACATCCATGCCCCCAGGACGCAACCTATCAGGAAATAAATAATGCTGGCGCTGGTATAACGGGTGGCCACAAGGTCTGTCTCCTTGTCTGTCGTCCCGAATGGATTGGGAGGGCCGGTTCCCGGGATACCTTTGATGAAGGTCAGGAGCATATTGAAGATAAATACTATGAGGGAGGCCGCCTCAAGAACAGCAGCGCCTTTTGCCATGGGATGGCTCTCCGTTGGGTAATAGGTGGAGAACAAAAGGAAAGTGATTATACCTATGACCCCCAGATTGGAGAGGAAGAGATGGGTATACGCGAGGACGGGGCTGTAGAACCCCTTTTCCGTAAACATAGGGATTATGTGGTACGTCACCCCGAAGATCATCATTGTAAAGAAACCCAGCAGGAATGCATGAACGGTTGCCACGATCAGAGGGTATATCGATACCCCGTTAATAGATATGAATCCTTCGGAGGTCAGGAGATATAAAATACCTAAAAAAGAACCTATTATGGCATATATGAGCGCAGAGGCGATAAAGGACTTTGTATACCTTTCCATTTTTATCTTTTTAGCATTTTTCCTCTCTGATAGCAATACCGATTGAATAGCGATAAAAGATAATTTTACCCCTTTGTATCTGAGGCAAGTCAGCTCTAATACCAATTCGCATTCAATTAAAATTTTGCATACTCAGGCATAATACCCATCCGGGTATAAATACCAAGTAAGCTTTCGTTAATCCGATAAGAAGATGTTTGAAAGCAACTTGGTCAAAAGAGTATAATGTTGACACCTATCTTCATATTGGCTAATATTCAGATCGGAGGTGTAAATGAGGCTTACAAAGCTACAGACAGAAGAGGTTTCAAGGGTTATCCTGAAAAAGCTGAAGGGGATGGATATGGTGACCGTCAATGCCCCGGAAGACAAGGTGCTGCATCGAATTGTAGAGATAATTACCAGAGATTTGATGGTAGAGGAGGAACTGGACAGAGAGGTCAAAAAGTTTCTTGAGACCTACGAAGCCGATTTCAAGGGCGGCAAACTGGAGTATATGAAGATGTTCAACAAGATAAAGGAAAAACTTGTAAAAGAGAGGGACCTGACCATATGAAACTAAGCGAAGACAGGATAAGCCATATCTCCCACCTGGTGGCCGACGGATTGTGGAAGGATGAATTGATAGATTATGACGAGGATGAGGAACACAAGGTGGTTGATGAGATAAAAAGATCTATCGCCAACTATCTGAATGTAGAGGACGATGTGGATACGATTGTCAGGAACAAGATATCTTCGTATTCCAGGAATATTCCTGCCGGAAGCAGGGAGTGGGATGTCCTGTATCAGAAGTTTCATAAAGAAGAGATGCAGAAGAGGCGTAGGTAAAAGAGGGAATGATTTAATAGACACAGGTGGCTCCTTATGATACAAATAATGCATGGACAACCCGTCTTTTAAAGACCTCCTGCCTCTCGTCAGCAAGCCGAGCCGCTACCTTGGGACAGAGGTCAACTCAATCCACAAAGATCTCGATAAGGTAGACGTCAAGATCGCCCTGGCATTTCCTGATGTATATGAAGTTGGGATGTCGCATCAGGGACTCCATATCCTCTATCACATATTGAACAGAATCCCGGAAGTCGCGGCAGAGAGGGTATATGCCCCCTGGATCGATATGGAGAAAATTCTAAGAGAAAGGTCCCTTCCACTTTCTTCCCTGGAATCAAACCTCCATCTTCTGGAGTTCGACATAATAGGTTTTTCAATCCAGTACGACCTCTCTCATACCAACATGCTGAATATGATGGACCTGGCCGGTATCCCTATATGGGCATCAGAGAGGGATGAGTCCTTCCCTCTGATTATTGCAGGGGGCCCATGTGTCTTCAACCCGGAGCCTGTAGCCGATTTTCTGGATGCTGCGCTGATAGGAGACGGGGAAGAGGCATTCCCTGAGATAGCGGAAGCATACAGGAGTTGGAAGTTGAGAGGATGCGAAGGTGGGAAGTTGGGCCTCCTTCGAGCCTTGACAGGCATAAAGGGCATCTATGTGCCGTCTTTCTTTGACGTCTCTTATAACAATGATGGGACGATGAAGGAGATAAGGCCACAATATGATGACTATCCAAAGGTCGAAAAGAGGACAGTCGCAGACCTAAACACGGTTCCATATCCAGACAGGCCGATAGTCCCTTTCATGGCTATAGTCCATGACAGGGTGACACTGGAGGTAACGCGCGGATGCACCAGAGGGTGCAGGTTCTGCCAGGCCGGGATGATATACAGACCTACGAGGGAGAGGACTCCGGAAAAGCTTCAGGAGATAGCAGAGAAGGCGTTACGTTCCACCGGATATGAGGACCTGACCCTCCTCTCCCTTTCCACTGGAGACTATTCCTGTATAAGTGATCTGCTTGCCAATCTGATGGACAGATATTCAGATGAAAAAATTGCCATCTCGCTGCCTTCCATGCGTGTTGACACTATGAGCCCTGAACTGATATCGGAGATAAGTCGGGTCAGGAAGACCGGTTTCACCATGGCCCCTGAGGCCGGTAGTGAGAGGCTCAGGGATGTGATAAACAAGGGGATAACGGAGGCTGACCTCCTGAACTCAGTCCAGCAGGTATTTGAGGCGGGATGGGAGACCATAAAACTCTATTTCATGATAGGCCTCCCGACAGAGACGGATGAAGATTTAATGGCTATTGCCGAACTTTCCGGCAAGACCCTAAAAATTGCCAGAAAGGCCGGAGGGAAAAACGTCACCGCGTCGGTCGCAACCTTCGTGCCTAAGCCCCATACCCCTTTCCAGTGGGAAGAGCAGATAGGCCTTAAGGAGACAAAGAGGAGGCACGACCTCCTCAGGATGGAGCTGAAGAAAAACAGGGTGACCTTCAAATGGCACGAACCTGCCATGAGTGAGCTGGAGGGGGTCTTTGCCAGAGGTGACAGGAGGCTGTCAAAGAGTATAGCCATGGCCTTTGAGCTTGGGTGCAGGTTTGACGGATGGGGGGAGGTGTTCAGGTTTGACCTCTGGCAGAAGGCATTTGAAGATTGCGGCATAGACCCTCTCTTTTACCTCAGGAAAAGGGGGATGGAGGAAACCCTGCCCTGGGACCATATAGATTCAGGCATTTCAAAGAAATACCTTAAGCTTGAGGCGAAGAAGGGCCTTGACGAAGTATTCACACCAGACTGCCGATATGACGACTGCACGGGGTGCGGACTGTGCGATTTTCAGACGATAAAAAACAGGGTTGGAGAAGGTGAGGTCAGGAGGCGTCCGAGACCGCTTCTTAAACCAGCGCAAACCCTCGCTGTCCGCCGGATTCGCCTCACATACTCTAAGATGGGAGACGCCAGGTTCCTCGGGCACCTGGAACTGTCGAGCCTCTTTGCAAGGGCAGTCAGAAGGGCAGGTATCCCTGTTCGTTATTCCGCCGGTTTTCACCCTGCGCCAAAGATCACCTTCTCTCCTCCAATATCACTTGGAATGGAATCTCTGGAGGAGTTTGCCGACATTGAGATAGAGGGATATCTGGCGTCTGGCGAGGCAAGGGACAGACTTAACCTGCAACTTCCTGAAGGGATCAGAATAGAAACGGCCATTGATGTCCCAATCTCATCCCCTGCCGTTACGTCTGCGGTTACAAAGGCGGATTACGAGATACACAGGGGACTGTCCCTATTTACGGACGAAGCGGAGCGTAGTCGTAGAATGGGGACTGTCCCCGGCCCACTGGAGGATGGGGCAATACTTCGGTCTTTTATGGAAAAAGAGATGTTTCTGTTTAAAAAAGAACGGACAGGGAAGGAGTATGACATAAGGCCCCTGATTGAAAGGCTTGATAGCGTGGACAATAAAATAGAGATGACCATAAAGACCGGGAAGGAAGGAGGCATAAAGCCGGGCGAGCTTATGCATGCCCTTTTCGGGCTTGGGGATGAAGAAACAAGGCTGCTGAGGATCGTGAAGACAAGGACACATTTATTGTAGGGGCGAGGCAACGCCTCGCCCCTACAAGGAAGGAGGTTAGAATGCAGGAACTACGGCTAAACCTTATTACTCGTGAGTGGGTTATAATTGCCAAAGAAAGGGCCAAGAGGCCAGAGGACTTCAGGGTAAAATCCGAGAGGCCGGCGCTTCCGCTCTATTCCGAGACTTGCCCCTTCTGCCCGGGGAATGAGAAAAGGACGCCTCCTGAGACATTCTCCCTTAAGGACGAAAAGGCGTGGAAGATCAGGGTCATGCCTAACAAATTTTCGGCCCTCTCCCTTGAAGGAGAAAGAATGCGGGGGAATGGCGGCATTAAGAGGAATTTAAGCGGGGTGGGTATCCATGAGGTCATTGTCGAGACTCCATTTCACAACATGACCACGGCCATCCTTCCCCTAAGCCAGGTGGAAGACATCCTCAGGGTATACAGGGAGAGGTTTGTGGAGGCCTACAAAGACCCGAGGGTGGAGCATGTCATAATATTTAAAAACCAGGGGGAAAGGGCGGGAACGTCTATCGAGCACCCCCACTCCCAGCTGGTAGGGTTGCCTGTGACACCCATCCAGGTCAGGATGAGGATGGATGAGGGGATTCGCTTTTTTGATGACACCGGCGACTGCCTCATGTGTAAGACCCTGAAAGATGAGTTGCAGGAAGGAACAAGGATAATAATGGAGACAGAGCACTTCGTTTCATTTATCCCCTATGCAGCCCTCTCTCCTTTTCATATGTGGGTATTCCCCAGAAGGCACAACCCCTCCTTTTCAGGGATAACAGACGAAGAGATAAATGATTTGGCCAGGATTATAAAGACCACGCTGGGAAAGGTATATTACGGTCTTGATAATCCTGATTTTAATTATACAATACGTTCCATGAGGCCCGTCTTTGGAAATGTTGAATTCTTCCACTGGTACCTGAGCATAGTGCCAAGGGTTTACCAGACATCTGGATTTGAGATGGGGACCGGAATGTATATAAATATGGCCCTGCCTGAGGACAGCGCAGGGTTTCTAAGGAGCATAGATGTCAAATGAACTGATAATAAACGCGCCATCATATGAGACAAGGGTTGCCCTCCTCGAGAACGGCGTGGTTTCCGAGCTTTTCGTGGAGAGGAGCGGCGACCTCGGCATATTTGGTAACATTTACAAAGGGAAGGTGGTAAAGATACTTCCAGGCATGCAGGCGGCCTTTGTGGATATCGGGCTTGAAAGGACCGCCTTTCTCTATGTCACGGACGTAAGGGAAGAGCTGGACGAATACGAGGTATTCATGAAAGATGGGGACGAGGGGATAGAGTTTGAATCTGAGTTTGGCCCTGCCAGGTTCACATCTGCCTCGTCTGTTCCGATTGAGGACCTTTTAAAAGAGGGGCAGGAGATACTTGTCCAGGTATCAAAGGAGCCTCTCGGAGCCAAGGGAGCCAGGATAACATCCCATCTCTCCCTGGCTGGAAGGCACCTCGTTTTTACCCCAACTGTGGACCATGTGGGGGTATCGAGGAGGATTGAGGACGATAAGGAGAGGAAGAGGTTGAAGGAGATCCTCCTCAGGATGAAGCCCCCTGGAACCGGGTTTATTGTCAGGACGGTAAGTGAGGGGAAGAGCGAAGACGACCTGAAGGCTGATATGGATTATCTTGTCAAGCTGTGGGACAGCATTCAGAAAAAGAGGGAAAGCGCACCTGCCCCATCGTTAATCCACTCGGAGCTGAACCTTACCCTGAGGGTCATAAGGGACATGTTCTCCACAGATATATCCCGTCTGGTCATAGACTCCCCGAAGGAATACGCGAAGGCCATGGAGTTTGTGAATACCTTCATGCCAAAGCTTTCCGGGTATGTAGAGCTTTTCGACAGGAATGAGCCTATATTCGATGCCTTCGGGATAGAGCTTGAGATAAGCAGGGCCCTGGGAAAAAGGGTCTGGCTCAAGTCCGGCGGGTACATAATCATTGACCAGACCGAGGCCCTGGCCGCCATTGACGTAAATACAGGCAGGTATACCGGTAAAAAGAAGCTCGAAGACACGGTGCTTAAGACCAATCTGGAGGCGGTCAAGGAGGTGGCTTATCAGCTCCGTCTTAGAAACCTTGGCGGCATAATAATCATAGACTTCATAGACATGGACAAGCCCGCAAACAGGGAAAAGGTATACAATGCCCTGATGGAGGCCCTGAAGAAGGACAAGGCCAGGACGAACATATTGAAGATATCGGAATTTGGCCTGATTGAGATGACCCGGAAGAGGGTGAGGGAGAGCCTGAACCAGGCCCTTTGCGAGCCATGCCCGTACTGCGATGGAAGGGGAAGGATAAAGTCAAAGAACACGGTCTGTTACGGGATATTCAGGGCGATAAGGCGTGACAATATTGAACTTCCCGGCGACAAGATTATGATCTCAGTGAACCCGGAGATAGCAGACATTTTATATGATGAGGAAAGCCAGAGCGTTGAAGAGCTTGAGACCTTGCTTGGAAAGAAGATCATCATAAAGGCCAGAAACACATTCCATCAGGAGCAGTACGAGATAACAGGGATATAGTGAAAGGGATGAAGGAGGAAGGATGAAAAAAGACAAGGCCGAGGGCGGAAGGATGAGGGCTGAAGTAAATAAAAGTTTTGATTCATCCCTTATCCCTCATCCCTCATCCTTTGTTTCTAAAAAGCGTTTTGGTCAGCACTTCCTCAGAGACCAGAATATAATCCGCAAGATCATTGACGGGGCCGGAGTCTCGAAGGATGACATTGTCCTTGAGATAGGGCCGGGCTTTGGAGATATGACATCCCTGCTTTCTCAAAAAGCAGAGAGGGTCATGGCCGTTGAACTGGACCGGGAGCTTTGTTCGATCCTTTCAGAGAAGTTCTCAGAAAATAATGTTGAGATTATAAATGCCGATGCCCTTAAATTTGACATAGGCGGGTTGTATAAAAGGGTCGGCAGGAAGATCAAGGTTGTGGCAAATCTTCCCTACAACATATCCACTCCAGTTCTCTTCAGGCTGCTTGAGGGCAAGGAATACATCTCGTCCATGACCCTTATGTTCCAGAAAGAGGTTGCCGACAGGCTTGTAGCAAAACCATGCACAAAGGACTACGGCATCCTCTCCGTCTTTGCCCAGCTTTACACAGTGCCCTCTCTCCTTTTCAAGGTTTCACCTCACGCATTCACACCGCCTCCAAAGGTTGATTCTGCCGTTGTAAGGCTTGAAATGCTTGCAGAGCCGTCTGTAAAGACAGATAACGAGGAGCTTATGCTGAAGGTGGTAAAGGCCGCCTTTGGCCAGAGGAGAAAGACTCTGCTGAATGCCCTAAGTTCCGGCCTGAGCCTCCTAAAGAATGATGTAGAGGCAGCCTTGAAGAGGGCAGGGATAGATGGTTCAAGGAGGGGAGAAACCCTGACCCTGTCCGAGTTTTCCACCCTCTCAAATTCAGTTGCTTCATTTTAATGATGTCCCTGATGCATCCCGCCCATGCCGCTGCTGAGCCCAAGATCAAAGGATACACGCTGTTCAGGTGTAAGTATGGAGCGCATTTCGATTATATGGTCATATTTCTTTATCATCATCTCCTTTTTGAGCTCCATTATCTCGTCTATAGCACGATGAAGGGCTTTAGTGTCGGCATTATCTTGTGTAGCAAAGTTATTCATCTCAACCTCTTTCAGATTCATCTTTGACTCAAGTATGTTCATGGCCTTTTTTAATTCCAGATGCATCTTATCGACCTTCATCTTCTGTTCTTCTGTGAGCGTCTGCTTCCAGCGTGGCGTGTCCATCTCCATGCCAGGACCTTTGTGTTGCTCTGTCTTTTCCGTTTTGCCCATCTTCTTGTCATGTTCGTGCCCGGGACCGTTCATTTGAGCTGACAATAGTGTTGCACAAGCGATAAGAGCAAGTATTGACATCGGGATAATTCTATGATTTTTTCCCATCGATAACCTCCTTTTTATTTTTTTCTTATCTTATTCCCTGTAAGAAAGACTGTCAAGTTTATGGTATTCAACGTCCTTGTTATTGACTCAATCTGAACATTCGGTATAATACCGTGACTTACAGTTGGAGCGTTTTTTACAATGGCCAAGACAAACACCGTATTTTCATGCCAGTCCTGCGGATACCAGGCGCCAAAGTGGCTCGGAAGATGTCCTGACTGCGGCGCATGGAACTCTTTTGTTGAAGAGGTGTTTCAAAAGGAGCGTTCAATTAAGAAGGGGCTGGAGCTTATAAAGCCCCAGCCTCCCGTGCCTATCTGCGACATAGAGGTTACGGATGAACACAGGGTCCAGGTCGGGATAGCGGAGTTCGACAGGGTCCTTGGCGGAGGGATTGCGAAGGGCTCCCTTATATTGATAGGGGGAGACCCCGGCATAGGAAAATCGACTCTTCTGCTTCAGGCCATGGAAATGGTTGCATCCCAAGGCCTTCCTGTGCTTTATGTGTCGGGTGAGGAGTCTGCGAGGCAGACCAGGATGAGGGCCGAGAGGCTTGGAGTTAAGGCAAAGGACCTTTTTGTGGCGGCAGAGACATCACTGGAGACCATACTGGAAGAGGTCAAAAAGCTGAGGCCGGCACTTCTTGTTATAGACTCGATCCAGACCATATTTACGACCGAGATAGACTCTGCCCCGGGCAGCATAAGCCAGGTGAGGGAGTGCGCTGGTCGCCTCATGCAGCTCTCCAAGGGAACAGGTGTATCAACCTTCCTTATAGGGCATGTCACAAAGGAAGGGGCCATCGCGGGGCCGAGACTCCTGGAGCATATGGTTGACACTGTCATATATTTCGAGGGGGAGAGGGGGCACGCATATCGCATCCTCAGGGCCGTAAAGAACAGGTACGGCTCAACAAACGAGATAGGCGTGTTTGAGATGACAGATTCCGGGCTTAAAGAGGTATCCAATCCATCCGAGATATTCCTGGCAGAGAGGCCGTTAAACGCATCCGGCTCCACAGTCGTGACCTCATTAGAGGGAACGAGGCCTATCCTCGTGGAGCTCCAGGCCCTTGTGTCGCCTACTAATTTTGCAGTCCCGCGCAGGACAACCATAGGGGTTGACCATAACAGGGTCTCCCTTCTTGTCGCTGTCCTTGAAAAGAAGGTTGGACTGAACCTGATAGGTCAGGACATCTTCGTAAATGTTGCAGGCGGAGTTAAAATTGACGAACCTGCCGTTGACCTCGGCATAATAACAGCAGTCGCGTCATCCTTCCTCGACAAGCCGATAGACCCAAAGACCGTGATAATCGGCGAGATCGGGCTGACCGGGGAGATCAGGGGAGTCGCGCAGGCTGAACTCAGGGTCGGGGAGGCCGCAAAGCTCGGATTTACAAGGTGCATCGTTCCTTCAGGGAACAAACTTTCTCAACGGATTGACGGGATCGAGATCGTACCTGTCGGGACAGTGCGGGAGGCCATGGAAGTAATGTTTTGAACTATAAGCCTCTTGCAAAACTATCTTTTGTGGTTCGACAGGCTCACCACGAACGAATAAAGTTCAATAATTTCAACCCAACCCCGTTCACCCTGAGCTTGTCGAAGGGTATTTTGGGGACTTTTGCAAGAGGCTCCTATGTTTATTCATTTGTGAAAAGCAAAAAATTTGTCGGAGTCGTAGTCATTACTATACAAAAGGCAGGTTCCAGCGGGCTATGGACTCTTTCTGCTCCTGTCTGATCTCGAATCTCTCGAACAGCGCATCGGCATTAAAATAACTGACCTCTTCAGCTGGCGGAAGCTCATCCCCTCCAAAGTACACCTCCAAGCCGTAACCTATGGCGCACACGAGGAATGAACCCTCTGGCGGGACTTCCGAATGGCCTGCCCTCCTTACAGGGAATTCAAGGAGCTTTAAGAGCGAATCCTCCCCTTCCTTCAGATATCTAACATCCAGGGTCTTGTTAAACTTAAACGAGTCCAGGATGGAGCTATCTACAAACCTGAATATCCTCCATTTCCAGCCTTTTTCAGAGCACAGTCTCCTGACATGGGAGAAGAGCCTCATCTGACCACGAAAGGTCTGATTGGAGGCGACCTCAAGATACTCATCCGAGCCCCTTTTCAACCCCCTTCCTGAATGGTCCTCCAAATCCGGCGAGTACTCAGTCCAAATATCTGCCCTGGCAGGGAGTGTAAAGGCAAACAGACCGCCTTTTGCCACCCTTGCCCCCTGATCCAGCAAGGACTCAACCATCTCCGGATAGAGGACATTCAGGATGTTGACCCCGGTGAGAAAGTCCAGTTCCTTCTCTTTCAGAAAGCGCAGGTCGAGACAGTCGCCTGGGAAGAAGCGGACACCCTTCAAATCCAGCGACTTCCTGTCCTCATCTATAAGCTCTTTTGATATATCCATGGCCAGAGTAGTAATATTTCTGCCATTCATAACCTTAAGATACTTACCGGTCCCACATCCGATATCAAGGATTGTGGAACCAGCCGGTATCCTCAGATAAACCGATTCCCCGGTCCCTTTTAAATACGCCGGGTCATCTGCCCTTTCAATCCCCTGAGGGCTTTCCATGCTGTAAATCCTGAACCTCTCCAGAAAATAGGCCTGCTCATCCGGGGCCTTAAGGCAGATGAAGATGAGCCGTGCTTTAAACTCCCTCCTGTATGCTGTGAACTCATAAAGTCCCCCATTTATAAAGCTGTTACTTTTTTCTTTTGGTAGGCTGTCGAGTGTGTAATCGGGTATCTCCACTATGGTCGAAGCGAGTCTGTTATAACACTCCTCCGCTTCATGTATGATTTCCCTGATCCTGTCTTCTGTCACTGTAGCCTCCCAATCATCGATTTATGCGCATAGATTATCATAGAATAGGGTTAAAAACGATGAGTTTAGGTTTCTTTCTACGTTGTGTTGCTACCTATCTTATGATATTCTTCTCATCCACGAAAAGCGCACTGCGTCTGTATTCGGGACAACTGACATGACTTCAGTATGTTTATAGATTCTTTAAACAGAGTTAAATAGGGTTTTATGAAAATTATATTATGAATAAACTGCTCGTTTTTTTCCTGCTACTCCTTGCACCATCTGTGGCTTTTGGCGGCCAAACTTCCGATAGCAGCGGTCTCCGTGATATTTCAGAGGCGGGATTTGTCCTTTCCAATGCTTCAACTCCCCCTATCCTCCCACCGGATCAATGGCGTCCGCTGACGCTCCCCCATCATTGGGAAAAGGGGCTTTACAAAAAAGGGCAAAACGGCTGGTATCGTCTTCATCTTCAACTGGATGCCTGCCCAGCAAATACCTGGGGGATCTATCTTCAAAAACTCAGTATGAATGCCGCAGTTTTTCTTAACGGGCAGTTTATCGGCGACGGCGGCTCATTTGAAGAGCCTGTTGCGCGCAACTGGAACCGGCCGCTCCTTTTTACCGTTCCTCCGGCGCTGTGGCGTTCCGGTGAGAACATTATCGATGTGCGCATTAAAGGTTATCCTTATGATATCCAGCTATCACCTCTCCAGTTAGGTGATATTAAGCTGCTTCAGCGTCGATTCGAGTTAAGAAAGCTGTTTCAGAACGATATCAGCGCCATGCTTTTCCCGGAGACTCTTGCTGTAGGCGTCTTCATGTTTGCTCTCTGGGTCAGAAGACGCAACGATACCTCCTACCTGTGGTTTGCGCTTTCCGTTCTGATGTGGTCTATTTTTAGCCTTAACCTGTTTATTCATGACATCCCTCTATCGGCGAAGGCCTGGGACTGGGTAGCATATGGGAGCCTGACCTGGTGGACCATTTTTCTTGCCATATTCTCGCACCGTTTTCTTAAGCGCAAAAGAAGAGTACTCGAATCGATTTATCTCCTTTTTGCTGTTTCAGGGGGGGTTGCACTGGCCTTTGCCGAACTGGGCGAGATGAACGGTGTGGCGGTCTTCTGGTATAGCGGCTCCATGCTTCTCGGTTTTTATACTGCCTTCCAACTCCTTCGCCATTGGAAGGTCGAGGGGAGCCGGGAGTCGGGGGTGATGGGCCTCGGCATCGCCATTGTACTTCTAACTGCTGTGCATGACTGGATCTTACAGTCCCGGCTTATTTCATCTACAGGCTTTACCGACTTTCACCTTAATCACTATTCAGCGCCGATTATCTTCATGATCATGGCCTGGCATCTCATACGGCGCTTTATTACGGCCCTTGATGAAGCGGAGGCATTGAACAAGGAGCTTGAAAATAGAGTCAATGCAGCCAGAACAGAGATCGAGATCTCACATGCGCAGATGCGGGAAATGGAAACGAAACAGGCTGTGACGGATGAAAGGGAGCGAATCTCCAGAGAAATTCATGACGGCCTGGGCAGAAATTTTTCCAATGGCGTCATGCTGGTTGATCTTATCCTCAGAGGCGCGCCCGAACCGGAAATGCGGCTTTCTCAACTGAGAGGGGTACTGGACGAAGGTCTGGCAGAGCTGAGAAATCTTATACTCACCATGGAAGGTGAAATGGCAACGATGGGAGTGCTGTCGTTTCACCTGGGAGAAAAGACCAAAGAAGTTGCCCTGATGGCCGGTCTCGAGTGCAGCGTATCGAGGAGACTGATCAATGAAGAGCGGATGGTTCCCCATATTGTCAGTCTCAACCTGCTTCGCATATTCCAGGAGGCGTTGACCAATACTATCAAATATGGGGATGCAAAGACAATTACTGTAAACATCAGAGATGATGCAGAAAAGATAACTTTTGAAATTAAGGATGATGGGCGGGGTTTTGATTCAGCCCGGCGGACAGGCGGTGGCCACGGCCTGAAAAATATGGAGCGACGATGCAGGGAAATGAATGCAGGACTGAATATCCGGTCAAATCCGGGTGAAGGAACGTGCATTACAATGGAACTTTTGCTGTAGGGGTAATTTAAGAAAAATCCCGGGAGGAATCACTTTATGGAAACTGCTTTTTATGGCAGAGCACTACGCTTGATGATTACATGCTTTTTTATGTCCACGGTAATATCTTCAACTGCTTATGCTGAGGAAAAGTTACAATCGTCCGCGTCGCATGGGCTGGATGTCATGGCTCCCAGGGGACGATGGGCAGCGCGACTTGAGGTACGCGTCAATGGTTATGATAAGTGGTATGATGAAGATGGCAACCTTGTTGATCTCGACAAAAAATACGATGGGCTCGATCTGGGGAGCAGCATCTTTCCTTCTCTGACGGTTTTTGGCCCCGGCATGTCCCTTGGCAATATGTCTATTGACTCAAAAGTTGAAAATCTCTTTGCTGAACTTCTCGTCGGTTATGGTCTGACTGATAACCTGACTCTCGGATTGCAACTTCCCTTCGGGCGGAGCAGAGCAGCCGCAAATTTTTCAGTCTCAGGCGGGAATATCGGTTTCAATCCCGCGTTTAATCCAGGTGTGCCGATAGGCGCCGCAAACTTCCCTTTCGCTCCCGTTGGCGCCGGGGCTACAGAGCCAGTGGGAACAGAAGGCCTCCAGAAAATACTGACGGACCCTGCCTTTGGCTATGGATATAAAAGGATCGAAGAAACGACCGTGTCCGGTTTCTCTGATCCTACTGTCGGGATTCTATGGCGATTTCATAAGGGCAAACATGACAGCGCAATCCTCGGCCTTGGCGTCCGCTTTGGTCTGGCCAGGGAGGACGACCCTGATAACCTTCTCGATGTCCCTCTTGGAGACGGCAGTACCGACCTGAGGGCAAGGGTGGAGTACTTCCGCAGCCTGGGTGCCGGTTTTGACGCCCGCCTTCTCGTAGAACATAACGTCCAGATGGAGGACCATAGAACTGTCCGGGTTCCGGCTCCGGGCGAGCTGTTGGCCACATCGGCAACTAAAGAAAGGGTGACGCGCGACCTGGGTGATTACTTTGAATACGACGTTGAACTGGGAAAAAGTCTGGCCAACTGGCGTTTGTCCGGCACATGGCATCGTTACGACAAGGGAAGTGACCGATACGGATCAGGACAGGGAACGGATACAGCATCCCTGGAGAAAAACACAAGCGTCCGTGCAGATCAGTGGCGTGCCTCTATTTCTTGGAGTGGTATTGAACGCTGGCAGCGCGGGAACCTCCCCATGCCACTGATAGTCAAGCTGGAGGTACAGGACACCTATAGTGGAATGAATTTCCCCAACGTGCGCGACTATTATTTGCGGGTTACCTCGTTCTTTTAAGGACATAGAAGAGAGGCGTTCTCAGCGGGGAATGGAAGAACTCCCTTCATCCCATCCTGTTGCCAGGGCAACAGCCTCTCCCCGTGAGTTGACGTGCATCTTTTCGTAAATCTTGCGGACATGGTTGTTGACCGTATGAACACTGATGCATAGTGCATCGGCAATCATCTTGTAGGATGCTCCCCTGATCAGCTCCCCAAGGATTAACTCTTCCCTGGGTGTGAGCTGAAAACGGTGGGCGCTCTCTTCCCTTAGGCCTTCCTGAGAGGAAGTTGTTTCAGACCTGTTGAATTGCTGCAATACCTTCCTGGCAATCTTCCCGGATAAGTATGAGCCGCCCGACTTAACCTCCCATATGGCTTTCAGAATTTCTTCCTTCGGGGAGGCCTTGAGGAGATAACCTGTCGCTCCGGCTTTAATGGCGTCAGTAATTACCTCAGCATCTTCAAAAATAGTCTGAATAATGATTTCAATGGAAGGGTACTTCTTTTTTATGATCTCTGTTGTTTCAATCCCGGACATGCCTGGAAGACCCACATCCATAAGGATGACATCGGGCAGCGGCAGCTTCCCCAACGCTTCCACGGCCTCTTCTCCCGACGTATAAAGGGCGTTGACCCGAACTTCTCCGCCATCAACATATTCCCTTAAAAGGCTTCCTCCAAGGGGATCATCTTCAACAATTACGACATGCATCATGATTAAATCACCAGCCCCTTTGTTTTGCAGATAGAGAAATAACTGTCAGAAAATAGATTATCTTTTCCTTTATACATCGATGCGTCATTAAAATAAATGACTAATTTTAGTCATGCAAAAAGGTTAATTCCTGCTATTTACAGGTGTCCCGAACTCTTTGATAATAGCCGCGTCAACAAATCATGATTTATCCGGCTATTGAACTGGACTCATCTGATTTGTACGCTAAAGCTAAATTCCAAGGCTGTTGGAACAATGATAACAAGAAAGGGTTTTGCTCACAATCATCTTTCCGGCTGACAATAAAAATCAAAAAGGAGAAAACATGAAAATCAGAACCAGAATACCAGTAAAGATAGTATATCCGATCATTATTGGAGGCATTCTCAGCGGCTGTGGGGGGATGACTAAGCCTGACCCAAAATTCGACCCTTCTCAGTCAGCCGCCTCCCAGGCCGTCCAGTTCATCGATGCACGTAACACCAAGAACAATAAGAATCTTGACAAGATCGCCATCACATCCTGCAATGTCCTTGTCGGTGAGATGACCAGTGCCAGCGCTGAGACAGGTGTTGGAGCCTTTGCTCCGTCCAGTGAAAGCAAAGGGCGGGTTGATGCTAAAGTAAGCTCATTCTATTACCTGCGCGGCATAAGCGATGAACAGTTGCAGCAGCTTGCAGAGGACCTCTGTTTGCAGGCGGAACAGGGTATCAAGGCATCCGGGCGGGCTATTGTCCCTGCTTCAGAACTTGCATCTAATGAGCACTTCCTGAAGATGCACGAAGGCGGTAAGGACAGCCCATTTGAGTTCACACCTCCAGGGAGCAAGGCAAAGTACAAGGTGCTTGCTCCAAAAGGACAGAAGGTCTTTAATCCTGCTTATGTAGGAACCGGGAAAGCCCTTTCAATGGCCTTCTCACAGGCATCAGGCAATTCTCCATTGATGCACGAGGGACGTCTTATCGATTCCCTGAAGGCTGACGCAGCCCACGTCGATATCATGGTTGATTTCGCCAGACTTGAGGGGAGCAGCGACGGGATGCAGAAGCATGCCTCAAGAGATACGGCATCGGTAAAAGGAGAGGTGCGGCTTGCAGTACGGGGCCAGGTCATGTTCGTGGCGAACGAGTCAATGAAATGCTGGAAGGCGCCTTTTTCCGGGAAGCAGGAGTGCATGACTAACGGGAAAAATCCCGAATTCCTTCTCAAATACCCGATCATCGCTCAGAAAGACTTTGTTAAAGAGATCAAGGATGAGACATCAACCGGCGACAAGGTGGCAGGAGGTATCACTCAGGCCGTTGGGATGATGGCAGCCATGGGTGGAGGACGAGGCAGCAGTGCAAGCATCACTCGCACCGGGGTTGTTGTGGACCCTGTCCAGTATACGGCTCTTACTAAAAATGCCTTTGGTCACTTCCTTGAAATGGCAATGGAGTCCTCAAAATAGACTGCCCGACAGGTCGTCCCCCTTATCTTCGGAGAGGGGGACTTTCCTTATATCGGGAGCAACGAAGTAAATCAGGGACGGGTTCTAATTTAGAACGAAACAATATGACCCCGTTCCCGATTTACGCTTTTTCAAATCGTAGGTTGGGTTAGCAGTTTCATCGCGTAACCCAACGGTTTAGCCAGTCCCACCACTTTTGTTGGGATACGGCAGGAAAACGCCTAACCCAACCTACTGAACTGAAATACCCTGATTTGTTCAAACATTAAAAAGGAGGCATTATGAACAAACGATCAAAAAGTTTTTTGGCAGCCATGTGTTTGCTGCTCATTGCAGGGGTGCTTGCCATGACTGGATGCGGTAGCGGCAGTGGAAGCAGCAGCCCTGCTGCCAGCACCCTGAGTGGCACTGCGGCGGTAGGCTCCCCGATAGTTGGGGGCACTATCACCGTCAGTTGTGCGGCAGGCAGCGCACTCTCTACCACCACGAGCAGCACGGGTGACTGGCAAGTCACTGTCTCCGGACAGACACCACCCTGCGCAGTGCAAGTCAGCGGCGGCACGATTAATGGCACACTCAACACCACTTCTTACCATTCCATTGCCTCAGCTTTGGGCACCGTTAATGTCACCCCGCTGACCGATTTGATTGTGTCCAATCTGGCGGGTGCGGCAACGCCAGGCACATGGTTTGGCGGGTTAAACTCAACAGCACTCTCGGCTATCAATCAAACACAGATCGATGCTGCGCTTACCCAGCTGCGCACAGCTCTTGCACTCACTCCGCTGAATACCATCGACCCGATCACCACGACGTTTACGGCCACATCCGGCAACTCCACTGATGACATGCTGGCTGCCCTGAATGCGGCCATGACCGGCGCCAGTGTCACGTATGCGAATCTGCTGAGCAATGCGTCAGCAACCACCTTTACTCTTCCTGCAGGTTTAGGCTCGGCTCTCACTGCCGCCTACGCGAACACGACGAGTGGCGGTAACGGCGGCGGCACGGGTGGGGGTTCAGGTGGTGGCAGCAGCAGCGCGACGATCAACGTTACTGCGGCAACCCCGTCCGACGGCAACGGCGCCATCGCGGTTGACACCATCACCGAAGCATCTGCGGGAAACCCCAGCAAACCCAACCTGCGGCGCATCCGGGTGGATGGCCACATCGGCAGCGCCATCGTGGCGGTCCAGATCTACTATGACAGCACCACAGGCGTGGTCGATAACATGGGCTATTACTGGGGACCGGATGGCGTGACTTTAACCAACTTCACCTTCTGTAGCGATGGCTCGACCACTCCCTGCACCGGCGCAAGCGTAAACCTCGCCAGCAACACAGCGGCGTTCAATGTTGATCTCAACAATGTGAATGGTTTCGATGTGCTGGTGGCCACGACGATGGCCCACCTGAGCGGCGACGTCAGCTTCTAGGCTTTGGCGTAAATCAGGGACGGGTTCTAATTTTAGGACGAAACAATATTGACCCCGTCCCCGATTTACGCCTTTTCAAATCGTAGGTTGGGTTAGCAGTTTCATCGCGTAACCCAACTGTTTAGCTAAGCAACCTGAGTAGTTACAAATAATAAATGCCGGAACTACTAAATGAGGAGGAGGAGAAGAAGATGATGATGATGAAGTTAAGAATGAGTTTGTCTGCTATGGTAGTGTACCCAATTATTGCTGGAGCCCTCACCCTGGGTGGCTGTGCCACTGGCGGCGGGCAACCACCTGCCGCCAAGTCCGCCGCGCCCGAGGCGCCGGTCAGCAACACGCTGGCCGTCACTGCCATCAACCCGGAAGATCTCGTCAGTTACGCCAACACCATTGTCGTACCTACGGCCTATGTGAAGCTGCTGGTGAAAGGCAATGCCTTTGTCGCCCAGAAAGGAGGCTATAAAGTCGGAAGCAACGCCAATGCGGTCAAGGCCAGCGCCAAATACAAAGTGGTCGGCATCGACAAGAAACTGGCGCAGAGCATCGCGCAACAGGCTTACGATGACTTCGTTGCCAAACTGCGCGCGGCAGGCTATACAGTGCTTACCTACAATGATATCCGCGACCGAGATTACGTGAAAGGTGCTGGTCGCGAGAAGGCGGATGCGGCATGGGGCCTGCCGGTGGAAAACTCGCGTAATGGCGATGAGACCTATGTCGTAGCGGCTCCCAGCGACGACCAGCATTTCAGGAGTGGTATGAACGGCGGGGTCTTCAACCAGTTCATCAGTCTCGGTAAACCCAGATTCAAGGACGCCACTGTGATTATCCCCCAGTACACTATCAGGGCGCCGCAGGTATGGGGTGAAACCGATGCCACCTATAGCACCATTTCCGCCGCCATCAAGACCGAGCCGAGCATGAGACTAATGAACGCCTCTGCACAATGGATGGGTGCGCCCAAGGTGCGCATGATGCACGGTATTCCCGGCGTCACCAGCAACAACCCGGTGAAGATCGCAGAAAATACGGGCGAACTGGTACAGGCCGCCGATACCACACCCGAGGCCGCCAACGCACTGAGCAAGGGCTTGTCACTCCTCAGCGGGGCGGGCTCAGTCAAGACAAATTCGGCCGAATACACCTTCACTATTGATCTCAACGCTTATGTGGCAGGCGCTGTCAAGGGTGTCGCCGACTTCAATGCAGAAGTGGCCAAGGTGGCGGTGGCGGAGAAGAAGCCATAACGAATCGTCTCTCGCACCTGTAACTAAGCGTAACTAATCGGGACGGTTCTCTTTAAATAATGATAAAAAGTACGGTGGTAAAATGAAGAGAACCGTCCCTTTTAAATTCCGTTTTGTCATTTCTACCAGCGGGAGAAATCTTTGTTTTTATTACACTGAAAGATTCCTCACTTCGTTCGGAATGACACAAAAGGGTACTTTTGCAAGAGGCTCAACTTTTATCTTTTTCTTTTTCAGGTAATAGATATTCCCCTCGTTTTTCATAAACCCGGCCTTGAAGGCAGCCTCGTCACCTTCTCCAAAGTATATATCAACCCTTCCAGGTCCTTTAATCGCCCCTCCGGAATCCTGGTCAAAGACGAGGGCTGAAATGGGTATTGTCTTGATGTTCCCGTCTTCTCTCTTGCTATCAGGTATCTCAGTTTCTATATAAGCCAGACCAAATTTTGGGAAATAGCTTGAATCAGCGGCTATGGAACGGCCGGATGTAACTACAGCCCCGCTGCTTCCGAAAGGACCGCCGGTATCCTCTTTAAAAAAAACGTAACTTGGATTCTGGTTGAAATAGTGATCTATCTTTTCGGGGCGTCTTTGGAAATAGTCTCTGATGGCCTCCATTGACATTTGTTCACGAGGGACCTCGTTGTCTGAGATGAGCTGCCTCCCTATGCTCACATAGGAAACTCCGTTGTTGTCTGCATAATTCAGCCGTATCCTGCTCCCGTCCTGCATCTCGACTATCCCTGAACCCTGGATATGGAGGAAAAAAAGGGCGACCTTGTCGTCAACATACAGAAGAGGGGTTTGTTCAAACCCAAGTTTGTTTTCTATCTCTTCACGTCTGTAATACGGGACCAGCTCTCTTCCCCTGACAACCCCCTTGACCTTTCCTGATTTATTGAAATTTTCGAGATTAACAAAGATCAGGTCTTCAGGGACACCGTAGACTGGGTATTGGTAGCGTTCGTTCTTTTCTCTGGAACCATGAAGCAAAGGGGTATAGTAACCGGTAAACAAGACAGAACCAGCTGCCCCTCCCCGATAAAAATCAAAATTCTCCTGAACGAATCTGCCAAAGTCAGGGCTGTCTAAACCGGACAGGATGGTTATTGTAGTGTCAGCCATCTCTTCATAGTAGGCCCTCTTCTCTGCGGGAAGATTGTTGACAGCCAGTACCCTGTCAAGGACATCCAACTGTCTGATACACGCCTGCCGAAGCCCTTCCTTGTCAAAGCTGTCATTGAACTTAACGGATTTCGTGAGTTTTAGTTCTGGATAATTAGAGTGGCCAACTACAAGCCTCTGGGCACAGGCAGGAAGAAAGATGGAAGACAAAACAATTATTAATATCTTAATTGAATGCTGATTTCCGAGGATTGATTTCATTTCAGCCTTGTCCGGTTAGGAAATTGCATAAGTTTTTTTGTTGAATAAAAGTTCATAAACCCAGCGTGGAGGCCAC